>DASZEJ010000086.1:0-45324 GCA_035940955.1 Solirubrobacteraceae bacterium
CGGGTTCGCATGGGACCGAACTGACGCCCACACCCCTCGGTGGCGGTTCCGTCCGCCGCCTGACTTATGTTGACGCGCCAGAATGGCGGCCCAGCCCACAGCACTCAGGGCGAGTCGCACGGCTGCGGTCGGTGCGAGCGGCGCGGCCACTGCGGCCGGCGTGGGTGGCGCGGCCGGCGTGGCCGCTGCCTCCGCCTCCGACTCCGACCGGGAGCTCGCGCGGGTCCTGCGCTGGACGCTCGGCGTCCCCACCGCGGCGCTGCTCTCGCTCGCCGCGCTCTACGTCCTCGGTGCGCTGTGGAAGTGGGGGGAGATCCAGGACGCCGGGCTCGTCCCGACCGACGTCCTCTCGCTCGTGCCGCACGCGCAGATCCTCGGGCGCGGCGCGCAGCTGGTCGTCCTCGCCGTGCTCGCGCTGCCGCTGCCGCTGGCGTTCGCGTGGCTCCTGCACCGGGTCCTGCCCGACCGGGCGCGGCCGTGGGGCGTCCCCGCTCCGCTCGGGCGGCTCGTCGCCGACCACCGGCGTCTGCGCCGGGACCTCGACGAGCTGCGCGGCGAAGCCGACCCGATCGCCGAGCCCGGGCGCGACCGGCGGGTCAGGCGGCTCCACGCTCGCGCGCGGGCGCAGGAGGCCGTGCAGCGGCGCACCGTCTGGCTCTCGCGCGCCGCGGTGGCCGCCGCCGTGGCCGCCGGGCTCGCGGTCCTCAGCCCCGCCCGACTGTGCGCCGCCCTCTTCGGGCTCTGGCTCGTCCGGCGCACGTCGCTGAGCACCCTCCGCATCGCCGCCGCCGTGTTCGCGGCCCTCGTCCTCGCCGTGGCCGCGGAGCGGTTCACGGCGCCCGATCCGCTGCCCGACGCCTCGGTCCGCACCACCCGCGGCGTGCTCGTCAAGGGCCCGCTCGTGGCCGCCGGCGCCGACGCCTGGCACGTCGAGGTCGCCGACCGCCGCGTCAAGTCGATCCCGACGGTGAACATCGCGAAGTCCAGCGTCTACTCGCAGTCCCGGCTGGTGCGCGGGCCGCTCGGCGCCCGGCTCATCGACCTGCTCCGCTGACCGCGAGCGCGCCACGCCCGGTGCGCCAGGCCGCGGCCCGCGGCGGCGCGCCCCAGAGTCCCGCCGCGCTTTGACCTAGACTCGCGCGGCATGGCCCGGCTGTCCCAGGTCTTCGCCCCCAAGGACCGTGAGTTCTTCGACCTGTTCGAGGAGGCGGCGCTCAACGTCGCGCGCGCGGGCGAGATGCTCGAGGAGATGCTCTCCCACTTCCCGGAGCGAGCGTCGCTCGCCCGGGACATCCTGCTCGCCGAGCAGGAGGGCGACCGGATCACGCACGACATCTTCAGCCGGCTCAACCAGACGTTCGTCACGCCGATCGACCGCGAGGACATCATCCTGCTCGCGTCGGCGCTCGACGACGTCATCGACCTCACCGAGGAGACGGCGGACTACCTGATCCTCTACAAGGTGGAGGCGCCGATGGAGCAGGCGCAGAGCCTCGCCCGCATCCTGCGCGACGCCTGCCGCCAGGTCGCCGCCGCCATGCCGCGGATGCGCAACTTCGAGGACATCAAGCACTTCACCGTCGACATCCACCGGCTCGAGAACGACGGCGACCGCGCCGTCCGGGAGGCGATGGCCTCCCTCTTCGAGACGGGCGTCGACCCGATGGTCGTGATCCGCTGGAAGGACATCTTCGAGCGGCTGGAGGGAGCGATCGACGCGACCGAGCACGTCGCCGACGTGCTCGAGGCGATCGTCATCAAGAACTCGTGACCTAGTCGCCGGTGGACTCGGACGTCATCCTCGTCATCGTCGTCGCGACTGCGCTCGCGTTCGACTTCACGAACGGCTTCCACGACACGGCGAACGCGGTCGCGACCTCGGTCTCGACCCGGGCGATGTCCCCGCGCACGGCGGTCGGCATCGCGGCGCTGCTGAACTTCGCCGGTGCGTTCATCTCGCTCGAGGTCGCCGCGACGATCGCCAACGGCATCGTCGAGGCCGAGGCGATCACGGAGACGATCGTCTTCGCCGGCCTCATCGGGGCGATCGCGTGGAACCTGATCACCTGGTACTTCGGCCTGCCGTCCAGCTCCTCGCACGCGCTGATCGGCGGGGTGGCGGGCGCGGCATTCGTCGCGGCCGGGCCCGACGCGGTGCTGGGCGACGGCCTGATCGAGAAGGTGTTCATCCCGGCCCTCGTCGCGCCCCTGCTCGCGTTCGCGACGGCCGCCATGTCGATCCTGCTGACCTACCGGATCGTCGGGCGGCTGCGGCCCGGCCCGGTGAACCGCGGCTACCGGCTCGGCCAGATCGTGTCCGGGTCGCTGTTCTCCCTCGCCCACGGGACGAACGACGCCCAGAAGACGATGGGGATCATCGCGCTGGCGCTCGTCGCCCACGGGGACCTCTCCGCCGGGGCCGACCCGCCGTTCTGGGCGATCGTCTCCGCGGCCACGGCGATCGCGCTCGGCACCTACTCCGGGGGCTGGCGCATCATCCGCACGATGGGCAGCCGGATCATCAAGATGGACCCGGCTCAGGGCTTCAGCGCGCAGGGCGGGGGAGCGGCGGTCATCCTCGCCGCCAGCCACCTCGGCTTCCCGCTGTCGACGACGCACACGATCTCGGGCGCGATCATGGGCGCCGGCGCGGCGCGGCGGCTGTCGGCGGTGCGCTGGGGCGTCGCGGGCAACATCGCGCTTGCGTGGGTCCTCACCGTTCCGGCCGCCGGCATCATCGGCGCCGCGGCGTGGGGGTTCGCGCGCGTCTTCGGCGAGGGCGCGCTCGGGCCGGTCATCGTGTCGATCTGCGTCCTCGGCCTCGTCGCCGCGGCGCTCGGGCGCCGCCTGCAGCGCGGCCCGGCGATCACCGCCGAGGCGTGACCGTGCCGCTCGCGCAGGTCGACACCGACGCGCTGCTCGAGCTGCTGTGGACGGCGCCGCTCGCGGCGCTCGGCGTCGCCCTCACGTTCTCCCTCTGCATCCACGGCGCGGCCCGCGCCAGCGACCTGCGCCGGTCGGGCCGCACCGGAGCCGCGACCGCCTACGGAGCGCTCGCCATCGTCGCCGCGGCCGCGTTCGCCGCGACCGTGGTCGTCGGCGTGCTCATCATCACCTCGAAGGACTGAGCCCCGCCGCTCACCGCCGCCGCGCGCGGCGCAGGGCGAAGAGCAGCACGAGCAGCCCGGCGATCGGCGCGAACTGGCGCACGCGGTCGCTCCCGCCGGCGCCGCTCGCCGCGTCGCGGGCGGAGGACGCCGCCGCGCGCGCCGCACCCGCCGCGTCGGACCCCGCCGCCTCCCGCGCCGCTCCGCTCGCGGCCGCCGCGACGGCGCTCGCCGCCTCCGCCACCCGACCGGCGGGGTCGGCGCCGTCGCCGTCCGCCCCCGGCCCCTGCCGCGGGTCGTCCGCGGGCATCTCGCGGCCCTCGGTGGACTCGCGGATCACGAAGTCGTCGCCGGTGCCGGCGCGCGCGAACGCCTCGCGGACCAGCTCGCGCGCAGCGTCGGGCGACTCGGCGTCGACGGCGACCTCGAAGGCTCCCGCCTCGTCGGGGTCGCTGAGCTTCGCGTCGCCGAGCGCGTCGGCGAGGCTGGTGCGCGCGCGCTCGACGCGCTCGCCGGAGGTCACGGTGTAGAGGGCAACGGTCTGCTTGGCCATGGCGTGACTCGTACCCCGGCTTGGCGCGCGGACACCCTCCTCAGCTCACGGCGTCCCACGCCCGCAGCGACGGCAGCGGGTCGAACGGCGCGCCGCCCTCGAACCAGCCCGGCGGCGACCACAGCTCGAAGTGCAGGTGGCACCCGCGCGCGTTGCCGGTGTCGCCGACCGCGCCGATCGGCTGGCCGGTCCGCACCGGCTCCCCGCGCGTAACCACCGCGGGCGCGGCGAGGTGCATGTAGACGTAGTCGACCCCGTTCCCCTCGCCGCGCACCACCACGTAGTGGCCCGCCCGTGCGTGCGACGCCCGGAACACGACCCGCCCGCCGCGCGCGGCGACCATCGGCGTCCCGCACGCGGCGAACACGTCCTGGCCCTGGTGCGAATGCCCCTCGCGCGCCGTGCCGAAGACCGCCGCGGGGCCGCCGAAGTCGTGGCGCCCGCGGACCGGGAACTTGTGGTCGAGGAACCGGAACGAGTCGACGACCTCGGGCCGCTCCGCTGCCTGCGCGGCCACCGCGGCGACCGGCGCGACGCGGAACTCGTAGCGCCCCGGCGGGGCCGCGGCGCCGTCGACGGTCCCGTCCCAGTCCACCCGCTGCTCGGCGCCGGGCGCCACCGGCCCCGGCGTCCAGCGCGCGACCCGCCCGCCGCCGCGCCGCACGAGCTCGACGGCCACCTCCACCGGCGCGTCCGCCGTCACCACGTACCGCAGCGTGGCGTCCTGCTCGCCGGCGAAGAAGACCGTGGAGCGGTCGACCCGGGCGTCGATCGCGTCGGTCGTGTCGCGGTCCGCGCCGCCGGGCACGGGCGGCGGCGCCCCGCGCGCGATCGCCACCGTCGTCGTGCCGGGCGACGCCGCCACCCCGTCGGCGTTGCGCAGCCGCACCCGGCCCGACCGGGCGCCCTCCGGCACGACCACGTCGACCGACCGCCGCTGCGCGCGCAGCACGGCCACCGCCACGTCGTCCGCCGGACCCCGCCCGCCCACGAACACGGCGTGCCGCACGCGCGCCATCGACCGCCCGCGGATCCGCACGACGCTCCCCACGGCGGCCGCCCCGGCGGAAGAGCAGCCCGAGACGCACGCGATCGACTCCACCACCGCCGGCACCGACAGCGCCTGCTGCTGGGCGGCCGCCGGGCCGGCGGCGGCCGCCGCGACCGCGGTCGCTAGAGTGACGGCCCCACGGGGCGGCATAGCCGCTCGGTTCCACGCCCGCGCGCGATCCCCTCGGGATGCAACGGGCTATGCTGCTGAGCCGCCCGGCCGCCCCGCGGCCGCCTTACGCCATGAAGACCTACGTCGCCAAGCCCACCGACCGCGAGCGCAACTGGCTCGTCGTCGACGCCACCGGCCAGACCCTCGGCCGGCTGGCGACGCGCATCGCCGACGCGCTCCGCGGCAAGGACAAGCCGGAGTACACGCCCCACATCGACACCGGCGACTTCGTCGTCGTCGTGAACGCCGAGAAGATCTCGGTCACGGGCAACAAGCGGGCCGACAAGAAGTACTACCGCCACTCCGGCTACCCGGGCGGCCTGAAGGTCCGCACCTTCGAGGAGATGCTGGAGCGCCGGCCGGAGGAGATCATCCGGCTCGCGGTCAAGGGGATGATGCCCCGCAACCGGCTCGCGCGGAAGCAGATCACCAAGCTCAAGGTCTACGCGGGGCCGGACCATCCCCACCAGGCGCAGAAGCCGCAACCGATGGAGATCGACGCGTAGTGGCCGGAGAGACGCCCCCGCCCGAGGACCAGCAGGGCGCCGACGAGCGCACCGACGCCGCCGACACGCCGGCCGAGCCGGGCCTGGAGGAGGGCACGACGCCGGGCGCCCCCGAGGCGACCGCCGAGCAGCCCACCGAGGCCGAGGCCGCCGACACGCCCGCGGAGGCCGCGGGCGACACCGGCGGCCCCGCCGACCCGACCGCGGACGCGGCGGACGCGGACGCAGACGCCGACACGGCCGACACCGCCGCCGCCGACGAGGACGAGGGCGACGACGAGGACGACGCCCCGCCCGCCCCCCGCGAGAAGCCGGCGATCCCCGGCATGGACCTCGAGGTCGACATCGTCCTCGAGGGCGAGGACGCGCTCGACCGCTCGCCCTACGGCGACGAGGAGGACCTCTCCGAGGCCGCCGACGAGCAGCTCGCCGCCGCCGACGACCCCGACGCGCTCGCCGACCAGCCGATCGCCGCCGCCGCGATCGACCTCGGCGCCGACGCCCGCTACACCGCCACCGGCAAGCGCAAGACCGCGATCGCCCGCGTGATCCTGAAGCCCGGCACCGGCGAGTACACGATCAACGGCAAGCCGCTCGACGCCTACTTCCCGCGCCCGACCCTGCAGCGCAACATCCGCCAGCCGCTCGAGACAGTCGGCTACGAGGGCCGCATGGACGTCGTCGCGCGGATGCACGGCGGCGGCGTGTCCGCGCAGGCCGGCGCGCTGCGCCACGGCATCAGCCGCGCGCTCATCGAGGCCGACCCGAACCTGCGCGGCGAGCTCAAGCGCCGCGGCTTCCTCACGCGCGACGCGCGCGTGAAGGAGCGCAAGAAGGCCGGTCTCAAGAAGGCCCGCAAGCGGCCGCAGTTCTCCAAGCGCTAGCGCGCGCGGAGCCGATGGGCCGCCGTCTGTTCGGCACCGACGGCGTCCGGGGCGCCGCGGGCGAGGTGCTGACCGCCGACCTGGCCCTGAGGCTCGGCCACGCCGCGACCAGGAACCTCGAAGCGGACCGCCCGCGCGTGCTGGTGATCCGCGACACGCGCGAGTCCGGCCCGATGCTCGAGGCCGCGCTCGCCGCCGGGGTCGCCGCGGCCGGGGGCGACGTCCTGCTCGGCGGCGTCCTGCCCACGCCGGCGGCGCCGCTGCTGATCGACCGCTACGGCCTCGACCTCGCCGCGGTCATCTCCGCCTCCCACAACCCCTACGGCGACAACGGGATCAAGTTCTTCGCCGGCGACGGCTTCAAGCTCACCGACGCCGCCGAGGCGCAGATCGAGCAGCGCCTGGACGACCCCGTGACCGGCGCGGCGATCGGCCGCGTCGACGCGCTCCATGGCACCGAGGAGGACTACCTGAGGGCGCTCCACACGCGCTTCGAGCACATCGACCTCAGCGGCCGCCGCGTCCTGCTCGACTGCGCCAACGGCGCGACGTGCCGCGTGGCGCCCGAGGCCTTCCGCCGCCTCGGGGCCGAGGTCACCGCCGTCGCCGACGCCCCCGACGGGCGCAACATCAACGCCGGCTGCGGCTCGACCCACGTCGAGGACCTCGACGTCGCCGGCCACGACGTCGCCTTCGCCTTCGACGGCGACGGCGACCGCGTGCTCGCCAAGGACCGCACCGGCGCGGTCGTCGACGGCGACGAGCTGCTCGCCCTCGCGGCCCTGCACCGCCGGGTGCCGGGCGTCGCCGTCACGGTGATGACCAACTACGGCTTCCACACCGCCATGCGCGCGGCCGGCGTCGAGGTCGCCACGACGAGGGTCGGCGACCGCTACGTGCTCGAGGAGCTGCGCGACCGCGGCTGGGCGCTCGGCGGCGAGCAGTCCGGCCACATCATCGACATGGGCTTCGTCCCCTCCGGCGACGGGATCGCCGCCGCGCTGCTCACGCTGGAGGCGCTCGACGGACGCGACCTCGCCGACCGCGCCGCCATGGAGAAGCTGCCCCAGCGGCTCGTCAACGTCCCCGTCGCCGACCGCGACGCGGCGATGGCGTCCGAGGAGCTGGCCGGGGCGGTCGAGCGCGAGAGCGCGGGGCTGGAGGGCCGCGGCCGCGTCCTCGTCCGCCCCAGCGGGACCGAGCAGCTCGTGCGCGTGATGGTCGAGGCGCCGACCGCCGAGGAGGCCGACGCCGTCTGCGGGCGGCTGACGGCCATAGTCGAATCGTCTAGTGGGCGCACCTGAACGCTGCAAAGCGGGAAGGACCGCCGTTGGTAACCTCGAACGCCTCCAAGGGGCCGCCTCCGCGGCCCCTCGCGGTGGGAAGAAAGGACCACTGACCCGACCATGTGCGGGATCGTCGGCTACGTCGGCAACCGGCCTGTCCAGGACCTGCTCCTCGAAGGGCTGCGCAAGCTCGAGTACCGCGGCTACGACTCCGCGGGCGTCAGCGTGCTCGCCGGCCACGAGATCGAGTCCGTCCGCGCGGTCGGCAACCTGGCCAACCTCGAGACCGCGCTGGCCGAGCGCGAGGCCGCCGGCCGCGTCGCCACGCTCACCCGCGAGGCGACCACCGGCATCGCCCACACCCGCTGGGCCACCCACGGGCGGGTGAACGAGAAGAACGCCCACCCGCACTTCGACACCGCCGACTCGGTGCACGTCGTGGTGAACGGGATCGTCGAGAACTACCTGTCGCTGCGCAACCGGCTGCGCGACATGGGCGCCCGGTTCACGTCGGAGACCGACGCCGAGGTCATCGCCCACCTGATCGCCCACCACATGGCCACCGGCGACCTGGTCGAGGCCGTCCGCCGCGCGTACTGCGAGCTCGAGGGCCACTACGCGTTCGTCGCGATGCAGAAGGAGCACCCGGGCGTCCTGGCCGGCGCGCGCAAGGAGTGCCCGCTGATCGTCGGCGTCGGCGACGGCGAGCGCTTCCTGGCCTCCGCCGTCCCCGCGTTCCTGCGCCACACGAACCGCGTGCAGTACGTCGAGAACGGCGAGATCGTCGCGATCCGCCCCGACGCCACCGTCTTCATGACGCCCGACGGCGAGGTGCTGGAGCGCGAGGTCGTCGAGCTGGACTGGGACGAGGACACCGCCGAGAAGGGCGGCTTCGAGACGTTCATGCTCAAGGAGATCCACGAGCAGGCCGACGCCGTCGCCGAGACGATCGCCGACCGCACCGTGCGCGACACCGGCGTCGACTTCGGGGCCGAGATCGACGAGGCGATCCTGCGCGACGCCAAGCGCATCCTGATCGTCGCCTGCGGCACCTCGTACCACAGCGCCGTGTTCGCCCGGTACGCGATTCAGACCTGGGCGCGGGTGCCGGTCGGCGTCGACATCGCGTCGGAGTTCCGGTACGCCGACCCGCTCGTCGGGCCGGGCGACGTCGTCGTCGGCATGACGCAGTCCGGCGAGACCGCCGACACGCTGGCGGCGATGCGCGTCGCCCGCGACAAGGGCGCGACGGTGGTGGCGGTCACGAACGTCATGGGCTCGCAGGCCACGCGCGACGCCGACGCCACGATCTTCACGCGCGCCGGCCAGGAGGTCAGCGTCGCGGCGACCAAGACGTTCACGTGCCAGGTGGCGGTCATGCTGCTGCTGGCACTGCGGATCGCCGAGCTGCAGGGCGCCCTCGAGACGCCGCGGCTCGCCGAGCTGGTGCACGAGATCAAGCGGCTGCCGCACCTCATCGCCGAGCTGATCGAGGGTCTCGACGCGGACGGCGTCGTGGAGCGCGCCGCCGACCGCCACTTCCAGGACCAGTTCTTCCTCTACCTCGGCCGCCACGTCGGGCTGCCGGTGGCGCTGGAGGGAGCGCTGAAGCTCAAGGAGATCTCCTACATCGCCACCGACGCCTACGCGGCGGGGGAGATGAAGCACGGCCCGATCGCGCTGCTCAGCGAGCGGACGCCGGTCATCGCCGTCGCGACCGACTCGCCGGTGCTCGACAAGATGGTGTCGAACATCCAGGAGGTCCGCGCCCGCGGCGCCCACGTCATCGCGATCGCGACCGAGGGCAACGTCGACATCGGCGAGCACGCCGAGGAGGTCATCCGCGTGCCGCGCACCGAGTGGCTCCTGCAGGCGCTCCTCGCGGTGATCCCGCTGCAGATGCTGGCCTACGCGATCGCCCGCCGGCTCGGGCTGAACGTCGACCAGCCGCGCAACCTCGCGAAGACCGTCACGGTCGAGTAGGGCCGCTCACTCCGGGCAGGGGCACAGGAGGCCGCCCTCGAGCGTGCCGCGGGCGTCGCCCCCGCCGCCCTGCTCGTCGGCCTCGAACGCGATCCGGTACGCCGCCCGGATCTCGCAGCCGACGAAGCGGCTGGTGTCCGCCCGGCGGACCTTCCCGTACAGGATCCCCTCCATGACGCCGGGGTGGTGGCACTTCTGACAGGGTTCGAACGCCGGCTCGCGGTGGGTGCCGGCGTTCGTGATCCCGCGCAGCCGGCCGGCGGCGAGCACCGCCCCCCTGAGCCGCCAGCTTCCCTCGTGCACGCCGCGCATCGTCCCCTTGCCCTCGGCGAACTTGTGCACCAGCGTGCCGTGGAGCAGGCCGTCGAGCAGCCGCCCGATCTCGGAGTCGCAGTCGTGGCCGCCCACCTCGAACCGGAAGCGGTGGTAGGTCTCGAGCGACTCGCACTCGAGCTTCTCGCACCGTTCGAGCGCGGACTCCACGAGGTCGAGCGCTCCGGTCAGGTTCTTCGAGATCGGCTCGACGCAGACGACGCGATCGCCGAGAGCCATGCTGCATGGTCTACATCCGTCCATCAAACGTGTCAAGCGGGCGCGGCGCCCCGCGCGGTAGCGTCCGCCCGCGTGACGCCCCTCCCCGACTGGCTGGAGCCGCTTCCCGACGCGGAGCGGATGCGCGCGACCGATCGGTGGGCGATCGAGGAGCGGGGCGTCCCCGGCGTGGACCTCATGGAGCGAGCGGGGGAGGGGCTGGCGCGGGTCGCGGCGGAGGTGGCGCCGGAGGGGCCGGTCGTCGTGGTCTGCGGGGGCGGGAACAACGGCGGGGACGGGTTCGTGGCCGCGCGGCTGCTGCGCGAAGCCGGGCGGGAGGTGCGGGTGGTGACGACGGCCGGGCTCGACGGGTATCGCGGCGACGCGAAGGCCAACCTCGACCGGCTGCCCGGCGACCCGCCGGTCGCGTTCGACGCCGCGCTGCTCGACGGGGCGGCGGTGGCGGTCGACGCGCTGCTCGGCACCGGGTTCTCGGGCGAGGTGCGCGAGCCGGTCCGCTCCGCGATCCTCGCCCTCAACGAGGCGCCGGTCCCGGTCGTGGCCTGCGACGTGCCGAGCGGCGTCGACGCGTCGACCGGCGCGGTGGAGGACGTCGCGGTGCGCGCCGTCGCGACGGCGACGTTCCACCGGGCCAAGCCGGGGCTGTGGATCGCGCCCGGCAAGCAGCACGCCGGCGACGTGCGGGTGATCGAGATCGGCATCCCGCCGGGCGCGCCCGTCGAGGCCGACGCGGGGCTCATCGGGGACGCGGTCCTCGACGCCGTGCCCCGCCGCGCCGCGGACTCCACGAAGTTCTCGAGCGGCCACGTGCTCGTCGTCGGGGGTTCGACCGGGCTGACCGGCGCGCCGTGCATGGCCGCGGAGGCCGCGATGCGCGCCGGCGCCGGGTACGTCACCTGCTGCGTCCCCGCCTCGCTCAACCTCGTGTTCGAGACCCGGCTGCTGGAGGTCATGACGATCCCGCTCCCCGACGACGGCGGCGCGCTGACCGAGGACGGGTGCGAGCGGGTCCTCGAGGAGGCGTCGAAGCGCGGCGGCGCGCTGGTCGTCGGGCCGGGGTTCGGGAAGTCGGACGGCGCGTTCGCCCTCGCGCGCGAGCTGGTCGCCGCCGCGGAGATGCCGGTCGTCGTCGACGCCGACGGGCTGAACGCGCACGCGGGGCGGCTGGGGGCGCTCGCGGGGCGCGGCGCCCCGGCGATCCTCACCCCGCACGGGGGCGAGCTCGGGCGGCTGCTCGGCGTCGAGAGCGCCGCGGTCAACGCCCAGCGACTGCGGCACGCGCGCGAGGCGGCGGCGCGCTCGCAGGCGATCGTCGTGCTGAAGGGCGACGACACGATCGTCGCGGCGCCCGACGGCCGCGCGGCGGTGTCGCGCGGCGGCGTGCCGGCGCTCGCGACGGCGGGCACGGGCGACGTGCTCTCCGGCGTGATCGCCGCGCTGCTCGCGAAGGGGCTCGACCCGTTCGCGGCGGCGTGCGCCGGCGTCCTGGCCCACCTGCGCGCGGGGGCGGCGGCGGCGCGGGACCGCAGCCCCGACTCCGTGATCGCGAGCGACGTGATCGAGGCGCTCGGGCGCCCGCGGTAGGGTGCCGAACCGATGCCCGCCGTTCGCGAGATCATGGACACGCGCATCCCGACGGTGAAGCCGGAGGACCGCGTGGAGACCGTCGTCCACCTGATGGCCGACCAGGAGCTGCCGGCCGTGCCGGTCGTGAACGACGGCGGGCGCTGCGTGGGGATCGTGACCGAGAGCGACCTCGTCATCGGCGACGACGAGCGCGACCTGCGCCTGCCCCACATGATCAGCCTGTTCGGCGGGGTCGTGTTCCTCGAGCCGCTGAGCCGCTTCGAGGAGCGCCTGCGCAAGGCGGCGGCCGCCGACGTGGAGGACATGATGACCGCCGACCCGATCACGGTGGACGCGGCGGCGGACGTCCGCGAGGCCGCGCGGATCATGGCCGACAAGAAGCACAACCGGCTGCCCGTGGTCGAGCACGGCCGGTACGTCGGGCTCGTCTCGCGCGCCGAGGTGCTCGAGACCCTCGCCGGGCTGTAGCGCGATGCCGCTGCGCGCGCTCGCCCGCGTGAACCTCGCGGCGATCGAGCGCAACTGCCGCGCGCTCTCCGCGGCGGCCGGCGGCGCGGAGCTGTGCGCGGTCGTGAAGGCCGAGGGGTACGGGCACGGCGCCGCCGACAGCGCGCGGGCGGCGCTGGCCGGCGGCGCCCGCTGGCTCGCGGTGGCGACGGCGGCGGAGGCGCGCGACCTGCGCGCCGCGGGGATCGGCGCGCGGCTGATGGTCCTGGGAGCGGTGTCGCCGGAGGAGCTGGGGGACGCCCTGGCGGCCGACGCCGACCTGGTCGCGTGGACCGAGGCCTTCGCGGACGCGGCGGCCGGCGCGCGGCTGCACGTCAAGCTCGACACCGGCCTGGGCCGGCTGGGGACGCGCGACGCCGGCCTGGCGACGCGGCTGGCCCGGCGGGAGGGCGTGGTCGGCCTCATGACGCACTTCGCGACCGCCGACGAGCCCGGCGACCGGTTCCTCGGCGAGCAGCTTGCCCGGTTCGCAGAGTGGGTCGCGCCGCTGAAGGCGGCCCGGCCCGAGCTGGTCGTCCACGCCGCCAACAGCGCGGCGACGCTGCGCGAGCCGGCGGCGCACTTCGACCTCGTCCGCTGCGGGATCGCGACCTACGGGCTCGACCCGTTCCACGAGGACCCGTTCGCCCGCGGGCTCGAGCCCGCGCTGGCGCTCGAGTCGTACGCGGCGGCCGTCAAGCCTTGCGCCCCGGGGGAGAGCGCGGGGTACGGGCGGCGGTTCGTCGCGTCGTCGCCGACGACGCTCGCGACGCTGCCGATCGGCTACGGCGACGGCGTGCGGCGCGGGCTGACCAACAACGCCGACGTGCTCGTCGGCGGGCGCCGCCGGCCGCTGGTCGGGACGGTGAGCATGGACAACGTGACGGTCGACCTCGGGCCGGACGCGCCCGAGCGCGCCGGCGCGCCCGCGGTGCTGATCGGCGAGCAGGGCGGCGAGCGGATCCTCGCCGAGGAGGTGGCCCGGCGCCTGGACACGATCAACTACGAGGTGACGTGCGGGATCACGGGGCGGGTGACGCGCGAGTACCACCGCGACGGGGAGCCGGCGTGAGCGGCGACCCTCTCTCCCTCGCCCGCGACGCCCTCGCCGGCGAGCGCGCCTGGCTCGTCGGCGGCGCGCTGCGCGACCGGCTCCTCGGCCGGCCGGTCGACGACCTCGACCTCGTGGTGGACGGCGACGTCCGCGCGGCGGCCAGGCGGCTCGCGCGCGCGGCCGGCGGGCCGTACTTCGAGCTGTCCGACGTCTTCGGCGCCTGGCGGGTCGTCGACCCAGACCGCCGCTGGCAGGCCGACCTGTCGCCCCTGCGCGGCGGCTCGCTCGACGCCGACCTCTCGCTGCGCGACTTCACGGTGAACGCGATGGCCGAGCCGCTGCAGGGCGGCGCGGCGGCGCCCGGCTCGCCCCAGTCCCTCGTCGACCCCCTCGGCGGCGCCGGGGACCTCGCCGCGCGCCGCCTGCGCGCCGTCGCCGAGCGCGCCTTCGCGGACGACCCGCTGCGCGTCATGCGCCTCGCCCGGCTGGCCTGCGAGCTGGGCCTGGAGCCCGACGCCGCGAGCGTCGCCGCCGCCGGGCGCCACGCGCCGCTCCTCGCGGGCGTCTCGGCCGAGCGGATCTTCGCCGAGCTCAAGCGCATCGTCGTCGCCGACCGTGCGCTCGACGGCCTCGCGCTGCTCGACCGCTCCGGCGCGCTCGACGTCGTCCTACCCGAGCTGGCGGCGCTGCGCGGGATCGAGCAGACCGTCTACCACCACCGCGACGCCTACGGGCACACGGTCGAGGTCCTCGAGCGCACGATCGCCCTCGACCGCGACCCCGCGGGCGTCCTCGGCGACGCGGCCCTCGGCGCGCGCGCGGCGGCGTTCCTGCGGGCGCCGCTCGCCGACGAGCTCGACCGCGCCGGCGCCCTGCGCTTCGCGGCGCTCCTCCACGATGTCGGCAAGGCGCGGACGCAGACGCCGAGCGCCAAGGGCGGCTACGGCTTCCCGGGCCACGACGCGCTCGGCGACCAGATGGTGCGCGAGATCCTGACCCGGCTGAGGACGTCCGAGCGCCTGCGCGCCCACGTCGCCGCGGTGACCCGCCACCACCTGCGCCCCGGCTTCCTCGTCCACGCGCGCCCGCTCGACGGGCGCACGGTCCACGCCTACCTGAAGGCCGCCGACCCCGTCGCCGCCGACACGCTCCTGCTGTCGGTCGCCGACCGGCTCGCCACCCGCGGGCGCAAGCACGACGAGGCGATCGGCCGCCACCTGGAGGTCGTCCGCGAGCTGCTCGGCCCGGCGCTCGACTGGCACGAGCACGGCCCGCCGCCCCCGCTCGTGCGCGGCAACGAGCTCGCGCGCGCGCTGGACATCGCGCCGGGACCCGAGGTCGGCCGCCTGCTCGGCGAGATCGCGGCGGCGCAGTACGCGGGCGAGCTGACCACGCGCGAGGACGCGATCAGGTACGCGCGAGGCGTCGCACGGTCGCCTCGGTGACGTCCGCGGCCTGCCGGACCGTCTCGAAGTCGACGTTGTCGGCGACGTCGGTCGGCTGGTGGTAGTTCGTCGGCAGCTTGTGGTCGTCGAACGAGGCGAGCAGCGCCGTCCGGTAGCCCTTGCGCAGCGCGACGAGGGCGTCCGACCCGAACGACAGCCAGTGCTCGCGGATGAGCGGGACCCCGACCTCCTCGGCCGCCGCGGCGATCTGGTCCTTGAGCCGCTCGTCGTAGGGGCGCGCGACCAGCATTCCCTCGCCTTCGAGCAGGATGAGGTGCGGCGAGCCGACCGTGTCGAGGACGACGACGTCGGTGCGGTCCTTCGGCAGCTCGTGCGCGTGCCGCTGGACGAACGCGAGCATCCCCTCCTCGAACGACTCCTCCGACCCCGTCGAGACGAGCAGCACGCGGACGCCCTCGACCGGCTCGTCGCGCAGCGCCCGCGCGACCTCGAGCATCGCCGCGACCGCCGTGAGGTTGTCGTTCGCGCCGGGCACGACCGGGCTGCGGCCGATGTCGGCGAAGTTCGCCGCGCCGCCGGCGGCGAGGAACGCCCCGAGGAGCCGCACCCGCCGCAGCCCGAGCAGCGAGCCGAGCCCGACGAGCACCGGCCCGGCGAACACGAGCCACATCAGTCCCGGCCACTTGCGCCCGCGCTCCAGCGCCCGGGGGAACGTGCGCGCGTACCAGTGGACGAGCGTGAAGTCGAAGATCGCGCCGGTGTGGGCGGCGTCGTGGTGGGCGACGATCGCGACGGTCCGGTCGGCGTCCGGGTCGCCGGCCACTGCGTGGACGTTCCACGTCGACCGCTTGGGAAGCAGCCGGCGCGTCCACTCGCGCCAGAGCCCGAGCTCGTCCCACACGCCGGCCGCGGCGATCGCGCCGACGAGCGTCCCGAGCAGGCGCCGGCCGAGCAGCCCGGCAACGGCGGCGCTGGCGCTGAAGATGCCGAGCGGCCACCAGTAGCCGCCGTGCGCGCGCTCCTCCTCGACGTGCGGCTCGTAGCCGAGCTCGCGCAGGCGCCCGGCGATCCACTCGGCCGCGCGCCGCTCGCCGTCTGACGCCGATCCGCGCTCCCATGACTCGAGAGTGCGGACGATCTGCTCCAGCTCTGCGCGGTCGGCAGGCATCGCGAGCGCCGGAGGGTACAGTCCGCCGCCATGCCAGCGGATCCGGACTGCATCTTCTGCAAGATCGTGGGCGGCGACCTGCCGGCGACCGTCGTCGACTCCGACGACCGGACGGTCGCGTTCATGGACATCAACCCGGCCACGCGCGGGCACGCGCTCGTGGTGCCGCGCGACCACGCTCGCGACCTGCTCGCGATCCCGCAGGAGGACCTCGACGCGTGCATGCGCGCCGCCCAGCGGCTCGCGACGCGGGCGAGGGAGCGGCTCGGCGCCGACGGCGTCAACCTGCTGAGCGCGTCCGGCGCCGCGGCGTGGCAGACCGTCTTCCACTTCCACGTCCACGTCGTGCCGCGCTACGCCGACGACCCGCTCGTGCTGCCGTGGCGGCCCGCGCCGGGCGACCCGGAGGAGATCCAGGCGGCCGCCAGGGAGCTGGCGGCGTGAGCGGCGTGAGCGGCCTGGGGCCGTGGCGGCTCGATCGCGAGGGGCCGCTCGCGGTCCTCACGATCGACAAGCCGCCGCTCAACCTCTTCGACCAGGACGTCTTCGACGGCGTCGTCGCCGCCGTCGAGGAGGTGCGCCGCGACCCGCCGCGGGCGCTGCTCCTGCGCGCCGAGGGCAGGGTGTGGACCGGCGGGGTCGACGTCCACATGTTCAAGGACCTGACGCCCGAGACCGGCGGGGAGGTGTGGCGCCGGGGCTTCGAGCTGGTCCAGGCCGTCGAGGACCTGCCGTTCCCGGTGATCTTCGCGGCGCACTCGCTGACGCTGACCTGGGGGTTCGAGCTGGCGCTCGCCTGCGACCTCGTCGTGGCGGCCGAGGGGGCGCAGTTCGGGCTGGTGGAGATCGTCGTCGGCCTGACGCCGTCGATGGGCGGGCCGCAGCGGCTGGCGGAGAAGGCCGGCCCCAACCGCGCGAAGGACCTCGTCATGAGCGGCCAGCTGTTCGACGCCGCGACGATGCGCGAGTGGGGCGTCGTCACGCGCGTGTGGCCCGACGCCGAGTTCGACGCCAAGGCGCGCCGGTTCGCCGAGCGCCTCGCGAACGGGCCGACGGTGGCCCACGCCGCGACGAAGCGAATCGTCGCGGCACAGAAGGAGGGCGGCGCCCGGGCGGCCGACGAGATCGTCCCCGAGCTGTCCGGCAGCCTGTTCGCCACCGAGGATCTGCAGCGCGCCGTCGCCTCCTTCCTCGAGCACGGACCGGGGCACGCGACGTACGAGGGCCGCTAGGGGGCCGGCGCGCGGCGCCGCGGCCTTGACGGCCGGACGCCGTCGCTGCGACGCTTCTCTCCAAACAACAGAGGAGCGTCCAATGGAGGAGACGGCTCAGGCCGAGCAGGGCCGCCCGCTGCTCGAGCCGAACATGCTCGTGCTCAACGCGAACGCGACCAGCTCGACGTTCCAGCGCGTGAACCTCGACCACTGCGTGCTGTCGGAGGTCCTCGGGTTCAACAGCCAGTTCGACCGCTGCAGCTTCGAGGGGAGCACGTTCCAGGGCGTGGAGCTCGACGGCTCGGTGTTCGAGAACTCGAGCTTCCGCGGCGTGGAGCTGCGCAACTGCGACACCGAGGGGCTCATCGTCAACGGCGTGAACGTCGGGGCGCTGCTGAAGCTCCTCCTGACGAAGTGAGGTGCGGCGATGGCTGACGAGGAGAAGGGCAAGGACGTAGCGCCGTTCATCGAGGCCGCCGACCGCGTCGACGTCGTCGGGCTGCTCGCGCGCGAGCGCGTCGCGATCACCGCCGACGCCGTCCGGGCGCTGGTGGCCCGCGGGCTGGAGCAGGCCGAGGCGAAGAAGGACGGCAAGGACGGCCGCAAGGACGGGGCGGAGGTCGGCGAGGTGGCGACGGGCCCGGACATCGGCGTCATCGACGACGCCGGGACCAAGGGGTTCAAGGAGGGCAAGGACTTCAAGGAGGGCAAGGACTTCAAGGAGGGCGGCGAGGCCGGGAAGGACCTCGGCGAGGTCGAGGGGATCGAGGACCCGAGGATCCTCAGGGGCGACCCCGCGGCCCTCGACGCCGACGGCCTCAACGCGGTCGCCCGCCTGCACGGCGAGCGGGTGCCGACGCTGCTGGCCCGCTCGAAGCCGGTCATGTGAGCGCGGCGCGCGTGGACCCGTCGCTGCTGCTCGTGGGGGACGACGGCGATCCGGTCGTGGCCGGGCTGGCCGAGCTGGCGCGCGCCGGCGGGCGGGCGGTGACGGTGGCGCCGCCCGCGCGGGCGGCGCGCATGTTCTCGGTCGCCTGCGACGGCGCCAGGGCGACGGTCGAGCCGGCCGTGCCGATGCTGCTGCGCGCGGCGCGCCCGCGCGCCGACCCGCGCGACGAGCAGGCGCGCTTCCACGCCGACGAGCTGGCGGCGACGCTGTGGGCGGCGGGCGCGCTCTCGCCGGCGCCGGTGGTCAACCGGCCCGGGCCGAACGGCTGGGCCGGCGGGCTCTCGGCTTCGGCGGCCGTCACCGAGCGCCGCGCCGGCGTGGACGAGGGGCGCGCCGAGACGTTCGCCACCGCGCCGCCGGGCGACGGCGGGTGGTGGGTGGAGGACGCGGGGACGCGCCGCGTCGCCGTCTCCCCGGACGCGCCCGGCCCCGGCCCGTTCCGCATGCGGCCGGCGGCGGCCTGGGAGGGCTACGAGCTGGTCGCCGTGGTCGGCGACCGCGCGTGGCGCTCGACGGCGCTCGACCTCGGCGGCCTGCGGCTCGAGCCGCGCAGCGTGGCGGCGTGCCGGGCGCTCGGCCTGCAGTTCGCGGCCGTCACCTGGGGGATCGAGCCGCGCGCCGCGGGCGCGGCGGTCGCCCGGATCGACGCGTTCCCCACCGCAGAGCAGCTGCGCCCCTGCTGGCCCGACGTCGCCCGCGCGCTGCTCGCCCTGCTGACGCCGTGATCTACGCGATCGGCGTCGAGAACGACCCGACGCTCGCGCACTTCGTGCGCGGCGCGGTGCACGCGGGCGCGGAGGTGCGCGTCGTCGGGCTGCGGGCGCTCGCGGCCGGCGAGTGGCGGCTGACGATCCCGGACGACGGGGAGAGCGTCGCGCGCGCCGGCCCCGAGGAGGTGGCGCTCGACCCGGACGGCGCGTTCTTCTGCCGGCTGATCGACCTCTCCGTCGCGATGGACGCCGCCGCGACCCCGCGCTGGGCCGCGATGCTGACCGCGCTGTCGGCGTGGCTGAGCGAGGCGCCGGGCCTGGTCGTGAACCGCCCCGGCCCCGGCGGCCACAACTCCAGCAAGCCGCTGCACGAGCACCTGCTCGCCGCGGCCGGGCTGCGCGTGCCGCCCAGCGTCACGAGCTCGGACGGCGAGCGGCTGCGCGCGTTCGCGGACGCCGAGCCGGCGGTCGTCAAGGCGGTGTCCGGCGTGCGCGCGCACGCGCGCCGCGTGCGGCCGGAGGAGTTCGACGGCTTCGACCCGCTCGCCGGCCCGGTCCACCTGCAGCGGCTCGTCGAGGGCCACGACGCGCGCGTGCACGTCGTCGGCGACGAGGTGCACGGGCTGGAGATCCGCGCGACCGGCCTCGACTACCGCCGCGACATGGCCGACGCGGCGTTCGCGCCGTGGCCCGTCCCGGACGAGCTGGCGCGTACGCTCGTCGCGGCCACCCGCGACCTCGGCCTGGCCTTCGCCGGCTGGGACTTCAAGCTGGCCCCCGGCGGCGAGGCATGGTGCCTGGAGGCCAACCCGATGCCGGGCTACGACCCGTACGACCGACGCCTCGGCAGCGCGATCACCGGTGCGCTGCTGCGGCTCATGACCGGCGACCGCGAGAGGAGAGGCGACGATGGGCTACGTGACCGAGCATCGGCTGCTGTCGGCTGAGGAGGCCGGCGAGGTCGAGTCGACGCTGCGCGAGCTGCGATCCGAGTGGGTCCCGCGGAGCAAGGGCCCCTCGGGCGAGGACGCGTTCTTCACGCTGGCGTGCAGCACCTACCTCGACGTCTGCTACTCGCAGGAGCCCGAGCGCGACTACTACGCCCGGTACGAGGCCGGCAACGCCGTGCTGCGCGAGCACTTCGGCGACCTGCTGGAGCGCACCCGCGCGCTCCTCGCGGAGACGCTCGGCGAGCCGGTCGAGTACGCGCCGCACCTCGCGCTCCCCGGCTTCCACGTCTGGACGTCGGACCTGCTGCCCGGCACCCGCTCGTCGCCGCCGCACTTCGACAGCCAGTACCAGGCGCTCCGCTGGCCGGAGGCGCAGCGGGCCGACGGCGCGATCTCGTTCACGCTGCCGATCGCGGTGCCGTCGTCGGGCAGCGGCCTGGACACCTGGAACCTCGAGCCGGCCGACTACGAGCGGATGGCGCGGCGCGGGCTGACCGACCACTTCGACCGCTTCAAGGACCGAAAGGTCATGACCTCGTACCGCTACGAGCCGGGCCGGCTCGTCCTGCAGCACGGGCTCGTGCTGCACCGGATCTCCGGCAGCGGCGAGGGCGGTCCGGACGACCGGCGCGTCACCTTCCAGGGCCACGGCCTGCGGATCGACGGCACCTGGCGGCTGTACTGGTAGCTCAGCGCCCGACGCGCCGGAACCCGCGCAGGGCGAGCCCGCCCAGCAGGAGGATCAGGCCGCTGAGGGCGAGCCCCGCGTGCCACGTCTCGGCCCACCGGACGTCGAACACGAAGCCCTGGCGGACGCCGTCCAGGACGTAGCGCGTCGGGTTGACGTCGGCGACGTGGCGCAGCCAGTCGGCCAGCAGCGCCTCGGGGGCGTAGGCGGTGCTGAACAGCACCGACGCGAACACCACGACCTGGATGAGCGGCGCCGCCTGCTGCGTCCGGAAGCGCAGCGCCAGGATCACCGCCCAGCAGGCGGCCGCCGCGGCGAAGCCCATCACGAGCAGGTAGGCGAGCGCGACGCCGTCGACCCCCGGCCAGTGCGCGCCGATGGCGAAGCCGACGACGAGCACGAACGTCGAGGGCAGGAGCGCGCGCAGCGACGCCGAGCCGACGATGCCGACGAGCAGCACCGACCGCGGCGCCGGGCCGAGCAGCAGGCGGTCGAACCAGCCCTGCTCGATGTCGCGCGCGAGGTTGACGCCGGTGGCGGCGCCGCTGAAGCCGGCGGCCTGCAGCATGCTGACCGGCAGCACCCACGACTGGAAGTCGGTGTCGATGCCGAACAGCGTCACCGCCTGCCCGAAGACGCCGTTGATCCCGATCAGGAAGATGGCGGGGGCGAGGATGCCGGGGATCGCGGCGCCGGGCACGCGCAGGATCTCGTTCAGCGCCTTCAGCGCGAGCACGCGGATCACGCGCAGGTTCATCGCGACGGTCATGCCTCGCGCAGCCTCCCGCGCAGCGCGACGACCGCCAGCCCGGCCGCGACCAGCGCGATGCCGGCCGCGGCGCCCAGCCCTTCGAGCACCGTCGCCGCGTCGATGCCCTCGACGATCGGGTCGCGCATCCCCTCGGCGATGTAGCTGAGCGGGTTGTAGTCCGCCACCCAGCTCGCCGGCGGGTCGAGCAGCGCCCGCGGGAAGAACGCGGAGCTGACGAACAGGATCACGAAGACGAGCGGGAAGATGCCCTGGACGATCGAGGGGTCGCGCGCCGCGAACGCGAGCGCCTGGCCGATCGCGCCGAACCCGACCCCGGCGACGACGCCGATGAGCAGGATCAGCAGGACGCCGGGCACGCCGCCCTCGATCTCCGCCCCGAACGCGAGCCCGAGCGCGACGAACCACGCGACCTGCAGCGCCGACAGGACGGCGGTCGACGCCATACGGCCGAGCACGATCGCCACGCGCGGGATCGGCGCCGCGACGAGGCGGTCGAAGAACCCGAGCTGCAGCTCCAGGCCCACGGCGATGCCGGCGCCGACCCCGCCGATGAGCAGCGACTGGGTGATCGCGGCGGCGAGCTGGAAGTCGAGCATCCCGTCCGACCCCTGCTCGAACCGCGGCAGGCGCGTCGCGGCGTCCAGCCCGCCGACGTTCACGGCGAGGAACATCGTGGGGAAGACGAGCAGCGGCGCGAGGAACTGGGGGCGGCGGAACGAGTTGCGCAGCGCGCGGCGCGCGAGCGCGAGGCTCGCCGCGGCGATCGAGGCCCTGTGCGCGGCGCGGGCCGCGGAGCGCCCGCCGCTCACCGTGCGCTCGCCGGGGCGGGCCGCTCGGCGTCCCCGGCGCCGTCCTGCTGGGCGCCCTCCAGATGGCGGCCGGTCTTCTCCACGAACACGTCGTCGAGCGTCGGCTGGACCAGCTCCAGCGACGCGACGGTCATGCCCGCGTCGTCGAGCGCGCGCACCACCGGGGCGACGTCGCGCGCGCCGCCCGACAGCGCGATCGTCAGGTGGCAGCCCTCGCTCGCGGGGCGGTGGTCGCCGAAGGCGCTCAGCACCTCGCGCGCGCGCTCGAAGTCGACGGGGACGCCGTCGTCCTCGACGAACGTCACGTCGAGGTGCGGCACCCCGACCTGCGCCTTGAGCGCGGCGGGCGTGCCCTCCGCGACGATCCGGCCGGAGCTGATGATCCCGACGCGGTCGGCCAGCTGGTCGGCCTCCTCGAGGTACTGGGTGGTGAGGAAGACGGTGGTGCCCTCGTCGCGCAGCCGGCGGACCTCCTCCCACAGCGTCAGCCGGCTCACGGGATCGAGGCCGGTGGTCGGCTCGTCGAGGAAGAGCACCTCGGGCGCGTGGATCAGCGCCATCGCGAGGTCGAGGCGGCGCCGCATGCCGCCGGAGTAGGTGCCGACGCGGCGGTCCTTGGCCTCGCTCAGCCCGACCCGGCGGATCAGGTCGTCGGCGCGGCCCCGGACGTCGGCGGGGGCGATGCCGTGCAGCGTCGCCTGCAGCTCCATCAGCTCGCGCCCGCTCATGAGCGGGTCGAGCGCCGCCTCCTGCAGCGCGACGCCGATGCGCCGGCGCACCTCGTGCGGCTGGCGCGCCACGTCGAAGCCCGCGACGCGCGCGACGCCGCCGGTGGGCCGCAGCAGCGTCACGAGCATGCGGACCGTCGTCGTCTTGCCGGCCCCGTTCGGGCCGAGGAAGCCGTAGACCTCGCCCGCGTTGACCGCCAGGTCGATGCCGGCGACGGCCTTGAGCCCGCCCTTGAACTCCCGCTCCAGTCTCTCTGCCTCGATCGCGTAGGCCATCGTCGTTTGAGACTACTGGCCGGGTCGCACGCAACTCCGACCGGCCGATCGTGTTCGATTCCTCCTGATGACCAAGCCGCGGACAGCCCCTGCCGCTCTCGTCGCCCTGCTCGCCGTGGTGGCGTCGCTCGCGGTGCCGAGCGCCGCTCCGGCGCGGATCGTCGAGGTCGGGCTGGCGACGCCGGGGGAGGAGCTGCCGGCGCCGAGCTGCCCGGCGCGCCCCTGCTACGCGGTCAGCCGCACGACCGGCTACCAGGCGAAGGTCGGCACGAACCGCGGGCTGATGAAGGCCCCGGCGCACGGGCGCATCGTCGCCTGGACGATCCGCCTCTCGCGCCCCGGCCGCAGCCAGATCACGTTCTTCAACCGCCGCCTGGGCGGCGAGGCCTCCGCGGGCCTGTCGATCCTCAAGCCCGGCGCGCGCCTCTTCAGCCGGGTGGTGGCCCAGTCCCCGATCGTGGAGCTGACCCCGTTCTTCGGCCAGACCGTCCAGTTCCCGCTCGAGCAGTCGCTCCCGGTCCGCCGCGGCCAGCTCATCGCGCTCACGGTCCCGACCTGGGCGCCCGCGCTGGCGACGAACCTCGGCAACGACACGTCCTGGCGCGCCAGCCGCCCCGCCGGCGAGTGCGACGACACCGAGACGCAGACGGCCCAGACCGACATCCGCGACCTCGCGCAGTACCGGTGCCTGTACCAGCGGGTGCGGCTGACGTACTCGGCGACGCTGGTCACGGAGCCGCGGCCGAACCGGGAGTAGGCGTCCGGCCCTTCGCGGTCCGGGCCCGGCGCCCTTACAGAGGCTGGTGAGGGAGGGGGAACCCCCACAAACCTCCACTCGTCGCGTTGTTCCGGACGAGTGTCGACTTGTGGGCGCTATAGACCCCAAATCCGACACACCCCCCGATCATGCGCGGCGAGTGTCGAGTTGTGGGGGCTGGCGACGGGGCCGGAGGGACTCCCTCCCTCACCAGTCGCTGTAAACGCGCCGGGCTCAGACCACACCCGGGGCGAAGCGAGGCGAGCGCCTCAGCAGGCCCCCGGGTTCTCGGCGCAGAAGTCGCTCGTCCCGCCCGCCTCCGCACCGCCGGTGTCCTCCGGCTCGGCGGGCTCGGCGCCGCCGCCGGCGCCGCCGGTGTCCGGCGTCGCGCCGCCGCTCGGCGGCTCGGACGGGGCCGGCTGCTGCGGCGCGGCCGCCCCGCCGGAGGCTCCGCCCGCGGCGCCGCTGTCGCCGGCCGGGGCGCCGGTGTCGCCCGTGGCGGCGTCGTCGCCGGTGGTCTCCGTGGTCGAGGTCGTCGCGGTGTCGTCGCCGCCGCCCTCCTCCAGCGGCGCGTTCGGCACCGTCAGGTCCGGCGTGGTCCGCGGCGTCGCGCTGGTCAGCTCGTCGTCCCCGCACCCGCCGGCCACCAGGGCGACGGCGGCGAGGGCGGCGGCGGCGATGGCGCGCACGGCGGTCAGGAGGCGGCGGGGGCGAGCGGCGCCATGCGGCGCCCGCACGTCGGGCAGTCGTTCAGGTCCTTCTGGGCGAGCTGGTCGCACCAGTTGCAGAAGCGCAGATGCTCGACGGCCCACGGCAGGTTGCTCTTCGACGGCGCGAGCGGGATCACCTTCCCGACGACCTGCAGCTCCTCACCCGTCTCGCGGTCGACGTAGATCCGCCCGGGCTCGGCGTCCATGATGATCTCCCGCCCCGTCGAGGGCGTGCGGAACCGGTAGCGCTGCACGCGGCGAAGGGTACCCGAGGGGCCGACGGAGCGGCCCGGCCCTCAGCGCGCGCCCGACGAGATCCGCCGCCGGGCCGGCTGCTCGACGTCCAGCTCGCCGGCGTCCTGGAGGTCGATCGCGCCGCTCGACACGCCGTCGTCCAGGGCCGTGATGACGGCCGGGTCGAACTGGTGGCCGGCCTCCAGCTTGACCCGCTCGAACGCCACGTTGACCGGCAGCGGGCCGCGGTACGGGCGCGACGCGGTCATCGCCTCGAGCGCGTCGCAGACGCTGAAGATCCGCGCCGCCAGCGGGATCTCCTCCGCCGCCAGGCCCTCCGGGTACCCGCCGCCGTCCCAGCGCTCGTGGTGGTAGAGCACGACGTCGGTGACGACCGGCGCGAACCCGAGCGGCCGGACGACGCGCGCCCCCGTCTGCGGGTGGCGGCGCATGATCTCCCACTCCGACGCGGTCAGCGCGCCCGGCTTCATCAGGATCCGCTCCGGGACGCCGATCTTCCCCACGTCGTGCAGCAGGCAGCCGAACAGGAAGTCGTCGCTCTCGGTGAACGACGGGTCGATCGCCTTCGCGAGCTGCGTCGCCAGCCGGCTGACCGCGCGCAGATGGCGGCTCGTCACGGTGTCCTTCGCCTCGACCGCGGCGGCGAGCGACTCGATCACCGCGCGGTTGCGGCGCCGCGACTCGGCGTGCATCGTCGCGTAGAGGTCGATGACCGGCCGGACGACGTCGACGTCGATGAGCCCGCGCCCGTTCGCCGCGGCGCAGAGCGTCGCCCGCAGCTCGGCGTCCTCGAGCTTCGTGTGGACGATCGAGACCGCGCCCGCGTCGAGGATCGTCCGCACGACCGCCGGGTCCGTGTCGTCGTGCACGACCACGCACGGGGTGCCCGGGCAGCCGGCGTCCAGCAGCGCGACCCCCGCGGCGGCCTGGTCGACGTGGGCGTCCGCCGCGTCGAGGACGGCCAGCGAGGCCGGGCGGCTCTCTCCGAGCACGACCTCCGCGGCCGTCTTGAGGTGCTCGACGACATCCAGTCCGCTGCCTTCGAGCACACGCTCGACGCGGGCCAGGCGTTCCGGCCTCGTGCCGACGAAAATCACGCGCTTCCCGCTCACGCTCTCCTCTGCGTTTCCCGAATGAAGCCTATAGCCACCCGCAAGCGACCTTCTCCGCCGGCGACGTCTTGCGGCTCTGCCACTGTCCCATTGCGTCGCCTTTTCGCTGGAACCGCATGAAAATCCTCATCTTCCACGGCTATCTCCTGGCCGGTACGGGCTCCAACGTCTACAACGTGCAACTCTCGCGCGCATTGGTTCGTGCTGGGCACGAGGTGCACCTGCTCAGCCAGGAGCGCACGCCGGAGCGGCTGAGCTTCGTCGACGCCCACGGGAGCTGGGACGGCGGCGCCGGCCTGCGCCTGCACGGCGTCCGCGAGCCCGCCCGGTGCACGGTCTACCGGCCCGACGTCGGCGGCCTGCTCCCCGTCTACGTCGCCGACCGCTACGAGGGGTTCGAGGCCCGCACGTTCCTGGACTGCACCGACGAGGAGGTGGCCGCGTACGTCGCGCGCAACGTCGCGGCGGTGCGCGAGGTCGCCGAGCGCGTGCGGCCGGATGTCGCGCTGGCCAACCACCTCGTGATGGGCCCGGCGATCCTCGCCCGCGGGCTGGCCGGGCTCGGCGTGCCGTACGCGGTCAAGGTCCACGGCAGCGCGCTGGAGTACGTGGTCAAGCGCGACCCTGAGCGGTTCCTCCCGTGGGCCCGCGAGGGGCTCGCCCCGGCGAAGGCGGTCCTCGTCGGCTCGCGGCACACCGCCGAGTCGCTGTGGGAGGCGATGGGGGACCCGTCGCTGCCCGAGCGCACGCGGCTCGGGCCGCCCGGGGTCGACGTCGAGGCGTTCGCGCCCGCGCCGCCCGCCGAGGCGGCGGCGCGCCTGCGGGCGCTCGCCGAGTCGCTGCTGGCCGCCGAGCCCGAGCCGGCGGCCGAGGGGTCGTCGTTCGCGCGCGACGTGCACGCCGCCGGGCGGGAGCTGGCCCGCCTGGACCCGGGGCGGGAGCGGCTCGTCGTCTTCGTCGGCAAGCTGATCGTCTCCAAGGGCGTCGACCTGCTGGCCGCCGCGTGGCCGCTCGTCCTGCGCCGGGTGGCCGACGCGACGCTCGTCGTGGTCGGCTTCGGCGCGTACCGGGAGGGCTTCGAGCGGCTGCTGGCCGCACTGCGCGACGGCGACCTCGACGCGGCCCGGGACCTGGCCCTGCGGGGGCGCGCCGTCGAGGGAGGGCCGCACGCGCCGCTGCGCCACCTCCTGGCGCACCTGGACTCGCGCCCGGGGCCCGCCCCGGCGCTCGCCGACCGCGTCCGCGTCGTCGGGCGCCTGGAGCACGACGAGCTGCACGAGCTGCTGCCCGCCTGCGACGCCCAGGTCGTCCCCAGCACGTTCCCCGAGGCGTTCGGCATGGTCGCCGCCGAGGGCGCCGCCTGCGGCGTCCTGCCGGTCAGCGCCGCCCACTCCGGGCTCGCGGAGGTCAGCGCCCAGCTCGCCGAGGCCGTGCCGCCCGAGGCCGCGCCGTGGCTCTCGTTCCCGGTGGGGGACGGGGCGGTCGGCGCGCTCGCCGACCGCATCGCGAGCTGGCTCGAGGCGCCCGAGCCGCTGCGCGCGCGGACCCGCGCGGCGCTGGTCGCGACGGCCCGCGAGCGCTTCTCCTGGGACGGCGTCGCGCGCGACGCGATCGCGGCAGCGCAGGGGCGCCTGGACACGCTGCGCCCCGTCGCCCGCCTCCGCTAGATTGCCCGTCGTGGGTCTGCGCGCCGTCATCGCGGTGGCCGCCGGCGGAGCGCTGCTCGCCGGTGCAGCGGGCTGCTCGCTGGAGGAGCAGGACGCCGACCTCGTGGCCGGCAAGCGCCTGTTCGTCGAGAAGTGCGGGTCCTGCCACACGCTCGCCCGCGCCGACACGCGCGGCACGCAGGGGCCGAACCTGGACGAGGCGTTCGCCCACGCGATCGCCTCGGGGATGGAGCGCGACGGCGTCCGCAGCGCGATCCACGAGCAGATCCTGACGCCAGCCAAGCTGGCGAAGGACAACCCGGCCTACATGCCGCCGAAGCTCGTGACGGGCGACGCCGCGGTGAACGTCGCGGCGTACGTCGCCGAGGTCGCCGCGCGTCCCGGCAAGGACACGGGCCTGCTCGCCGAGGCGGTCAAGAAGCCGGGCGGCGGCGAGCCTGCGGTCGCCAAGGGCGGCGTCCTCGACATCCCCGCCACCGCCCAGCTCGCCTACGAGACGAACGCCGCCAGCGCCAAGCCGGGTGCGCTGACGATCCGCTCGCCCAATCCGTCGGGCACCCCGCACAACATCGCGCTCGAGGGCCCCGGCCTCGGTTCGGACGTCATCGGCGAGGTCGTCTCCAACGGCGGCGTGTCGGAGATCGAGGCGACCGTCAAGCGCGGCGAGTACAAGTTCTTCTGCACCGTCGAGGGCCACCGCGCCGGCGGGATGGAAGGCACCCTCACCGTCCGGTAGCGGCGGCTAGCCGAGACGCAGCACCGCCCTCCCGCTCCGCGCCCCGGCCTCGACGACCAGCGTGTGGCGGCCGCGCAGGCCGCGCCCGTCGAACGACACGGTGCCCCCGCGCCCGACGCGGGCGCGCAGCGTGCGGACCGTCCGCCCGTGCCGCACGAGGCGCAGCTTCGCCCGGGTGCCGCTCGCCGCGCGCACCGTGCAGCGCACGCGCCGGCCGCGCGTGCGGCAGGTGACGACCGCGTCGCGTCCCGCGCGGCCCTGCGGCCCGGCGGGGCCGGCCGGGCCGGGGGCGCCGTCGCGGCCGCCGGCGCCCGCCGGTCCCGTCGCGCCCGCCGGGCCGCCGGCACCCGCGGGCCCCGCCGGTCCCGCCGCACCCGTCGCACCCGTCGGTCCGGCCGGTCCGGCCGGTCCGGCCGGTCCGGCCGGCCCCGCCGGCCCGTCCTCACCCGGTTCGCCGCTCGCCAGGCGCGCCGTCGTCAGCGTGGCCGGCGCCTCCAGCCGGCGCGCCGGCGTGCTGGCGACGACCTTGACGTCGTAGGTCGTGTCCGGCTCGAGCCCCGTCAGCGTGCGGACGAGCTGGTGCGTGCCGGTCCCCGAGGGCAGCGGCCGCTCCGGCGTCCGCAGGGTGTCGGCGTGTGCGATGCGCGGCGTGTACTCGACCCACCACGTGCCGCCGATCCCCCTGTGGTCGTGCGGGGCGGTGAGCGTCGAGCGCGACGCGGTCGTGCCGGACACCGACGCCGCGCCGATCGTCGGCGGCTCGAAGCTCAGCGCGCGGGCGACGTTCAGCCGCCGGCCGCTCACCGTCGCGCCGTCCAGCGCCGCCAGCGGGTCGCCGGAGAACATCAGCGCGGCCTTCACGTCCGCGACCGTCAGCGCCGGGTCGTGCCCGAGCAGGAGCGCCGCCGCGCCGGCGACGTGGGGCGTCGCCATCGAGGTGCCGTGCAGCTCGGCGTAGCCGCCCGATCGGAGGCCGGGGATCTGGCACTGGACGCGGACGTCGTCGATCCACACGCCGTCGCCGGCCGAGCCCCAGTGCGTCGTCATGTGGAAGCGCAGGCGGAACGACGGGACGTCCCGCGGCAGCGGCACGGCGTACGACACGAACTGCCCGTTCGTCGCCTTGGTGAGGTCGCGGAGCGTCCGCCAGTCCTGTCCGTCGACCGAGTGCTCGACGTACAGGTGGTCGTAGAGCGAGTCGATGTCGAGGCGGGCGGCGAACGTCACCGCGCAGCGGCGCGACGGGTCCACCGCCAGCGCGTCCCTCGTCGTGACCGCCAGGTCGGCGCTGCTCGCGTAGTCGCCGCCCGGCGAGTCGGTCATCGACCACTGTCCGCCGGACGCGTGCTCCTGCGTCCGCGCGAACGTCGCGGTGCCTGAGGTGACCCACCTGTCGGCGAAGTCGTCGGCCTCGAACGTGTCGACGGTGGCGACGACGTCGGGGTAATGGCCCGCGTTCAGGACGGTGGCCGAGAGGATCGACACGCCGGGCGCCGCGAGGTCGACCGACTGGGCGCCGTAGTTGCTGAACCCCGCGACCTCGTCCACCGTGTCGGTCGCGGCGACGCAGAGGACGTTCGGCGCCGGAAGCACGCACGGGTACGACGGAGACCGGTCGACGTCCTCGCTGTCGTTGCCGGCAGCGACCACGACGAGCGAGTCGGACGCGCCCGCGATGGCGTCCCGGACGGCGGGGGACAGGTAGTGGCCGCCGAGCGACAGGTTGATGACGTCCGCGCCGTTGGCGTGGGCGTAGACGATGGCGTCCGCGATGTCGGACCACCAGCCGCCGCCGTAGTCGTCGAGCCCCCTGACCGGCATCAGGTCGACGTCCCACGCCACGCCGGCGACGCCCCACCCGTCGTTGCCGCGCGCGCCGATCGTGCCGGCCACGTGCGTGCCGTGGCCGTGCACGTCGTCCGGCGCGCTGTCGCCGTAGACGAAGTCCCAGCCGTGGCGGTCGTCGACGAACCCGTTGCCGTCGTCGTCGAGGCCGTTGCCGGCGACCTCGCCGGCGTTCGTCCACACGTTGGGCGCGATGTCCGGGTGGTCGGTCGCGACGCCGGTGTCGACGACCGCGACCACGACGTCGCCGGCGCTGGTGACGGTGTCCCACGCCTCGGGGGCGTCGATGTCCGCGTCGGAGGCCTGGTGCATCGCCCAGAGCCGGTCGAACATCGTGTCGTTCGGGATCGCGGTCGCGTGCGCGCGGCCGTCGCGCTCGACGCCGGCGACGCGCGGGTCGGCGGCCAGGCGGCTGCGGACGGCCGCGGGGTCGGCCCCGCGGGGGACCTCGACGAGCTCCGCGCGCGGCAGCAGCATGTCGTGGTCGAGGCGGGCGCCCGCGTCGCCGCGCACGTCCGCGCGCTCGGCCGCCGACACGCCCGGCTCGTAGCGCACGATCAGCTCGCGCCCGGCCGTCAGGTCGTCCGCTGCCGCGACGCTCGGCGCCGCCAGCATGCTCGTCAGAGCGATCGTCGCGACCGCCGCCCATGTCCTGCGCATCTCGCCCTCCTCGGTTTCGAGTGCGCGGTATCGGCGCAGGCGCGCCGAGCGTTGCGGCGTGCCCTTGCGCAGTAGACGAGCGTTAGCGCTTCGTGATCATCGCCTCATGCGAGGCGCATCACCGCCCTGCCGGTCCGCCGGCCGACGGTGATGACGAGGGTGTACCGGCCGCGCAGGCCGCGCCGGGCGAACGACACGCGGCCGCCGCGCGTCACGCGGGCGCTGAGCCGGCGGACGGTCCTGCCGCCGCGCATGACGCGGACGCTCGCGCGGGCACCGGCGGCGGCGCGCACCGTGCAGCGCACGCGCCGGCCGCGCACGCGGCAGGTGACGATCGCGTCGCGGCCGGGGCGGCCCTGCGGCCCGGCGGGCCCCGCCGGCCCGGTCGCGCCGTCGCGGCCGTCGGCGCCCGCCGGCCCGGCGGGCCCCGTGGCGCCCGCGGGACCGGGCGCACCGTCGGCCCCGTCGGCCCCCGCGGGCCCGGCCGCGCCGTCCGCACCGTCAGCGCCCGCAGGCCCGGCAGGCCCGGCAGGCCCGGCGGGCCCGGCAGGTCCGGCGGGGCCCGTCGGCCCGGGCTCGCCCTGCTCGCCCTGGGTCGGGAACGTCGCGGTGGTGAACGTGGCGGGCGCCTCGAACCGCCCGGCGACCGTCTCGACGACGAGCTTCGCGTCGTACGTGGTGCTCGCCTCCAGCCCCGTCAGCGTGCGGATCAGCTGATGCGTCCCCGTGCCCGCGGGCAGCGGCTGCTCGCTCGTGCGCAGCGCGTCCGCGTGGTCGATCCGCGGTGCGTACTCGACCCACCACGTGCCGCCGAGGCCCTTGTGGTCGACGTCGCCCGTCAGCGTGGAGCGCGAGTACGTCGTGTCGCTGACCGACGCGCTGCCGAGCGTCGGCGGCTCGAACGTCAGCGCCCGCGCGACGTTCAGCCGGCGGCCGCTCACCGTCGTTCCGTCGAGGTCGGGGAGCGGATCGCCCGAGAACATCAGCGCGGCCTTCACGCCGGCGACGCTCAGCGTCGGGTCGTGGGCCATGAGGAGCGCCGCGGCGCCGGCGACGTGCGGCGTGGCCATCGACGTGCCGGACTTCGTGCCGTAGCTGCCGACGAGCGTGGTCTCCGTGCGGCACTGGACGCGCACGTTGTCGATCCACACGCCGTCGTCGGCGATGACCGAGTCCGAGGTCATCCGGAACCGCAGGCGGAACGAGGCGACGTTCGCCGGCAGCGCCGCGACGACCGGCTCGAACGCCGAGGACCAGCCGGTGAAGCTCTTGAGCGTCGACCAGCTCTGGCCGTCGGAGGAGTACTCGACGTGCAGGTAGTCCCAGTCCTCCTCCAGCCGGCGGTCGAGGTCGAACCCGACCGCGCAGGCGCGCGACGGGTCGGACGCGATCGGGGCCTTCGCCTCGGCGACCATGTTCGCGCTGTTGGAGTAGCTGGCGCCAGGGGAGTCGGTCATCGACCAGCCGCTCCCGCCGGCCGCCCGCTCCTGGGTGCGGGTGAACTGCGCGGTGCCGGACGTCGCCCACCTGTCGGCGAAGTCGGCGGCCTCGAACGTCTCGACGGTGCTGATGACCTCCGGGAAGCTCTGGTCCTCGCCGGGGACGGTGGAGAGGACGTTCATGCCCGGCGCGCCGAGGTCGACGCCCTCCGCGCCGGTGTTGCTGAACCACGCCAGGTTGTCGGACGAGTCGGTCGCCGCGACGCAGACGATGTTGTCCTCGGGGAACGCGCACGGGTAGTGGGGGTAGACGTCGACGTCCTCCTCCGCGTTGCCGGCGGCGATCGCCAGCAGCGACGTGGACGCCCCCTTGATCGCGTCCTCGACGGCCGACGACGGGCTCGTGCCGCCGAGCGACAGGTTCATGACGTCGGCGCCGTTGGCGTGGGCGTAGACGATCCCGTCGGCCACGTCGGACCACCAGCCGCTGCCGCCGTCGTCGAGCACCTTGACCGGCATGATCTTCACGTTCCAGCTCACGCCGGCGACGCCGATGCCGTTGTTGCCGCGGGCGCCGACGGTGCCGGCGACGTGGGTGCCGTGGCCGTGGAAGTCGTCGGGCGTCGCGTCGCCGTACGCGAAGTCCCAGCCGCCGCGGTCGTCGACGAAGCCGTTGGCGTCGTCGTCGATGCCGTTGCCCGGCACCTCGTCGGCGTTCGTCCACGCGTTCGCCGCCAGGTCGGAGTGAGCCGTCATCACGCCGGTGTCGAGGATCGCCACGACGACCTCGCCGTCGCCGGTCGTGGTGTCCCACGCCTCGGGCGCGTCGATGTCGGCGTCGGAGGCCTGGTGCATGCCCCACAGCTGGGGGAACAGCGGGTCGTTCGGCATGCCGGCGATCTGGACGCGGCGGTTGCGCTCGACGCGCTGGACCCGCGGGTCGTCGGCCAGCCGCTGCCGGACGGCGTCGTAGTCGGCGTCGCGCGGCACCTCGACCAGCTCGGCGCGGGGCAGGAGCATGTCGCGCTCGAGCGTCGCCCCCGCGGCCGCGCGGACCGCGGCGCGCTCGCCGGTCGACACGCCGCCCTCGTAGCGCACGATCAGCTCGCGCTCCGCCTGCCGGCCCTGGGCCTGCGCCGGGCTCGCCGCCCCGAGCATCGTCGTCAGGGCGATAGTCGCAACCGCCGTCGGTCCCCAGCGCATGGCACCCTCCTTGAGCTCGTTCCCTGAGCGCTAGGCGGGACCCTACTCCTTTCCGGGGTATCCGCTGGCGGTTCGCGCGCCCGGTGGCGCGCAGGGGCCGCATCAGGTGAAGAGGGCGCCGTACGCGCTCAGCGCCGGCTGGCCGCCGAGGTGCGCGTAGAGCACCGTCGCGTCGCGCGGGATCTCGCCGCGGCGGACGAGGTCGATCATCCCCGACATCGACTTCCCCTCGTACACGGGGTCGGTGATCATCCCCTCGAGCCGGCCGGCGGTGCGCATCGCGTCGAGCGTGGTCTCGTCGGGGATGCCGTACACGCCCGCGTGGTAGCGGTCGTCGAGGACGATCTCGTCGTCGCGCAGCTCGCGCCCGACCTCGATCAGCCGGGCCGTGTTGCGGGCGATGCGGGCGACCTGCTCGTGGGTCTCGGCGGGCCGCGCCGAGCCGTCGATGCCGATGACCCGCCGCTCGCGCTCCTGCGCGGCGAAGCCGGCGATCATGCCGGCCTGCGTGCTGCCGGTGACGGCGCAGACGACGATCGTGTCGAAGAAGACGCCCAGCTCGCGCTCCTGCTCGGCGACCTCGGCCGCCCAGCGCGCGAAGCCCAGCCCGCCCAGCTCGTGGTCGGACGCGCCGGCCGGGATCGCGTACGGCCGCCCGCCGGCCGCCTCGACGTCGGCGATCGCCTGCTCCCAGCTCTCCTTGAAGCCGATCCCGAACTCCGACCGCACGAGGCGGACGTCGGCGCCCATGATCCGGCTGAGCTGGATGTTCCCGACGCGGTCGTACGCGACGTCGGGCCAGTCGACCCAGCTCTCCTGCACGAGCACGGCGCGCATCCCGGTCTTCGCCGCCACGGCGGCCACCTGGCGCGTGTGGTTGGACTGCACGCCGCCGATCGACACCAGCGTGTCGCAGCCCTTCGCGAGCGCGTCGGCGACGAGGTACTCGAGCTTGCGCGTCTTGTTGCCGCCGTAGGCCAGGCCGCTGTTGCAGTCGTCGCGCTTGGCCCACAGCTCGGCGCCGCCGAGGTGCTCGGTCAGCCGGTCGAGCCGGTGGACGGGGGAGGGGCCGAAGAGGAGCGGGTGGCGGGGGAAGGCGTCGAGCTTCATGTCGACCCGCACGGTAGTGCCTGCGCCGGCTGGCCGCCCCGCCCGTTCACCGCTAAGTTACTGCTTTGTAGCCGGGCATCCGCGCCCGGCCTCTCAAGGAGGAGCACATGCCGCGAAGGATCACGGCGGTCGGCTCGGCGGCCATCGCCCTGGCCATCGTTCCGGCGTCGACCGGATGGGCGGACGTCGAGGTTCGCACCGACCTGCGACCGGGCGCGCTCGTGCGCGAGCACGGGGTCGGCGTCGTCGTGCCGGGGCCGGGCCAGTTCGTCACGAGTGAGGCGCTGAGCGAGGACGGCGCGCGGATGATCACCGCACACACGCGACAGGACGGGACCGTCCTGGTGTCCACCGCGGGGGGCGCGGCCGACGACGACATGACGGTGATGGAGCCTCCTCTCGGACGGGCGATCCCCGCCTGCGACGACCCGGCCCGCACCTTCATGGCGTGGTCGTGGTCGCACGGCAAGCCCGTGCGGTGGCGGTCCAACTTCAGGTGGTGGTTCCGCTCGAGCACGACGCCCACCTACATGAACGTCGACTACGCCCGCGCAGCCATCTCCCGCGCGGTGCAGAACATCGTCAGCGCGGACAACGACTGCGGATGGCTCGACACCGTGGACGCGACGTCGGACTTCGGCGGCGACACGACGCAGTTCGCGACCAACATGGCGACCGACGGGCTCTGCGTGACTCCCGACGGCGTGAGCGTCGTGGCGTTCGGCACGCTTCCTGCGGGGACGTACGCCGGGACGTGCGTCTGGGGCATCGACGAGGGCGACGCGTACGGGCGCATCACGTCCAGCGACGTCAGGGTCAACAAGGCCAGCTACACGTGGTACGCCGTCAAGCCGTCCGACTGCCAGACCCGCAACAGCGTGGAGGCCGTGCTGACGCACGAGTTCGGTCACACGTTCGGGCTCGGGCACGTGGGGCCCGAGGACACCCACGGCTGGCTCACGATGAGCACCCAGTTCAACGGTCCGTGCCAGAGCTCCGAGTCGACGCTCGGCCTGGGCGACCTCAACGGCCTGTTCGAGCTGTACTGAGGGCGGTCGCGCACTCGCGAGCGCGGCGACGAGCCGCGCTCGCGAGCGGCGCGAGCGCCGAGCGTCGTGTGCGCACGTGCACGCCGGCGGGGCGCGGCGGTGGTTGAATCCTCGGCGTGAACCAGGGTCGCGCCGCGTTCACCCTGACCGTCTGCGCCGGCGCCTACGGGCTCGGCCTGTGCGCGTGGGCGGGCACGGCGTTCGGCGGCGGCGTCGCCTACGCGCTCTACGCCCAGCCGGTGGTGGTGAGCGCGCTCGTCTTCGTGCTGTTGCGCGCGCACTGCACGACCGGCGACCGGCTCTCCGCCTACGCGGCCGCGACGATCGCGGTGCTGTACCTCCTCTGGAGCGTGCTCGGCGCGCTCTCGCTCGCCGCCGGCTCGTTCCCCGCGGCGCTGCTGCTCGTCGTCGCGGTCGCGCTGACCCCGAGCCCTCAGACCGCCGAGCGCACCGTGTCCTGCAGCGCCTCGCGGCTCGTGTAGCGCGGCGTCCAGTCGAGCTCGCGCTTGGCCTTCGAGGCGTCCATGATCGCCGGGTGGCTGAGCGCCTCCAGCCACTCGGCGGCGGGCGGCACGAGCGGCGGGGTGGGGATCCACGACGCCGCCCGCGCGGCGGCGCGGATCGGCGCCCCCGGCACCGGGACCGGCGCGAGGCCGAGCTCGCGGACGAGGTCGGCGCCGGTGAGCACGCCGTCGCCGGTGATGTTGTAGGCGCCGGGCGGGCCGGCGCCGACGATGCACTGCAGGAAGGCGCTGCCGACGTCGTCCTCGTGGATGAACTGCACCTGCAGGTCCGGGGCGAGCATCGGCAGCGGCACCGGCAGGCGCAGCGCGGCGCCCGCGAGCCCGCGGACGATCGCCTCCAGCGGGCCGGGGAAGTCCTTCGCGCCGGCGGCGTGCGGGCCGAGCACGACCGGCGGGCGCAGGACGTACACCCCGAGGTCGGGGTGCTTCGGCGCCTCTTCGGCGAGCAGCCGCTCGACCTCCGCCTTCTCCTGCGCGTAGAAGAGGCGCGCGGCGGGGCGCGTCGGCCAGTCCTCGGTCAGCGGCACGGGGTTGTCGGAATGGAAGCCGTACGCGGCGACCGACGACGCGTAGACGAACCGCTTCGCCCCGGCCGCCGCGGCGGCGCGCAGCGCGTTGAGCGTCCCGCCGACGTTGATCGCCCGCGTGGTGTCGCGGGCGGCGGTGCCGGTGATCATGAACGCCAGGTGCACGACCACGCCGGCGCCGGCGAACGCCTCCTCGAGCGCGTCCTGGTCGCGGACGTCGCCGCGCCGGTACTCCATCTTCGTCCACCCGTGCTCGGCCGGGTCGAACGGCCTGCGGGCGATCCCGACGATCCGCTCGACGCGGTCGTCGGCCTGCAGCAGCGGGACGAGGCCGAAGCCGAAGGTCCCGGTCGGGCCGGTGACGGCGACGGTGAGGCGTTCGCTGGGCTTCTTGCGAGCGGGAGGCACAGGCGCCCCCTACCCGCGCCGCCCGTCTTCGAGCAGGCCTTCGCGCACGAGCCGGGTCGCGAGCGTCGTGCGGCCGGCCTGGTCGAGCCAGGGAGCGAGGTCGCCGAGCGCGAACGGCTCGCCGCGCGCGATGAGGCGCAGCGCGGGCTCGACGCGGGCCGGCAGGCGCAGGACGCGGGTGCCGGTCGCGACGGTCACGCGGCCGTCGCGCGCGTCCAGCCGCCACGCCTGTGCGCTGCGGAGCACCGACGCGTCGCTCAGCCGGCCGAGCCGGGCGATCGAGGCGATCTGGCCCTCGACCCGCGGTGGGAGGCGGCGCCCGGCCCGCTCGGCGACGCGGGCGACGAGCGCCTCGCCGTCGGCCTGCGCGACGAGGTCCGCGAGCACTCCGAGCTTCTCGCGGGCGAGCTCGGCGACCGCCGCCGGGTCGTCCGCGAACCCCACCGGCAGCGCCTCGCGAAGCTCCGGGCTGTCCTCCATGGCGCCGAGGACGCCGCGCAGGACGTCGACCCACGAGTGGGTGAGGACGCCGATCGTGAGGTGCGCGGACGCCGCGGCGTCGGTCTCGGCGCCGTGCACGAACCCGCGCGGGACGTAGAGGCAGTCGCCCGGCCGCAGCACCGTCTCGATCAGCGCCTCACCCTCCGCCGCGATAGCGCCCGAGCGGTGCTGGTGGCGCAGCGGCGCGCGGAAGCCCTCGCCGTGGACGCGCCAGTGCTTCTCGCCGAAGCACTGCAGCACGAAGACGTCGTGCGTGTCCCAGTGCAGGTCCAGCCCGCGCGCGCCCGCCGGCGTGACGTAGGCGTTGACCTGCACCGGGTGGGAGAGCGCCTCCTCCAGCGCGCGGCAGAAGCGCTCGAGCGGCGGCCAGTAGCGGTGCAGCGACGAGAGGACGATCGTCGCGCCGCCCGCGAACGCGGCGCGCACCGCCTCGGGGTCGACGAGGTCGTCGACGCGGACGCCGCCGATCGTCGCCCCGGCGGTGTACTCGCCGGCGCCGATCTTGCGGCCGCCGCGGACGACCTTGACGGCCGGGAACCGCAGCCCGGCGCCCGCGATCAGCGCGTCGACGTCGTCGATGCCCAGCAGGTCGCGGTAGCCGGCCGGGTCGACGCCGGGCCACAGGCCGGGCGCGCGGCCCCAGTGCTCGCGCGCGAACGCGGCCAGGTCGGGGACGCACCGCGCCGCCGCGGCGGCGGGCTCAGGAGTCGTCGCCGCTGTCGTCGCCCGAGTCGTCGCCGCTGTCGTCGCCCGAGTCGTCGCCGGTGTCCGACGTGTCGCCCGTGTCACCGGTGTCGTCGCCGGTGTCGTCGCCGCTGTCGTCGGTCCCCGCCGCCGGCCCGAACTGCGCCGCGCGCGAGCTCTCGGCCGTCCAGACGGTCTCGATCTCCTCGTCGGTGAGCGTGGTTGGCGCTTGGTCCATGCGGCGGACGATACCGCTCACACCACGGCCCGCACCAGCAGCACGACGATCGTGATCGCGAGGATCGCCCCGCCGACGATCAGCAGCCAGCCGAACGCCGCCGCCTCGGACCGCAGGGGGTTCCCCGGAAGCCTCAGAGGAGGTAGACCGACGAATAGACGAGGATCCACATGACGTCGACGAAGTGCCAGTAGATCCCCGGCACCTCGACGCCGCGGTGCTCCTCGGGCGTGAAGTGGCCGCGGAACGCGCGGACCGTCGCGAACGTCAGCAGCAGCAGGCCGATGAAGACGTGCGCGCCGTGCAGGCCGGTCAGCCCGTAGAACACCGAGCCCTGCGCGAGCACCTTCGGCGTCAGGCCCTCCTGCGTCAGGTTGACGTACTCGTTGATCTGGACGAACAGGAACGTCGCGCCGAGCAGCAGCGTCAGCACGAGCCCCGCCCGCAGGTGCGCCCGGTTGCCGCGCTTCGCGCCCTCGAGGGCCCAGTGCATCGTCAGCGACGAGGAGACCAGGATCGCCGTGTTGACGCCGGCGACGACCTTCGGCAGCGCGAAGTCGTCGACCGGGAACCAGTCCGACCCCGCCACGACCCGGATGAAGAAGTAGGCCGTGAAGAAGGCCCCGAAGACCATGATCTCCGAGATGATGAAAAGCAGCATCCCGAGGAGCTGGGGCTCCACCCGGGAGGAGCTGTTCGCCGGCGGCGGGCCGTGGTGCTCGTCGTGCGCGTGGGCGCCGTGGGTGAGGGCGGCGGCTTCCATCAGGCGGTCGCCGTCTCCGGCACGTCGACCTCGACGTGCTCGATCTCCGCGGTCGTCGACTTGCGGACGCGCTCGATCAGGTCGCTGCGCAGCCAGCCGCTCTTCTCGCCCGGCAGCGTCGAGATGACGACCTTGTCGACCGTGAAGAGGTCGAGGGCGTTCATGGTCGCGTCGTAGGGGTCGGGGTCGCCGATCATGCCGGAGGCGAGGATGCCGTTCTCGCGCAGCGTCCGCAGCAGCCGCCCGAGCCGCTCGCGCGCGACGTGCGCCGCCTGGCCCTCGCCGCCCTCCTGGGGGATGACGCAGACGAAGACGCGGGCCGAGTCGTCGCTCGCCTGCCGCTTGAGCACGTCGATGAGCGCCTCGCCGCCCGACGTGCGGTTGGCGACCACGAGCGTCACGCCGACGGCCAGCCCCTCGGCCTCGACGTCGGTGACGAGGTGCTCGACCGGCCGGTCGGTCTCCTCGCGGATGCGCTCGACGAGGTCGCGGCGCAGCCAGCCCGACCGCACCTCCGGCAGCGTCGAGACGATGATCTCGTCGGGGGCGTAGCTCGCGACGGCGTCGAGCGTCGCGGTGAACGGGTCCTCGTCGCCGATCTCGCCGGTGATCTCGATGCCCTGCGCCTTCAGGAAGTCGTGCGAGAGCTGGATGCGCAGCTGCGCGGCGTCCCGCTGGGCGTGGTCGTAGATGACGTCGCCGTGCCTCGGCCGGGCGAGCGGCACGACGAGGTGGAACTCGACGTCGCCCTGCTCCGCGCGCTGCTTGACGGCCTCGAGCAGCTTGCGCCCGCCGACCGTCCGGTTCGCGACCACGAGGACCCTCTTCGCCATCTACGTCACTCCCTGCTCGGTTCCACGGCCGCGCCCGCGGGCTGCTCCACCCGCGCGCCGCCCTTGAACACGCCGTGCACCGCGCCGGGGACGCCGTACTCGTACGGCCCGCCGACGACGGTCGGAATGTGATCGAAGTTGAAGATCGGCGGCGGGGAGGACACCTGCCACTCGAGCGTCAGCGCGCGCCACGGGTTCGCCGCCGCGCGCGGGCCGCCGCGCCACGACGCGACGATGTTGTAGACGAAGACGAGCATCGACAGCCCGAGGCAGAAGCTGGCGACCGTGATGAAGAGGTTCCAGCCCGCGAAGCCCTCGGAGTAGTCGTAGACCCGCCGCGGCATCCCCTTGACGCCGATCCAGTGCATCGGGCCGAACGACAGGTTGAAGAACACGAACGTCATCCAGAAGTGCAGCCGCCCGAGGGTCTCGTCGAACATCCGGCCCGTCATCTTCGGGAACCAGTAGTAGACCCCGGCGAAGATCGTGAACACCGATCCGCCGAACAGCACGTAGTGGATGTGCGCGACGACGAAGTACGTGTCGCTCGTGTGGATGTCGATCGGGATCATCGCGAACATCACGCCGCTGATCCCGCCGAGGGTGAACATGGTGAGGAAGCCGAGCGCGAAGAGCATCGGCGTGTCGAGCCGCAGCACCCCTCGCCACAGCGTCGCGAGCCACGAGAAGATCTTGATGCCGGTGGGCACCGCGATCACCGCCGTGGTGATCATCATCGGGATGCGGATCCACGACTGCATGCCCGACACGAACATGTGGTGCGCCCACACCGTGAAGCCGAGCACGACGATGGCCAGCAGCGAGAACGCCATCATCCGGTAGCCGAAGATGGGCTTGCGCGCCTTCACGGCGATGATCTCCGACACGATCCCGAAGCCCGGCAGCATCATGATGTAGACGGCCGGGTGGGAGTAGAACCAGAAGACGTGCTGGTACATCAGCACGTCGCCGCCGGCCCCCGAGTCGAAGAACCGGAAGCCGAGGCCGCGGTCGAGCAGGATGAAGAACTGCGACGCGGCGATGAACGGCGTGGCGATGACGACGAGCAGCGAGGTCGAGAAGTTCGCCCACACGAGCAGCGGCATGCGGAAGAACGACATGCCAGGCGCCCGCATGGTGATGATCGTCACCAGGAAGTTCAGCGCGGTGGCGATCGAGGACGCCCCGGCGAACTGCACCCCGATCGTGAAGAACTCCTGGCCTATCGGCGAGGTCTCCGACAGCGGCGCGTAGGCCGTCCAGCCCGTCGCGAACGAGCCGCCGGGGGCGAAGAACGACAGCAGCATCATCGTGCCCGCGAGCGGCAGCAGCCAGAACGACAGCGCGTTCAGCCGCGGGAACGCCATGTCCGGCGCCCCGATCATCAGCGGGATCACGAAGTTCGCCAGCCCGGCGAACACCGGGATGATGAACAGGAAGATCAGGATCGACGCGTGGACCGAGAAGAGGCCGTTGTAGGTGTCCGCGTCGACGAACTGGCGCCCCGGCTGGGCCAGCTCCGCGCGCATGAGCATCGCGAGCAGGCCGCCGACGAACAGGAAGAAGAACGAGGTGACCGTGTACTGGATCCCGATCACCTTGTGGTCGGTGTTCACGCGGAAGTAGTCGCGCCAGGAGTGCGCGCCGTGCGAGGAGTGGTCCTCGGGGCGCGTGGGGCGGCCGGCCGCCCAGTAGAACCAGTAGTCGAAGGCGCCGAGGCCGACGAGCATGAACAGCGGCACGGCGAGCATCGCCACGCGCGCGACGGCGTCGCCCTGGAGCACCGGGTCGTCGCCGCCGATCGCCCGCAGCCCGCACACGAGCGCGTACGAGAACGCGAGGCCCAGCAGGCCGAACAGGCCCGCTCGCGTCAGGCCGGGCGCACGGAGTCTCACTTGCTCACCCCCTCCAGGTACTTCACGAGTGCGTCGAGCTCCTCCGGCGAGAGGAGCTGCTCGTAGTTGTCGGGCATGATGCCCTCTCCGAACCCCTCGGCGATCTCGCTGTTGGGGTCGGCGATCTGCTTGCGGATCTCGTCGGCGGTCATGCCGCGGAGCGCCTCGTCCAGGTCAGGCCCGGTCGTGCCGCTGGTGCCGGCGTCGCTCAGCGTGTGGCAGGCGCCGCAGGCGGTCGCCTCGCCGTTGCCCTCGGCGAAGAGCGTCTTGCCGTCGACCTCCTCGCCGCCGGCCGTGCCGCCGCCGGCGGTGCCGCCGCGGCTCTTCTTCTCCTCGAGCCAGCGGTCGAAGTCCTCGCGCGAGACGACGTTCGCCGTCTGGCGCATGTAGGCGTGGCCGATGCCGCACAGCTCGGCGCAGACGACCGAGAACCGGCCCGTCCGGTTGGGCGTCACGCGGTAGCGCGTCTCCATGCCGGGGACGGCGTCGATCTTCATCCGCCACGCGGGCACCCAGAAGTCGTGCAGGACGTCCTGGGACTTGACGTAGAAGTGGACCGGCTGGTCCTTGGGGACGTAGAGCTGGGCGGTGCGGATCGGCTTGCCGCCGGTGATCGCCTCCGGGTACTCGAACGTCCAGGTGAACTGCTGGCCGACGACGTTGATCCGCCACTCGTTGGCCTTCGCCTCCTCGATGTCCTCGAGCACGAAGTAGGCGTACGTGCAGAGGCCGAGGATGAGGACCGCCGGGATGACCGTCCAGACGACCTCCAGCCGGGTGTTGCCGTGGATCGGCGGGCCGTCCTGCAGCTCCTGCCCCGGGCGCATGCGGAAGCGCCACACGCAGTAGAGGACGAACGCCTGGACGCCGACGAAGACCGGGACGGACGCGATGACGAGGACGTCCCAGAGCGTGTCGATGGGGTCGGCCTGCGTCGACGCGGGCGTCGGGAACCAGTCGATGAGGAGCCCGAGGACGATCCCGACCGCGCTCGAGAAGAGCACGATGAGCACCATGGGAAGGACCGCCGCGCGGTCCTTCTGCCTGTGCTGGATGTTCCCCGTGTCCTCCTCCCGGGCCGCCATCGGCCCGCGATCCTACGCATTCGCGCGGCGGCGCGGTACCCCGGCTGCGCGCCGGGAGGGGACACGGCGGTGCTACGCGGCGGCGAAGTCGCGCCGGCCGAGCCCGGCGCCCTCGGTGACGGGCCGGACGATCCGCTCGCTGCGGTCGCTGCGGTCCACGCCGAGCGCCGCGGGGCCGGCGCCGCGGCGGCGCGCGGCCCGGTAGTCGGACGGCGAGATCCCGTGGTGGCGCCGGAACGCCTTGGCGAACTGGGCCGGCTGGCGGTAGCCGACGCGGTAGGCGACCTCGCGGACGGTGAGCGCGCGGGTGGCGAGCAGCTCGGCCGCGCGGTCCATCCGGACGCCGGTCAGGTGGTCGCGGAACGTCGTGTCGCCGATCTCCGAGTACGCGCGCTGGAGCTGGCGGCGGGAGGAGGCGACGCGGCGGGCGATGTCGTCCAGGGACAGGTCCGTCGCGAAGTCGGACTCGACGATGGCGACGGCGTCCTCGAAGAGACTGGTGCGGTGCGTGACGGTGGTGGGGCGCTGGGTGGGCATCGCCGGGAGTACGAGGGTCCCAGGTGGCGCGGATGAGCTTGCGTCGGCAACGGGCGCGTTACCGCTATGCGTCGACCGCTGCGGTCGGTGGCAGAGTTTGCTACAACGGTTGCGAGTACAACGGGAGGTCGGTTCGCATGCAGGTCCGCGACGGGATGAGCAAGGTGGTGCTGACGGTCGGTCCGGGCCACTCGCTGCGCGAGGCGGCCAAGCAGATGTCCGAGCGCGGCGTCGGCGCGGCCGTGGTCATGGACCCCGAGGGCGAGGGGCCGGGCATCATCACCGAGCGCGACATCCTCTACTCGCTGGGGCACGACCAGGACGTCGACAGCGAGAAGGTCTGCGACCACCTGACCTCCGACGTCGTCTACGCGGCCCCCGACTGGTCGCTCGAGGAGGCCGCGGCCCAGATGGTCAAGGGCAACTTCCGCCACCTGATCGTCATGGAGGGCGGCGAGTGCGTGGGCGTCCTGTCGGTGCGGGACGTCGTGCGGTGCTGGACCGACGACGGCGCGTCGTGCGACGTGCCGGCGACGGCGGACGCGGTCTAGCAGGCGCTCCGTTCGGTCTCGCGCGGGCAGGTCGGCGGCGTCGCTGACGGCTCGGCGAGGGAAGGTGGTCCGACCTCGGACCGCGACGGCGGGACGCTGCGCGGTTAGTGGTGGCGGTGCTCCGCCGGGAGCTCTTCGAACTCGCGCCGCGCGCCGCGCACCCACGAGACGATCACGCTGACGAGCAGCACGAGGCCCGCGATGAGCAGGAACGGGAACGCGATCGTGATGCCGAGGAGGGCGGTCGTGACCGCGACCGCGATGAGGAGCGGCTGGATGCTCGGCCCGGGGATGTGGATGTCCTCGCCGGGCGGCGGGACGGGGCGGTCGACGGGGCTCATAGGCCGTTGTAGAGGAGCGCTGCGATCCAGGAGATCCCGAACATGAAGAGGATCACCGTGGCCGCGATCAGCGCGGTCCGGAGGTTCTTGCGGGCGAGCTTCTTGTCCATCGGGCGGCGGATCCTACAGGCGCGCGTCGGCGACCATCGAGACGAACAGCAGCGCCAGGTAGGCCAGCGAGAACAGGTAGAGCCGCAGGGCGCTGCGGCGGTCGGCGCGGCGGTACAGCCGCACCGCGAGCCAGATGAACCCGGCGTTCAGCGCCAGCGACGAGAAGAGGTAGATCAGGCCGAACCCATCGGCCGAGAACAGCAGCTGCGTGACCGCGTAGAGCAGCACGCTGTAGAGCAGGATCTGCCGCCGCGTCTCGCGCTCGCCGCGGACGACCGGCAGCATGGGCACCCCGACCCGCGCGTACTCGTCCTTCATGAGCAGCGACAGCGCCCAGAAGTGCGGCGGCGTCCAGAAGAACACGATCGCGAACAGGTAGAGCGCGGTGCCGTTCAGCGACCCGGTCGTCGCCGCCCAGGCGACGAGCGGCGGGATCGCCCCCGCGGCGCCGCCGATGACGATGTTCTGCGGCGTGCGGCGCTTCAGCCAGACCGTGTAGACGAAGACGTAGCCGAGGAAGCCGCCGAGCGACAGCCCGGCCGCGAGCGGGTTGGCGAACACCGCCAGCACCACGACCGACAGCGCCGCGAGGGCGCAGCCGAACGCGAGCGCCGCCGCGGGCGAGACGCGCCCGCTCGGCACCGGCCGGTCGGCGGTCCGCGCCATCCGCGCGTCGATGTCGCGGTCGTACCAGTGGTTGACCGCCCCGGCGCCGCCCGAGGCGAGCGAGCCGCCGAGCACCGTCCAGAACACCAGTGCGAGCGACGGATCACCCGCGACGTACATCGTCGTGATCGTGGTGAGCAGCAGCAGCGACTGGACCTTCGGCTTGGTCAGCGCGACGTAGTCGGCGGTCAGCTGCCGGATCCGGCCGGCCGCCAGCGTCGCGGGAG
>DASZEJ010000087.1:0-2263 GCA_035940955.1 Solirubrobacteraceae bacterium
GTGTCCGCGGTGCCCCCGCCGCCGCCCTCCGCCGGCGGCGTGCCGTCGCCGGGCGGCGCGGTCTCGCCCGGCGGCGTCTGGGGCGGGGTCGCGCCGCCCTCGGCCACCAGCCGGTACACGCTCCCGCCGAGCGAGGTCGCGTACACCCGCCCGACCCCGTCCTCCCCGAAGCCCGACAGCATGTCGACGGTGTCGTCGGTCGGCGCGCGCGTGCCGGTCGCGAAGTCGTAGAGCCACAGCCGGTCGACGAAGAAGTCGCCGTACACGTACTTGCCCGCCTCGGCGAGCGCCGGGTCGCGGATCACGTAGCCGCCCGTGATCGCGCGCCAGCCCTGCGCGCGCGTGTGCGTGAAGAGCGGCGCGTGGTGGGTCGCCGGCTGCGGGCCGGAGGCGGGGACGAACGTGCCCTCGTAGTACGGCCAGCCGAAGTTCGCCCCCGGCGCGCGCCCCGGCGCGGCCGCGAGGTCGACCTCCTCCATCGTCGCCTCGCCGACGTCGCCGATCAGCAGGTCGCCGGTCGCGCGGTCGAACGAGAAGCGCCACGGGTTGCGCAGCCCGGTCGCCCACACCTCGGGCGCGCCGCCGCCGCCCGCGAACGGGTTGCCGGCCGGGACGTCGTAGCCGCCGTCCGCGCGCGGGGCGATCCGCAGGACCTTCCCGAGCAGCTCGTTCGGGTCCTGCGCGTCGCCGTCCGAGTCCTTCGAGAACCCGCCGCCGTCGCCGGTCGAGATCCACAGGTTGCCGTCGGGGCCGAAGTGCAGCTGGCCGGCGTTGTGGTTGTCCCCGACGCGGTGCGGGATCCGGATCACCTCGCGGGCCGACCCGGCGAGCGCCGTGTCCCCGCCGGGCGCGACGCGGTGCTGCTCGACGACGAAGTCGTTGCCGGACGTGCCGGTGTCGGCGGTGAAGGCGACGTAGAAGAAGCCGCTCGTCGCGTAGTCGGGGGCGAAGGCCATCGACAGCAGGCCCTCCTCGCCGCCGAAGTCGATCCGCGACGCGACGTCGAGGAACGGCGCCGCCTGGCGGACGCCGTCCTTCACGAGCTGGACGCGCCCGCTCTGCTCGACGACGAGCACGCGCGCGGTGTCGCCCGGCGGCCCCGCGACCTGGACCGGCTGGACGTACGTGCCGGGGAGCTGCTCGAGGTCGAACGCGTGCGCGGGCGCGGCGAGCGCGGCGAACGCGAGGGCGAGGGCGGTCGCGACGCGGCGGCGCATGGTCAGCAACCTAGCCGCGGTGGGCGGAAGTTGCACAGCGGCCGCCGGCGCGGGTGCGATTCCGCACGGTACGGTCCCCGCCCGATGTTCCGCCCCGGACTCCTCAGCGGCGTCGCGGTCGCCCTCGCCGGCCCGGCGCGCGCGGCGATCGAGCGCGAGCTCGCGGGGCTCGAAGCCGACGTGCGCCGCGTCGCGCCGGTGTCCGACGAGGACGCGCCGCCGGGGGCGAGCGGCGCGCACGCGCTCGTCGTGGACGCGGCGGCGGCGTTCGCGGCGACGGCGGCGGCCGGCGACCCCGACGAGCTGGCGCCCCTGCGGGCCGCCGCCGACGGCGCGTGGGTGGCGATCCGCTCCGTCGCCAACGCCGCCTGGATCGGGCCGGGCGAGCCCGGCGGGAAGGTCGTCCTCGTCGCGCCGCGCCCCGCCGACGGGCCGCACGCCGAGGCCGCCCGCGCGGCGCTCGAGAACCTCGCGCGCACGCTCTCGATCGAGTGGGCGCGCTACGGCATCAGGACGACCGCGATCGCCCCCGGCCGGGACACGACCGACGAGGACGTCGCGCGCCTCGTCGCCTACCTCGTCTCCGAGGCGGGCGACTACTTCAGCGGCACGCGGCTCGACCTGGGCCGCTAGCCGGCCCAGGGCACCTCGACGGAGTCCTCCGTCGGCGAGTCCCGGGCCACGACGTACTCCGCCACGTCGGTGTCGGAGAGGTTGCGCACGACGTGCGTCTCGCGCGGGGGCACGTAGAGCATGTCCCCCTCGCGGACCTCGAGCGCGTCCTCGAGGCGGTCGCCCCAGCGGATCTCGATGCCGCCCCGGACCATGTAGACGGCGCTCTCGCAGTCCTGGTGGAAGTGGGGGCGCGACCGGGCGCCCGCGGGCACGCGGACGAGCCCCATGAACAGGTTGTGCGCCCCGGTCGTCGCCTGGGAGATCTCCGCGCCCCCGACGACGCCGCGGGAGAGCTCGCGCTCCTCCCCGGGATGGACGACCTTCATGGCGGGATCCTCTCATGCGGGGGCGCGCACGTTCGTTCCGCTAGT
>DASZEJ010000088.1:0-12421 GCA_035940955.1 Solirubrobacteraceae bacterium
GCTCGGTGACGTACTGGCCGGGCGGGATCCGGTGGGGATCGATGCCCAGCTCGGTCGCCTGCCGACGGCCCCGCTGGCCGATCATCTTCGAGGTGATCCCCATCGCCGGACGTACTGTAGATTGCCGCCTCCTATGGCGTACGTGATCGCAGAGCCCTGCATCGGCACCAAGGACAACTCCTGCGTCGAGGTCTGCCCCGTCGACTGCATCCACCCGACTCCCGAGGAGCCGGACTACGACAAGGTCGAGATGCTCTACATCGACCCCGAGGAGTGCATCGACTGCGACGCCTGCGTCGAGGCCTGCCCGGTCGACGCCTGCTTCGCCGAGGACCAGCTCCCCGACGAGTGGGCGAACTACGCCAAGGTCAACGCGGAGTACTACGCGAGCAAGTAGCCGCTGAGGCGCGCGCTCAGCCCGCCATCGGCAGGCTCGCGCCCACCGGCGCCGGCGCGGCGTCCGGCAGCACGCCGCCGGCCTGCTGGACGGGCAGGAGCGGCAGCGCGGGCGGCGGGGCCATCGCGATCAGGCCGCGCGCGGCCTGGTGGACCGCCTGGGCGGCCGGGTCGTCGGCGTCGGCGATCGTGAGCGGGACGCCCGCGTCGGCCTGCTCGCGCAGCGGCATCGTCAGCGGGACCTTGCCGAGCAGCGGGACGTCGAGCTCGTCGGCCAGCGCCTGGCCGCCGCCCTCGCCGAAGATCTGGAACCGCTCGCCGCCCGGCGTCGTGAAGCCCGACATGTTCTCGACGACGCCCGCGATCTCGAGGTTGACCTTGTGGGCCATCTCGGCCGCGCGGCGCGCGACGCTCTGCGCGGCCGGCTGCGGCGTGGTGACGAGCAGGAACTGGGCCTGCGGGAGCAGCTGGGAGAGCGTCATCGACACGTCGCCGGTGCCGGGCGGCAGGTCGACGAGCAGGTAGTCGAGCTCGCCCCACGCGACGTCCTCGAGGAATTGCGTGAGCGCCTTGTGCAGCATCGGCCCGCGCCAGACGACGGCCGAGTTCTCCTGCACGAAGAACCCGATCGACATCACCTTCAGCCCGTGCGCCTCGAGCGGGACGATCTTGCGCTCGGGCGACACGCGCGGCCGGTCGTTGCCGAGGCCGAGCATCCGCGGGATCGAGTAGCCCCACACGTCGGCGTCGAGCACCCCGACCTTCTTGCCCTCGCCCAGCAGCGCCGCCGCGAGGTTGACGGTGAGCGTCGACTTGCCGACGCCGCCCTTCCCGGAGCCGATGCAGACGACGTTCTGGACCTGGGCGAGCGCGCCCTCCGGCAGCCCGCCGCGCCCGAGCTTGCGCTGCAGCGCCTGCTTCTGCTCCTCGTTCAGGACGTCGAACGACACGCTGACCTTCGTGACGCCCTCGAGCGGCTGGACGGCGTTCACGACGCCCTGCTGGAAGTGGCTGCGGATCGGGCAGCCGGGCGTGGTCAGCGACACCGTGACGTCGACCTGCCCGTCCTCGCGGACGTCGATCGACCGCACCATGTCCAGCGCCACGATCGAGTCGCGCAGCTCGGGGTCGATGACGGCCTCGAGGGCCTTGAGGATCTCGTCGCGGGTCGGCATGTGTCTCAGGGTATTCCGCGCCGCGCGCGGTCCGAAGGAGCAACCGCCGAGGCACCCGAAGGCGCCTCGGCGGCGAGGGAGGAGAGGGTGCTCCCCGCCGGTGTGACCCGGCAGGCCTTCCGCGACGCGGGCCTCTCCAGCCCGCGCGCGGGGAAGTCGGTGAGCGGGCCCCCGGCGCGGGGCCCGCTCGGTGTGGCGCTAGACGAGCTGCGCGACGCGGCCCGTGACCTGGCGCGCGGCCTTCGTCGCGGCGAGCACCGCGCCCTGGCCGGCGTTCTCGGCGACCGCGCCGAACAGCGACGCGCTCTGGGCGGTGTACGTGCGCTGGGCGTCGCGGCGGAACCGCTGGACGTCGCCGGCGACGTTGCGGAAGTCGCCGCGCAGCGTCCTGACGTCGCGCTCGACGCGGCCGGTCCGCGTGCGGACCTCGCGCTCGAGGCGGGTGCGCTGCTTCTTCAGCTCGCGCTCGACGCGGTTGCGCGCGGTGGTGCCGCGGCGCTCGAACGCCTTCAGGCGCCGCTCGACCTGCTTGCGGTCGCTCAGCGTGCCGGCCAGCTCGGTGACCCGGTCGCGCGCGGTCAGCGTGGCGCCGACGTAGGTCAGGGCGGCGCGCTGGGCGCCGTCGACGACCTTGGTGACGGTCTTCTCGGCGTCGCGCCGGGCGGCGGCGGCCTCGCGGGCGACGTCGGTCTGCGCGCGGGTCGTGGCGCGCTCGGCGTTCCGCGCGGTGGCGCGGGCGTTGGTGCGCGTCGCCGACCGCTTGGCGGCGGTGCTGCGGCGCGTGCTCGCGGCCTTGCGCTGCGTGCTCGCACCGCTCGCCGTGCGGCGCGACGTGCTGCTGCGCGACGCGCTGGTGCGCGACGTCGAACGGCTCTTGGACGTGCTGGCCTTGCGGCTGGTGGTGGTCTTCTTCTCGGCCATGTTCACCCTCTCGCTAACTTGCTTAGTTCTAAGTTCGATACACGGAGCTTACCACCGAACACACGTACGGAAACCGGACGGGGCGTGACCTCGGTCACAGAACAGGTGTTCGTGGTACCCCGGAGGGTACGCCGCGGCGGCGCGCGGGTTACGCCGGGGGAAGCGGCGACGCGCCGACGCGCGCCAGCCACGTGCCGGGCGCGCCCAGCTCGTCGAGCGTCGGCAGCGCCTCGGGCGACGTCCAGACCCGGTTGAGCGCCGCCATGCCGCCGCGGTCGACGACCGCGTCGCAGAACTCGCGGCCCTGCTCGTACTGGCGCATCTTCAGCTCGAGCCCGATGAGGCGCTCGAGCAGCTTGACCGCCGGCGGCTTCTCGCGCCTGCGCCGGTCGAGCGCCTCGCGCAGCTCGGGGAGCGACGGCAGCAGCTCCTCGCCGACCGCGTCCATGACGTGCTCGGCGTGGCCCTCGACGACCGCCATCGTCGCCTGCACGCGGTCGAGGATCGCCATGCGCTCCGGCCCGGCGACGAGCGTCACCAGGCCGCCGTCGCGGAAGCGGTCCAGCGCGCCGCGCAGGTCGTCGAGCGTCGGCAGCTTCCCGAGGTCGAGCTTGACGTCGACGGTCTCGAGCAGGGCGCGCAGCTCGCCGGCCAGGTGCTCGCGCAGCCAGGGGACGCCGGTGAACTGCACGGCGTGCGTGACCTCGTGGATGCCGACCCAGGCGACGAGGTCGGCCTCGCGGACGTCGAGGCGGCGGGCGGCCTCGCGCAGGTTCGGCGCGACGAACAGCAGGCGCTCGGGCGAGGCGGGGTCGAGCAGCACGAGCTCGTACTGGCCGAGGACGCGCTGGGCGAGGTAGCCGGTCAGCCCGCCGATCTCCGCGGCGAGCAGCAGGCCGCCCGCGGCGCGCAGCGGCATGCCGAGCGGCGAGTCGCCGCCGCGCAGCTTGGCCTCGATCGGCTCCATCGTCGTCCGCATCGAGCGCAGGTTCAGGCCGAGCCACGTCCGGCGGTCGACCGCCTCGGGCGCGGGGATCGCCCGCGCCGGCCTCAGGCCCGTGTAGGCGACGACCCGCTCGCTCGCCCGGGCGGTGAGCGCGGCGAGGTCGCCTGCGAGCGCCGTGCCGCCGCTCGGCGTGCCGGCGACGCCCGAGGCGATCCGCTCGGCGACGCCCCAGTCGATCACGCGACCACCGCGGCGAGCCGCTCCAGGTCCTCCGGCGTCCGCGCGGCGACGACCGGCCCGACCGGCTCGAGGTCCAGCGCGGAGGCCAGCGGCGACTCGCAGCCGGGGAACGCGACGACGCCGCCGCTCTCGCGCACGATGAGCTGCGCGGCGGCCGCGTCGACCGACCGCGTCTTCCACAGCGTCGCCATCCCGTCCACCCGCGTGAGCGCGACCTGGCACAGCGACACGGCGATCGTCCCGATCGCGCGCACGCGGTGGGCGTGCGCGACCAGCTCGTCCATGCACTTCGCGATCCAGCGCGGGTCGGCGCTCTCGATCGCCACCAGCTCGAGCCGGCCGTCCTTGCGGCGCGGGGGCGGAGGGTCGGGCAGCGGCTCGCCGTTGAGCAGCACGCCCTGCCCGCGCCGCGCCACCCACTCCTCCTCCGGCCCGAAGTCGAAGACGTAGCCGAACTCCATGTCGGCCATCGTCGCGCCGGCGGCGACGCCGATCGAGATCGCATGGTGGGTGAGCCCGCGCTTGGCGTTCATGGAGCCGTCGATCGGGTCGATCACCACCAGCACGTCGTCCGAACCGAAGTCGACGCGGCCGCGCTCCTCCGACAGCGCGCTGAACCGGGCGCCGCCGTCGTGCAGCCGCTCGAGCTCGCGGAAGACCGCGTCCTCGGCCTGCTCGTCGATGATCAGCGTGTCGTCGCCGCCCTCGCCGCGCGTGCCGGTCTCCTCCACGCGCTCGCGGCTCGTCGGGTGCTCGCGCAGCACGCGCCGCAGCTCCTCCGTCGCGCGTCGGGAGGCACCGAGCCAGTCCGCCGACAATGCCTCCGGGCGCGCTGTCACCTGGACATATCCTAGGACGGTGGCCCGGGACCTCGACGCCTTGACGCCTGCGCAGCGCGCGGCCGTGACGCACGGCGGCGGGCCGCTGCTCGTGCTCGGCGGCCCGGGCACCGGCAAGACGCGCGTGCTCGTCGAGCGCGTGGCGTGGCTGGCCGAGCAGGGGTGCGACCCGGAGGAGATCCTGCTCGTCGGCGGCTCGCCCGCGCCCACCGCCGACCTGCGCGCGCAGGTCGAGGACGCGCTGGAGCAGCCGTTCGGCGAGCTGGCCGTGCACACGGTGCGCGACCTGGCCGCGCGCCTGCTGCGCTCGGAGCCGGCGGCCGTCGGCCTGGACCCGTTCTTCGTCCCGGTCACCGCGGCCGACCGGCTCGCGCTGCTGCTCGAACGCGTCGACCAGCTCACGCTGCGCCGCCACGACTTCCTCGGCAACCGCGCGGCGCTGCTGGCGTCGGTCATCGAGCGGATCGACCGCTGCAAGCTCGAGCTGGTCACGGCCGAGGACTACGCGCGCTGGGCGGCCGGGCTGGAGGGCGAGAGCGCCGAGCGCGAGCGGGAGTTCGCCCAGCTGTTCGCCGACCACGACCGCCTGCTCGCCGAGCAGGGCACGCTCGACGTCGGCGACCTCGTGCTGCGCGCGATCGACCTGCTGCAGGACCCGGTGGCCGGCGAGCGCTGCCGCGGCCGGTTCAGGCACGTGCTCGTCGACGAGTACGAGGACCTCGACCTCGCGCACCTGCGCCTGATCGACCTCGTCGGGCGCCACGGCGAGCTGACGGTCGCGGGCGACGACGACGCCGCGGTCCAGCGCTTCCGCGGCGCCGCCACCGCGAACCTGCGCGCGTTCACCGCCGCGCGCACGAACGCGCGCGTGATCGCGCTCGACCGCTCCTTCCGCTCGCGCGAGCGCATCCTCGCCGCCGCGCGCGCGGTGACCGCCCCGGTGGCCGACCGGCTGAACCTGGAGGTGGAGGGCGCGCCCGGCGGCGACGTCGCGTTCTGGCGCTGCGCGAACGAGCGCGCGCAGGCGCAGAGCGTCGCGGCGGAGGTCGAGCGGCTGGTGCGCGAGGGCGTGCGGCCCGATCGCATCGCGGTGCTCGTGCGGTCGGTGCGCAACGAGGGCCAGGCGGTGTCGACCGCGCTGGAGGAGCGGGCGGTGCCGTTCCGGGTCGTGGGCGCCGCGGCCTTCTTCCAGCGCGCCGAGGTGCGCGACGTGATCGCGTGGCTGCGGCTGCTCGTCGACCCCGGCGATGCGAACGCGTTCGTGCGCGCCCTGGCCCGGCCGCCGGTCGAGCTGCGCGCGGCCGACCTCGCGCGCTGCATCCAGATCGCGCGGCGGCGCAAGCTCGACCTGGTCGCCGCGCTCGTCGCCGCGACCGAGTCGCCGCAGCTGCCGCCCGAGGCGCGCGAGCGCATCCTCGCGTTCCTGAAGGTCCACCGGCAGTTCGCCGGCGCGCTCGACACGACGCGGCCGGACCTGTTCGTGCACCGGCTGGTCGAGCGCCTCGGCCTGCGCCGCCAGCAGCTCTTCGCCGCCAACGCCGACGTCGTCGAGCGGCTGACGAACCTCGCCCGGCTGGGCGAGCTGGCCGGCCACTTCGTGCGCCGCGCGCCGCAGGCCACGCCGCGCGAGTTCGCACGCTCGATCGCCGCGGTCGCCGAGGCGGGGCTGCGCGAGGACGAGCCGGAGCGCGCGCGCGGGCCGCGCGCCGTCGCGGTCATGACGATGCGCGGCGCCAAGGGGCAGGAGTTCGACCACGTCTTCGTGCTCGGCCTGCACAGCGCGCGGATGCCCGGCGCGCGCCGGCACGCCTACGAGCCGCTGCCGGACGCCCTGCTCCACGAGCGCCTGCCGCCGGACTCCCGCGCCGCGCACGTGGCCGAGATGCGCCGGCTGCTGCGCGTGGCGATGACGCGCGCGACGCGCGGGCTCGTGCTCGCCTACCCGGAGCGGTCAGACCGCGGCGCGCCGCAGACCCCGTCGCCGTTCGTCGAGGAGGCGCGCGCGGCGCTCGGCGCGGAGTGGGAGGAGCACGCCGAGCGGCTGTTCGGCCCGGACGAGACGCTGCACGCGACGTACCGCCAGCTGCGCGACGAGCTGCTGGAGGAGGTGCCGCGCGTCGGCACGCGGCTGGGCGAGCTGCGCTTCGACACGGACCTCGACGTGGCCCACGCGAGCGTCCGCTACCTCGAGCTGCTGAAGATCGCGGCGCTGCTCGAGCGCCCCGCGGGCCAGTCGGTCGCCGAGGCGCTGCCGAACGTCAACGCGCGGCTGCTCGAGGCGGTCACGGCGCAGCAGAAGGAGATCCTCCTGTCGTCGTCGCTCGACGAGGCGGTGCTGGAGGCAGAGCGCGACGAGCGCGCCCGGTCGGCGTCGATCGCCGCGCGCGCCGAGCCGTCGCTCGAGCCGTTCCTCCCCAAGCGCGGCGACGGGCTGATGCTGAGCGCCTCGGACATCGAGACGTACCGGACGTGCCCGCTCAAGTACAAGTTCGCGCGCGTCTTCCGCATCCCGCAGGAGCCGACGCTCAACCAGCGCTTCGGGATCGTCGTCCACCAGGTGCTCGAGCGCTACCACGTCGGCGGCATGCGCTCGCTCGACGACCTGATGGGGCTGCTGGAGGCGGCGTGGCGGCGCGGCGGGTTCGGCGACAGCGACGAGGAGCGCCAGCTGCACGGCAAGGCGCGCACGGCGCTCCAGCGCTACTGGGACCGCTGGCGCGCCGACCCGGCCGAGCCGGTGTGGTTCGAGCGCCAGTTCTCGTTCCGCCTCGGCCCGCACCTGCTGCGCGGCCGGGTCGACCGCGTCGACCGGCTGCCCGACGGCGGCTACGAGCTGATCGACTACAAGACCGGCCGGCCGAAGACGCCGGCGCAGCTGCGCGACGACGTGCAGCTCGCGCTGTACGCGCTCGCCGCGCGCGAGGCGTGGGACCTCGAGTCCTCCCAGCAGTCCTACCTCTACGTGCTCGACGACGAGAAGGTGCCGCTGCCGCCGGCGGCCGTCGACCGCGAGTGGGTCAGCGACACGGTGCTGTCGGTGGGCGAGGGGATCCTCGCGCAGGGCTTCGAGCCGACGCCGTCGTACGCGGCGTGCTCGATGTGCGACTACCGGATCGTCTGCCCGGCGGCCGAGCGCTAGGCGGGGAGCCCGGCCTCGAGCACGGTGCGCTCGCCGCGGCGGATGACGATCGTGTCGTACGCCTCGGGCGGGCCGCCGCAGGCGAGGTCGACCTGCACGCGGCCGTCGCCGTCGACGCGGAAGGAGCCCGCGCTGATCTCGTAGCCGCCGGCGAGCATGTAGACGTCGTAGTGCTCGCGGCGGCCGGTCGGCGGCAGGCGGGCGTCGAGCTCGATCGTCGTGCCCGCCTCGTGGGGGGCGATGACCGCGTGGGCCGAGCCGGCGCCGCCGCGCAGCTCGACGGCGGTGGTGGCGCGCGCCGGGTGGTCGCTCTCGAGCCCGCCGAGCGCGGCGAGCGCCGCGACGGCGAGCACGGCACCGAGGGCCGCGCTGGGCAGCGCGACGCGCAGCGGCGGGAGCCGGCGCGGGCGGCGGGCGCGGCGCGAGGGCTCCGTTCGCTTCGCGGGCGCCTCGCGGCGCTCCGCCGCGAACCCGGCGAGGACGGCGTCCTCCAGCAGCGGCGGGGGCGGCTCGTGGGCCGGCGGGTCGGCGCCCGGCTCGGCCAGGTCGAGCAGCGGGCGCAGCGCGGCGAGCCGGGCGTGCTCGTCGCGGCAGCTCTGGCAGCGCGCGAGGTGCTCGCGGACGGGCGCCTCCTCGTCCTCGGTCAGCGCGCCGAGCGCGTAGACGCCCAGCTCGTGCCTGACGTGGTCGCAGTCCGTCACAGCGCCTCCATCTCGTCCAGCGCCAGCCGCAGGTTCTGCAGCGCGTAGTACGTGCGGCTCTTGACCGTCCCGGCCGGCAGGCCGGTGAGGTCGGCGATCTCCTTGACGCTCAGCCCGCCGAGGTGCGCGAGCCGGACGATCTCGCGGTGCTCCGGCGTCAGCCGCTCCAGCGCCGACTGCACCTGCCAGCGCAGCAGCGCGCGCTCGATCGGCTCGTCGGGCGCGCCGCGGCGCTCCTCCTCCTCGGGCTCGCGCACGGCGAGCGGCGGGCGGCGGGAGCGGTGGCGCTCGAGGTCGACGATCGCGTTGCGCGCGATCCCGTACAGCCACGTCCGCACGCTGCCGCGCGCGCGGTCGTACTCGCCGGCGTGGCGCCAGACGCGGGTGAAGACGTCCTGCACCACCTCCTCGGCGAGGCCGCGGTCGCCGAGCCGGCGCAGCGCGAACCCGTACAGCTCGCCCGCGTAGGTGCGGTACAGCGCGCGCGCCGCGTCCTCGCCGCGGTGGGAGCGCAGGTCGCGCAGCAGCAGGCTGTCGTCGTAGGCGGGCATCCGGGCAGGCGAAGTGTCCTACGTCCGGCGGCGCTCGGCGGTTCGCGGCGGCGCCGCCGGCTCAGCCGAACGCGCCGGGGCCCTCGGAGCCGCGCTGGCGCAGGAAGCGCTGGAACTCGCGCGCGAGGAGGTCGCCCGACGGCAGGTCGGTCGGCCCGGCGCTCGACTCCTCGGCCTCGACCGCCTGCTCGAGCCGCTCGACGAACGCCTGCACGTCCGGGTCGCTCTGCACGGCGAGGTTGACCTGGCGCTCGTAGTCGGCCGCGGCGGTCTCCAGGTCCGTCGCGTCGACCGACACGCCGACCAGCTGCTCGAGATGGCGCACGAGCGCCAGCGCCGCCTTCGGGTTGGGCGCGGCGGCGACGTAATGCGGCACGCTGGCCCACAGCGACGCGGTCGGCATGCCGCTCGCCGCGCAGGCGGAGTGCAGGACGCCGACGATCCCCGTCGGCCCCTCGTACGCGGCGGCGCTGACGTTGAGCCGCGTGACGAGGCTCGGCTCGCTGGCCAGGCCGGTGATGTTCACCGGGCGCGAGTGCGGCACGTCGGCCAGCAGCGCGCCGAGCGAGACGACCATCTGCGTGCCGAGCGCCTCGGCGAGGTCGAGCACGAGCTTGCAGAACGAGCGCCAGCGCATCGACGGCTCGGAGCCCTGCACCAGGATCAGGTCGCGCGGCGCCCGCGGCACCCGCGCCGAGTAGACCTCGATCGCCGGCCAGGTGATCTCCCGCGTGCCGCCCTCGACGATGCGGATGCGCGGCCGGGTGGCCTGGAAGTCGAAGAACTCCTCCGGGTCGATCGTCGCGAACCGGGTGGCGCCGAGCGAGGCGCCGACGAACGACAGGGCGGCCGAGGCGGCGTCCCCCGCGTCGTTCCAGCCCTTGAAGGCGCAGACGAGAGCGGGAGCACGCAGGCCGTCTGGGCGGCTCTCCCACTGGAGGGGCGGCATCCGGCTCACGGTACATCATGGTCGCGTGGCTCCAGAGGCCCCTTCCGTCGCGACGCTGCGCCCCGGGCAGGAGCTCGCGGGCGTCTTCGCCTGCACGCGCAAAGACCGGCTGACGGCCCGCACCGGCACGCCGTACCTCGCGGTCGAGCTGCGCGACCGCACCGGCGCGGTGGCGGCGCGCGCGTTCCGCGACGCGGACGTCCTGGCGGGCCGCTTCGAGCGGGGCGACCTCGTGCGCGTGCGCGGGCGCGTGGAGCGCTTCCGCGACGAGCTGCAGGTCGAGCTCGCCGACATCGCCCGCGCCGCGCCGGGCGACGCCGACCCCGCCGCGTTCCTGCCGGTGGCGTACCGCGACCTCGACGAGCTGGACGGCTTCCTGGAGCACCTGGCGGGAGAGGTCCACGACCCGGGGTACGCGAAGCTGCTCGGGTTGCTGCTCGGCGACGCCGGCCTGCGCGCTTCGTGGCGGCGCGCGCCGTGCACGCGCGACGGCCACCACGCGTACCTCGGCGGGCTGCTCGAGCACACGGTCGCGGTCGCCCAGCTCGCGGCCGAGACGTGCCAGCTGCACCCGCGCCTGAACAGCGACCTGCTGATCGCGGCGGCGATCGTCCACGACCTCGGCAAGACGCGCGAGTTCGCGTACGGAGCGGAGATCGCGTTGACGGAAGAGGGCCGGCTCCTCGGCCACGTCGAGCTCGGCCTCGCGCTGCTGCGCGACCGCGCGCGCGGCGTGCTCGACGCGGAGCGGCTCCTGGCACTGTCCCACTGCGTCCTGACCCACCACGGCCCCGACCGAGCACCCGCCCGCCGCTTCGGCTCGCCGGAGGCGGTGGCGCTGTACCGGCTGAACGCTTTGGACGCCAGCGTGAAGGGCGTCCTGGAGCACGGCCTCGGCTGACCGCGCGCGCTTACGCTACGCGCGGGGCGGCACCCGCCTGGTGGCGGATCCGGTCTTCAAAACCGGCAGGGCGTCGCAACCCGGCGCTTGGAAGGTTCGATTCCTTCGCCGCCTCGTGAGCGCGTTTTCCGCACATATCCAGGAATTTCTCTTGCCGGGTCCGGTGACCGCCGCCGGTTGGGGAACCCCGCTGGAGTCCGCTGAAAGCCGCCCGAAACCGCTCGGGACTTCCCCACAACTTTCCCACAGCGCGATCTCGGATGGGGTCGCCGGGGGGTCGGAGCCCCTCCACCGCGACGTAGGTGTGGAGGGACGGGATGGCCGCAAAGCAGAGTCGGGATGGGATCGAGGTGCGTCACCAGCGCGGCTGCCGGACCGCTGGCGGCGGGCGGTGCTCGTGCTCGCCGAGCTACCGGGCGATCGTGTGGAGCGCGCGCGACGAGCGTCGGCTGACCAAGAGCTTCCCGACCCGCGCCGCAGCGAAGGCGTGGCGGATCGACGCCCAGGCGGGCGTCCGCCGGGGGACGCTTCGCGCCGGTGACACGACCCTGCGCGAGGCAGCCGAGACCTGGCTCGCAGGGGCGGCTGCCGGCTCGGTGCTCAACCGGTCGGGCGACGTGTACAAGCCGAGCGTGGTGCGCAGCTACGAGACCGCGCTGCGCCTCCGGGTTCTTCCCGACCTCGGCGCGCGCCGGCTGACCGACATCGAGCGGGCGGACCTCCAGGCGCTCGTCGACCGGCTGGTGACAGCGGGCGACGGAGCATCGACGATCCGCAACGCGCTGCTGCCGGTGCGCGCGATCTATCGCCGCGCGCTGGCGAGAGGCGACGTGGCGGTCAACCCGACGACGGGCCTCGAGCTGCCGGCGGTCCGCGGGACACGCGACCGCGTCGCGTCGCCGGACGAGGCGAAGCGGCTGCTCGACGCGCTGGACCGCGACCGCGCGCTGTGGGCGACGGCGATGTTCGCCGGCCTGCGCCGCGGCGAGCTGCGCGCGCTGACCTGGGACGCGGTCGACTTCGACCGCGGCGTCATCCGCGTCACCTCATCCTGGGACCGCAAGGCGGGCCCGGTGGCACCGAAGTCACGCGCCGGCCGCCGGACCGTCCCGATGGCAAGCGCGCTCCGCGTCCACCTGGCGGAGCACCGTCTGCAGAGCGGCCGCGCCAGTGGCCTCGTCTTCGGGCGGACGGCTGACGCCCCGTTCGACCCGAGCACGGTCGTCGACCGGGCGCGGAGGGCGTGGGCGAAGGCGGACCTGACGAGCATCGGCCTGCACGAGTGCCGACACACGTTCGCGTCACTGATGATCGCCGCCGGTGTCAACGCGAAGGCGCTCGCGACCTACATGGGCCACGCGAGCGTGACGATCACCTTCGACCTGTACGGCCACCTCATGCCGGGCAACGAGGAGGAGGCGGCAGCGCTACTCGACGCGCTCCTCGACGGAGCTTTCGCTCGCCGCTGAAGGTCGCCGACCGCCGGCCAACCAGCGCGTAACCGCAGCTGTCGTTGCTCGCAGAGGCTGTTGCGAAAGTCGACGGGCGGCGGGTTCGGGCGGGGTGGCCGCGTCAGCTGCGGCGATAAGTGTTGTGCGGCTCGGGCGCCGGCAGGGCGGCCGGTTAGGCGGCCGCCGGGGCGTTGGTGTGCCGCCAGAGCTTG
>DASZEJ010000089.1:0-18328 GCA_035940955.1 Solirubrobacteraceae bacterium
GGTCCCGGACGGGCTGGCCGCGCCGGCGCCCAGGCCGGCCACCGCGATCAGCAGGTGCAGGACGTTGTCCTCGGTGTTGACGGGGACGATGTTGAGGATCACCTCGTTGTCGCCGAGCGCGAAGCCCCAGATCGCCACGACGAGGTAGACCGCCCCCAGCGCCAGCGCGTAGGTCCGGGCGGTCGCCGCCCGTCCGAACGTCGCGAGGCCGAGCGCCCCGGTGGCGAGGTGGACGAGGTTGTGCCACGCGTTGACGTCGAGGATGCCGAAGACGGCGTCGCGCGGGACCTGGTCGCCGGTGTCGAAGCTCGAGTTGTAGAGGAACCCGATGATCCCGGCGACCACCAGCACGCCGCCCACCAGCAGGGCGTAGAGCTGCGCTGGGGTGCGGTTGGCTGTCATGACTGCCCTCCTCTCAGCGGCCCCCCGCGTCGAGCGCGCGGCCGGTGCGGGGCCGTTCGGCACCGGTCGCGCGGCGCGCCGTCACGCGGCGCCCCCCTGCGGGACCCTGCGCGCGGCGACCTGGTCGAGCGGGACGTCGGGGTCGGCGAGCCGGCCGGCGTCGACCGGGACCCGCTCGCGGATCAGCTCCTGGATCGGGTCGGTGACGTCCCACACGTTGACGTTCATGCCCGCGAGCACGCGGTCGCCCGCCAGCCAGAAGGCGATGAACTCGCGGCCGGCCGGGTCGCCGCGGAAGACGACGCGGTCCCACCTCACGGCGTGGCCCGAGTACTCCATCCCGACGTCGTACTGGTCGGAGTAGAAGTACGGCAGCCGCGCGTACGGCTCTCCCTTGCCGAGCATGCTCCGCGCCGCCGCCGGGCCCTGGTTGAGCGCGTTCGCCCAGTGCTCGACGTGCAGGCGGTCGTCGTAGAGCGGGTGCTCGGCGTCGACCACGTCGCCCGCGGCGAAGATCGCCGGGTGGCTGGTGCGCCCGAGCGCGTCGACGAGGACGCCGCGGCCGAGCGCCAGGCCGGCCGAGCGGGCGAGCTCGGTCCGCGGCTCGACCCCGATGCCGACGACGACGAGGTCGCAGTCGATCCGGTCGCCGCCGGCGGTGACGACGCGCTCGGCGGCGGACGCCCCCTCGATCGCGGCGACTGCCGCCCCCAGGCGCAGGTCGACGCCCTGCGCGCGGTGCACGTCGGCGTAGAACGCCCCGACCTCCGGCCCGAGCGCGTTGACGAGCGGCACCGCCGACGGCTCGACGACCGTGACGTCGAGCCCGAGCTGGCGCAGCGAGGCCGCGACCTCCGACCCGATCCAGCCGGCGCCGACGATCACCGCGTGGCGAGCGCGCTCGGCCCGGCGGCGCAGCTCCTCGGCGTCGCGCACGTCGCGCAGGTAGAGCACGCCGTCCAGCTCTGCGCCCGGGACCCGCAGCCGCCGCGGCTCGGCGCCGGTGGCGAGCAGCAGCCGGTCGTAGCGCAGCCGCTCGCCGCCCTCCAGGACCGCCTCCGAGGCGCCCGCGTCGATCGCGGCGACCCGCGTGGCGGTGCGCAGCTCGATCTCCTGCTCGGCGTAGAACCCCTCGTCGTGGACGTAGAGCTTGTCGCGCTCGGACGTGCCCTGGAGGAAGCCCTTGGACAGCGGCGGGCGCTCGTACGGGCGCTCGGGCTCGGCGCCGATCAGCACGACGCGACCGTCGAAGCCCTCGGCGCGCAGCGTCTCGGCGGCCTTGGCGCCGGCAAGGCTCGCGCCGACTACGACGTACGTGGTTCCAGCGGCCATTCGAGGCTCCCTCCGCGAAGCAGGATCTGATGCTCGTTTGGCGTCGGCCGCGCGGCAGGTCTTACGCCCGCCGCGGCCGGCTGTCAAGCGCCCGCAGCGCGCGCGGCGCTCATGCCTCGTTCGCGTGCGCCCGCCGGCCCGTCTTACGTTGGCCGGGTGGCGGCGACCAGCCGCGCGGCGATGGTCGCCGCGTCCTCGGCGCGCGCGACCCGGTCGACGCCCGCGCCGGCGTACATCGCCATGGCGGTGACGTCGCCGTCGGTGTCGCGCGTCGGCTGCGCGTCGCTGTAGCGGGGGATCGGCGCGCCGCGGCGGCGCGCGACCGTCTCGCCCTCGCCGGGGCGGCGCCCGGGCGGGGGGCTGCCCGCCGCGGTCCACGCGTCGAGCGTCGCGTTGCGCAGGACGCGGTGCGGGGCGTCCGGCCAGCCGACGTCGAAGAGCCCGGTCAGGACGGTGTCCGGCCCGCTCGCGGCGAGCAGGCGCTCGCGGTAGAGCCGGTGCACGTCGGCCTCGTCGGCGACGAGGAACGCCGTCCCGGCCGCCACGCCGTGCGCGCCCGCGGCGAGCGCCGCCGCGGCCGTCGCGGCGTCCGAGACGCCGCCCGCGGCGAGGATCGGGAGCGAGAGCCGCCGCCGCAGCTCGCCGACGAGCCGGTGCAGCGGCGTCCGCGACTCGACGTGGCCGCCGGCCTCGACGCCCTGGGCGACGACGACGTCGGCGCCCGACGCCGCGGCCTGCTCGCCCTCGTCCGCGTCGCCGACCTGGACGAGGACCGTGACGCCGGCGGCGCGCGCCCGCGCGATCGCGTCCCGGTCCGGCCCCCACGACAGCGAGATCGCCGGCACCGCCTCCTCGGCCAGCAGCTCCAGGCGCTCGCGCTGGTCGAAGGCCATGACGAGGTTCACGCAGAACGGCCGGTCCACCGACCGCTGGACCTGCCGGACCTGGTCGCGCAGCTCGTCCAGCGGCGTCCACGACGCCGCCAGGCACCCGAGCGCGCCGGCCGACGCCACCGCGGCGACCAGCTCCGGCGTGGCCGCCGGGCCGATCGGGGCCTGCATCACCAGCGGGCCGGACGTCAGGTCGATCGCCACCGTCAGGCCGCCCGCAGCACCCGTTCGACGACCCGCTCGGTTGCCCGCCCGTCCTCCAGGTGGCAGAACCGCTCGCGGAAGCGCGCGTACACCTCGGCGTAGCGCTCGCGGACCGCCGGCAGCTCCTCCAGCGCGTCGAGCAGCGCGGCGGTGGTCTCGACCATCGGGCCGGGCGCGACCGAGGCGAGGTCGAAGTAGAAGCCGCGCTGGCGGCGCGCGTAGTCCTCGAGGTCGTAGGTGAAGAAGAGCATCGGCCGGCCGGTCACGGCGAAGTCGAACATCGTGGACGAGTAGTCCGTGACCATGACGTCGGCCGCCAGGTACAGCTCGGCGACGTCCGGGTGGAAGGAGACGTCGCGCACCGAGGCGTGCTCCGTCGCCGCCAGCCGGCCGGTGAGCATGTAGTGGGTGCGCAGCAGCAGCACGTGGTCGTCGCCGAGCCGCTCGTCGAACGCGGCGACGTCGAGCGCCAGGCCGAACTCCGCTCCCTCCACGCCGAAGACCACGTCGTCGCGCCACGTCGGCGTGTAGAGCACGGCGGTCGCGCCGTCGGGGATGCCGAGCTGCCGCCGCACCCGCTCGCGCACGGCGTCGCGACCGGGCGACGAGAGCAGGTCGTTGCGCGGGTAGCCGCTCTCCAGCACCTCGCCCTCGTAGTGGAACGCGCGGCGCAGCAGCGGCGTGCTGGCCGCGTTGGGCGACAGCAGGCAGTCCCACTGGTCGACGTCGCGCTGCAGCCGGTCGAGCCGGCCCTCGGGCGCCCACAGGACGTCCCAGTGGATGCGCTTGAGCGGCGTGCCGTGCCACGTCTGCAGGTAGAACGCGCCGGGCCGCTTGCGCCAGACGAGGTCGGTGTGGGTGTTCGCGACGACCACGTCGGCCGACTCCAGCGCGGCGATCGACTCGGGGGTGCCGTACTCCACGGTCGCGACCCCGGCGGGGAAGCCGTCCCGGTGCGCGGGGTCGGTCAGCCACACGTGCTCGTACCCGTCGCCACGAGCCCCGAGCGCTTCGCAGATCGCGCGCGGGCTGTCCGAGAACCGGCCCTCGTAGCTGTTGTAGACGACGCGCATGCGGCCCGCGGCACTGTAGGACGGTTGGAACGCTGACCCCGCGCGACTCGGGAGCACCCCATTAGGGAAAAATGCCGCTCCTGCTGCACGCGCGCCCCCTCAACTCCCTGACCCTCCGCCACCACGCGAGTCGCGTGGCGGTGCCCTCGTACGACCGGACGGCGCTCGCCCCGGCCGTCGTGCACATGAGCGTCGGCCACTTCCACCGCGCCCACCAGGCGATGTACTTCGACGACCTCGCCCGGCGCGGGGTGCGCGGCTGGGGGCTCGTCGGCGTCGGACTGCGCCGGCGCGAGATGCAGGACGCGCTGGCCGCCCAGGACGGGCTCTACACCGTCGTGGAGCGCGGCGCGGCCGGCGACCGAGCACGCGTCGTCGGCGTGATCCGCGCGTACCTCTTCGCCCCCGACGCACCGGAGGCGGTCGTCGAGCGCCTCGCGCACCCGCACACCCGGCTCGTCACGTTCACCGTGACCGGCGCCGCCTACCACGTCGACTTCGCGACGGGCGAGTTCGACGCCGGCCACCCGGAGGTCGTCGCCGACCTCGCCGACCCGGCGCGGCCGATCTCCGCGCTCGGGTTCCTCGTCGAGGGGCTGGACCGCCGGCGGCGGGCCGGCCTGCCGCCGTTCACGATCCTGTCGTGCGACAACGTCGCGGCCAACGGCGACCTCACGCGGACCGCGGTCGTCGAGTTCGCGCGCCGCCGCGACGAGCGCCTGGCCGGCTGGATCGAGCGCTCGGTCGCCTTCCCCAGCAGCATGGTCGACCGGATCACGCCGGTGACGACCGACGCCGACCGCGAGCTCGTCGCGCGCGAGTTCGGGATCGCCGACCGCTGGCCGGTGATGACCGAGCCGTTCTCCCAGTGGGTCGTCGAGGACGAGTTCTGCAGCGGCCGCCCGCCGCTGGACGCCGCCGGCGTCCAGTTCGTGCCCGACGTGCGGCCCTACGCGCTGATCAAGACGCGGCTGCTCAACGCGTCGCACAGCGCGCTCGGCTACCTCGGCTTCCTCGCCGGCCTGCGCCGCGCCGACGAGGCGATGGCCGACCCCGCGTTCGCCGAGTACGTCGAGCGGACGATGGAGGAGGAGATCGCGCCGCTGCTGCCGGCGGTCGTCGGGCTGGACCTCGCGGAGTACCGGCGGACGGTCGTCGACCGGCTGGCCAACCCGAAGATCGGCGACCAGCTGGAGCGCCTGTGCCGCAACGGCTCGGCGAAGGTGCCGTGCCATCTGCTGCCGTCGATCGCCGACCGGCGCGCCCGCGGCCTCGAGCACCCGCTGCTGACGCTGGCGGTGGCCGGCTGGTGCCGCTACCTGCGCGGGGTCGGCGAGGACGGCCTGCCGATCGCGGTCGACGACCCGCTGGCCGGGCGGCTGCGGCTGCTCGCCGGCCCGGACCCGCGCCCGCTGCTGGCCGAGGGGTCGCTGTTCGGCGCGCTCTCGGGCGACGAGGGGTTCGCGGCCGAGCTGGAGGCGGCGATCGCCGCGATCGACCGCGACGGCACGCGCGCCGCGCTCGCCGCCTGCCTGGCCGGCGAGGGCCGGCTCGCGGCGTGACGCGCGTGTTGCTGTGCGACGCCGACGGGTGCCTGTTCCCGTCGGAGGAGCCGGCGTTCGTCGCCTCGGCCGCGGTGACGAACCGGCTGCTCGCCGAGCTGGGGATCGACCTGCGGTTCGAGCCGGACGAGCTGCGCGCGTTCGCGGTGGGCAAGAACTTCCGCGCGACGGCGATCGAGCTCGCGGCGGGGCGCGGGGTCGCGATCGACGGCGGCGCGCTGGAGGAGTGGGTCGCGGAGGAGCGCCGCGCCGTCGTCGACCACCTCGCCGCGGTCCTGCGCCCCGACCCGGCCGTGCGCGAGCCGCTCGCGCGGCTCGCCGGGCGCTTCACGCTCACCGTGGTCAGCTCGAGCGCCCTGTCGCGGCTGGCCGCCTGCTTCGCGGCGACCGGCCTGGACGACCTGTTCCCGCCCGAGGTGCGCTTCAGCGCCGAGGACTCGCTGCCGGTCCCCACCAGCAAGCCCGACCCGGCGATCTACGCGCTCGCGGGCGAGCGGCTCGGCGTGGCGGGCGACGAGGCGGTCGCGATCGAGGACTCGGCCACCGGCGTGCGGTCCGCGGTCGCGGCCGGGTTCCCGGCGATCGGGCTCGTCCAGTTCGTGCCAGCCTCCGAGCGCGAGGAGCGGGTTGCCGCGCTGCGCGCCGCGGGCGCGGACACGGTCGTGGGGTCGTGGTCGGAGGTGGAGGCGCTCAGCCGCCGATGGCGCTCATGGTCCGCGCCGGCTGCACGAACCCCGGCTCGTTGACGCGGTGCTTGAGCTCCTTGCGCCAGACCGCGTCGCGGACAATCTGCTCCAGGTCGTCGTCGGTCGCGCCCGCGCGCAGCGGCTCGCGCAGGTCGGTCTCGCCGACGCTGAACAGGCACGTCCGCAGCTTCCCCTCGGCGGTGAGGCGGATGCGGTCGCAGTCGCCGCAGAACGGGTCTGACACCGGGTTGACGAACCCGATGCGCCCGCGCCCGTCGGCGAACCGGTAGACGCGGGCGGTCGCGTGCGGCTCGCGCGGCTCCGGCTCGAGCGGGTGAACGGCGTGGATCGCCGCGCGGATCTCCTCGCCGGTCAGGACGCGGTCCAGGTCCCACGCCCGGTCGGCGTCGAGCGGCATGAACTCGATGAACCGCACCTCGAACGGCCGCTCGCGCGCGAACTCGGCGAACGGGAGGACCTCGTCCTCGGTGAAGCCGCGCAGGCCGACGGCGTTGACCTTGATCGGGTGCGCCTCGGGGAACCGGGCGAGCGCGTCGAGGCCGCGGAGGACGCGGGGGAGCGCGTCGCGGCGGGTCATCGCGAAGAACCGGTCGCGCTGCAGCGAGTCGAGGGAGACGTTGAAGCGGCCGATCCCGGCGCGGACGAGGGCCTCGGCGTCGCGCTCGAGCAGGTAGCCGTTGGTGGTCACCGCGAGGTCGTCGACGAGCGGGGCGAGCATCGCGGCCAGGGCCGGGAAGTCGCGCCGGACGAGCGGCTCGCCGCCGGTGAGCCGGACGCTGCGCACGCCCATCGAGGCGAGCAGGGCGACGAGGCGCTCGATCTCCTCGAACGTCAGCACCTCCGAGCGGTCGAGCCACGGGAGCCCGTCGGCCGGCATGCAGTACTGGCAGCGGAAGTTGCAGCGGTCGGTGACCGACAGGCGCAGGTCGCCGATCGCTCGCCCGTGCCCGTCCCGCAGCTCGCCGCGCTCCATCGCCGGCAAGCGTACCCTGCTGCCGTGCTCGCCCCGAGGACCGCGCTCGTCCTGGCGCTCTGCGCCACCCTGCCGCTCGCCGCCTGCGGCCGCAGCGACGAGCGCGAGGTCCGCGACGCGCTCGAGCGCTACGCGCAGGCGGTCGAGCGCAAGGACTACCAGGCGCTGTGCGACGACCTGCTCTCGCGCCGGCTGATCGACAACCTGCGGCGCGTCGGCGCGCCGTGCGAGACGGCGCTCCAGCGGGGGCTGCGCGACGTCGAGAAGCCGTCGATCGTGGTCGAGAGCGTCAAGGTCAACGGCGACACGGCGTCGGCCGTGGCCCGCACCGACGCTGCGAACGAGGAGCCGTCGAAGGACACGATCCAGCTCGCCAAGGAGGACGGCGAGTGGAAGGTCGTGGACCTCTCCTCCTCGTAGCCGTACGGTTGGCCTCATGAACGGCAAGACGGTCTTCATCACCGGCGCGGCGCGGGGGATCGGCGCCGACGCCGCGCGCCGGCTCGCGCGCGCGGGCGCGAACGTGGCGCTCGCCGGGCTCGAGCCGGAGGAGCTCGAGCGCGTGGCGGCGGGCTGCAGCGGCCGGGCGCTCGCCGTCGAGGCCGACGTCACCGACGCGGCGGCGCTGGAGGCGGCGGTCGCCGCGACCGTCGAGCGGTTCGGCGCGATCGACGCCGTCTTCGCCAACGCGGGGATCGGCAGCGGCGGGCTGATGCACCGGGTCGACTCCGACGCGTTCGAGCGGGTCGTCGAGGTGAACCTCCTCGGCGCGTGGCGGACCGTGCACGCGACGCTCCCGCACCTGCTCGCCAGCCGCGGCTACCTGCTCATCAACGCCTCGATGGCCCAGCTCGTCAACGCGTTCCCGCTGATGGGCTCCTACGCCGCGGCGAAGGCGGGCGTCGAGGCGCTCGGCAACACGCTGCGGCTGGAGCTGCGCCACCACGGCGTGGACGTCGGCGTGGCCTACTTCTCGTGGATCGGCAGCGACCTCGTGCGCGGCGCCGACTCCGAGCACCCGGCGTTCAAGCGCGTGCGCGACGAGATGCGCGGGCCGCTCGGGAAGACGTACCCGGTCGAGGTCGCGGGCCGGGCGGCGGCGCGCGGGGTGCAGCGCCGCTCGCGGATCGTCGTCGGGCCGTGGTGGGTGCGCGCGATGCTGCCGCTGCGCGGGCTGCTGACGCGCCCGGCCGAGCTGCAGCTCGGCCCGCTGATGCCCGAGGTCGAGCGGCTGATGGAGGCCGAGGAGCGCGAGCGCGGGGCCGACGCCTTCACGCCGGTCGGCGCCGGCGGCCGGGCCGACGCGCGGGCGCAGGGCCGGGTGCCGGCCTAGCCGGCGGGCGGCCCGCCGCGCAGCAGCCAGCTGCCGTCGGGGCGGCGCTCGACGAGCCCCTGCTCGGTCAGCGCCTTCAGGCCCTGGCTGATCGCGGGCCGGCGCCCGCGCACGAGCCGGGCGAGCCGCTCGTGCGAGAGCGGGACGGGCAGCACGACGCCGGCCGGCTCGACGCGGCCCCAGCGGTCGGCGAGGTGCCAGAGCAGCGCGTGCAGCCGCACGTCGGTGCCGGTGACGAACGTGATCGCGAGCTGCATGGCCAGCGCCTGCGACCGCCGGCTCGTGCGCTCGACGATCGCGGCGGTCAGGCCGGGCCAGCGGGCGCAGGAGCGGACGAACGAGCCGTTGAGGACCGCGAGCCGGGCGCTTCTCTCGACGCGCAGCGCCGCAGCGAAGGGCATCGACGACGCCGCCGCGTCGTGCTCGCCCGGCATCATCACGTCGCCCGGGCCGATCAGCTCGGTGCACTCCGCCTCGCCGAGCGCGACGTCCCGCGCCAGCATCCCCTCGAGCACGAGCAGGCCGACGAACGGCACGGTCGCCGGGGCGCCCGGCGCCCGCCACGGCCCGCGCTCGGCGACGATCACCGGCGCGAGCGTCGTCGCCCGAGCCGCCGCTGCGTCCTCGGCGGGGACGGCGTCGAGCAGGTCCGGGTCGTGGTCGAGCAGCCGCACCGGGTCGGGCTCGGCGCGGTAGCGCGGCTTCGGCGGGTCGGCGGTGGGCACCTGCCTGTAGGACAGCGTCGCGGGCGGGAGATCACGCGGGCCGTCCCACGCCCTCCGCGGCCCCTCCGCGCCCACCCGTCCCACCCCCTCCGCGGCCCCTCCCGCGCCGCGTCCGGTTTCGAACGTTGCGCGCGCAAACAGCCGGTTTTCCGCGCTACCTTGTGCGGAGCAGGGGAAGGGCCACACGCTCGCCGGCGACCGGCCGGAGCGGGCGCCTCCGGGGCCGCTGACTCGACAGCGGAACACATGCATCGCCTCATCTGCACCGTCACGTGCGCGCTCCTCTGCGCGCTGCTCGCCGCGCCGGCCGCGAGCGCAGCCCCGCGCGGCGTCAAGCCGGCGGCGCCCTCGCCCGCCGCGGGCGACCGGTACGTCGTCGTCTACCAGGACGACGTCGCCGACCCGGCCGCGGAGACGGCGGCGCGCGAGCGGGCCCGTGGGTTCAAGGCCCGCTTCCGCTACCGCCGCGCGCTCAAGGGCTTCGCCGCAAAGCTGACGCCCGGCCAGGTGCGCGCGCTGCGCGCCGACCCGGACGTCGCCTACGTCGCGCCCGACCGGCAGGTCCGCGCGCGCGGCGCCGTCCCGCTCGCGCCGGGCGAGGGCACGCCCGCGCCCGGGATGCGGCGCATCGGCGCCTCCACCGCGACGACCGTCCGCGAGGCGGCCGACGGCGCCGTCGCCGTGATCGACACGGGCATCGACCTCTCCCACCCCGACCTCAACGCCGCCGCCGGGACGAACTGCGTCACCCCCGGCGCCGCGCCGCTCGACGACGACGGCCACGGCACGCACGTCGCCGGCATCGTCGGCGCGGAGAACGACGGCGCCGGCGTCACCGGCGTCGCGCCCGGGACCCGTCTGTACGCGGTCAAGGTGCTCGGCGCCGACGGCTCGGGCAGCTGGTCGCAGATCATCTGCGGCCTGGACTGGGTCGCCGCCAACGCCCGCGCGCGCAACATCTCCGTGGCCAACCTGAGCCTCGGCGGCCTCGGGCAGAACGACCGCAACTGCGGCGCCACGATCGGCGACCCGCTGCACGCGGCGATCTGCCGCACGACCCAGGCGGGCGTGCTGAGCGTCGTCGCGGCCGGCAACGACGGCTGGGACATGGGCGCCTCGCCGCCGGACGTGCCGTCCTCCTATCCCGAGGTCCTGACCGTCACCGCGATGTCGGACACCGACGGCCGGGGCGGCGGGCTCGGCGCGGCGCCGTCGTGCCGGGCGGGGGAGGCCGACGACGCCTTCGCGACGTTCTCCAACTACGCCCGCGCCGCGGCCGACGCCGCGCACACGATCGCCGCGCCCGGCGTCTGCATCACCTCCACCGTGCCCGGCGGGTACGCCACCGGCTCGGGCACGAGCCAGGCCGCGCCGCACGTCGCCGGGATCGCCGCGCTGTGCCTGAGCGAGGGCGGCGCCGCCGGCCCGTGCGCGGGCAGGACGCCGGCCCAGATCGTCGAGCACCTGCGCTCGGCCGCCGCCGCGCGCAGCGCCGCCGACCCGTCCTCCGGCTTCGCCGGCGACCCGGCGCACCCGAACCAGTGGGGCGACTACTTCGGCTACCTCGTCCACCAGCCGGCCGACACGACGCCGCCCGACACGGCGATCGCCTCCGGCCCCTCCGGCTCGACGCGGTCGGCGACCGCGAGCTTCGCGTTCACCGGCGGGCGCGGCGCGACGTTCGAGTGCCGCCTCGACGCCGGCGCCTGGACGCGCTGCACCTCGCCCGTCTCCTACACGGGGCTCGCGGACGGCGCGCACACCTTCGCGGTGCGCGCGACCGACGCCGCGGGGAACGTCGACCCGACGCCCGCGACGCGCTCGTTCACGGTCGACACGCGGGCGCCGGAGACCTCGGTCGCCGGCGGGCCGTCGGGGCTGACGAACGACGCGACGCCGACGTTCGACCTCGCCGCCACCGAGGCCGGCGCGCGCTTCGAGTGCCGGGTGGACGCCGGCGCGTGGGCGGCGTGCGCGTCGCCGCACACGACCGCCGCGCTGGCCGACGGCGCCCACACGTTCGAGGTCCGCGCGATCGATCCGGCCGGGAACGTCGACGCCACGCCCGCGAGCCGGTCGCTGACCGTCGACGCGACGGCGCCCGACACCGCGATCGACTCCGGCCCGGCCGGCCCGACCAAGAGCACGACGCCGACGTTCGCGTTCTCGTCCGCCGACGCCGGCGCGCGGTTCGAGTGCCGCGTCGACGCCGGCGCGTGGGCGGCGTGCGCCTCGCCGCAGCGCACGGCGCCGCTGGCCGACGGCCCGCACACGTTCGCGGTCCGCGCGGTCGACGCCGCCGGCAACGCGGACGCCTCCGCCGCCACGCGCTCGTTCACCGTCGACACCTCGACCCAGACGCCGCCGCGCGCGTCCTCGGACCCGGCGAGCGGCGTCACCCAGTCGACGGCGACGGTCAACGGCCGCGTCGACCCGGCCGGCCTGGCGACCGAGTACCGCTTCGAGTACGGCCCGACGACCGCGTACGGCGGCCGCACGGCGGCCGGGACCGTCGCGGCGGGCGACTCCGAGCAGGCCGTCTCGGCGGCGCTCGCCGGCCTGACGCCGGGCCGCACCTACCACTTCCGGCTCGTGGCGACGAGCGCGGCGGGCACCGCCTACGGCGAGGACCGGACGTTCCGGACGGCCGACGCCCCCGCGCCCGCGCCGGCGCCGCAGCCGGCAGCGCCCGCTCCCGCGCCGGCCGAGGAGCCCGCGCCGCCCGCGCCGGTGACGACCGCCCCGGCGAGCCCGACCGCGCCGCCCCCGTCCGCGACCACCGCCGCGCTCCCGAGCCCCGTCTCGCTCCTCGCCGCCCCGCAGCGGATCGCCCGCGTGCGCCGCGGCGGCCTGCGCGTCGCGATCGCCTGCGGCGACCCGTGCAGCGTGACCCTCCGCGTCCTCGGCCCCCGCGGCGCGGTCTACGGCCGCGCGACGACCCGCCTGACGGCCGCCGGCCGCCGCACGGTCGTCGTCCGCCTCACCGCGACGGCCCGCCGCCGCCTCGCGACCACCCGCCGCACCACGCTCCGCGTCGTCGCGACCGTCGCGCACGCGGGCCGCACGGAGCGTCTGACGGCCCGCGCGCTGCTGCGCCGCTGAGGCGCCCGGCGAGCCGCCGCGCCGCTCCGCTGGCGCCCCGGCTCGCGCCGCTCCGCTGGCGCCCCCCTCCGCGCCGCTCCGCTGGCGCCCCGGCTCGCGCCGCTCCGCTGGCGCCCCGCTCCGCGCCGCTCCGCGCGCCCCTACGCCGCCGCCGCGGCCCGCAGCGTCGCCTCGAAGTCCGTCCGCGGGATCGGCCCCACGCACGGCGACGTCGCCCCGGCGTCGCGGTAGCGCGCCACGCCCGCCCGCACCGCGTCCTCGTCGCCGACGGCCGTCAGCACGTCGATGAAGCGGTCCGAGATCGCCGCCCGCATCGCGTCGCCGTCGCCGCGCCCCGCGGCCTCGTCGAACGCGGCGATCTCGTCGCCGAAGCCGGACCGCTCGAGCATCGCGCGGTAGAACGGCAGGCCGAAGTAGGGGAGGAGGTCGTGCCGCATCGCCGCGTACGGTCCCGACGCGTCGCCGGTCACCGCCGACGGCACCGCGGCGACCACGTCGAACCCCTCCGCCGGCCTGCCCGCCCGCTCCCGCCCCGCGGCGACCTCGGGCACGACCACGTCGCGGATGTACTCGGGGTTGCACAGCCACAGCACGACGCCGTCGGCGATCTCGCCCGCCAGCCGCAGCATCCGCGGCGACAGCGCGGCGACGTAGATCGGCAGGTCCGGCCGCGGCTCCAGGCCCGCGAGCCGGAAGCCCGTCCGCCACTTCTCGCCGGCCGGCGGGTCCTCGCCGCGCAGGATCGCGCGCACGATCGCGACGTACTCGCGCATCTCGCTCGCAGGCTTGTCGATCGTCTGCCCGTGCCAGCCCTCCACCACCGGCCGGTGCGACACGCCGAGGCCGAGGTTCAGCCGCCCGCCCGACAGCTCGTCGATCGTCGCGGCGGTCTGCGCCATCGTCGCGGACGTGCGCGTGTAGATCGGCACGACGCCGGTGCCGAGGCGGATCCGCTCGGTCTGCCCGGCGTAGTGGGTCAGCACGGTCAGCGACTCGCGGCCGGCGATGTGGGTGACGTACACCGCCTCGTAGCCGAGCTCCTCGGCCAGGCGGACGCGGGAGACGGCCTGCTCGATCGAGCGGCCCACCGAGACGAAGCATCCGAGCGCCATGCGGCGGGACGCTACTTGCCGGTCGCCGCGCTCGTCGCGGCGCGCAGCCGCCCGGCGACCTCGGCGGCCCACTCCCGCCCGGTCCCGGTCACCACGTCCGCGCACAGCTCGAGGTCGCGCGCGAGGCGGTCGAGCGGGAAGTCGCGCGCGCCGAGTACCCGTGCCAGCCACGCGACCTGGTCCTCCAGGCGGGTCGCGCCGCGCACGTCGAGCAGCGCCCAGCTCAGCAGGTGCTGGTTGTCGTGCACGCACCACGCGACGCCGGCGTCGCCGTAGCGCTCGCGCTCGTCGGGGAACTCCTCGCGGTAGCGGCGGCAGACCTCCCGGGCGAGCTCGCGCACGTCGACCAGCTCGCCGTCCGGCGCGAGCACGTCGATCGGCGCGGGGCTGGACGGCGGGGCCAGCCGCGGCCGAGAGCGCCGCATCTACTCGGCCACCACGTGCATGTGCTCGAGCCGCTCGAGCTTGATCGCCGAGTCGAGCGCGGGGTCGATCCGGTCGTGGGAGACCCGGTGCTCGCGGCTCTTCATGTACGCCTTGAAGCAGTCGCGGTCGGTCCAGCGGCTGACCATCACGAGCTCGCCGGGGTCGCGGTCGGACTGCCAGACCTGCAGGTCCACGAACCCCTCGAAGGCGTCGACGAGCCGCGCACGGCGGCGGAAGGCGGCGACCAGCTCCTCGGCGCGCTCCGGGGGCACGCGCAGGCGCGAGAGGGAGACGTACATTGCGCCCGCAAGCCTACGCCGGAACGGTGACTGGCGTTCAGCGCTCCCGCGGAAGGAGCATCAGGGCCAGCACGGCCGCCAGGAGGGCCATCGTCCCGAACGTGAGCGCCGTGCCGAGGTTCGCGGCCCCGACCAGCTCGGCGACGAGGGTCCCGGCGAGGAAGGCGCCGGCGAGGATCGCGGCCTCGACCGCCAGGCTGCGGCGCCTCACTGCGCCGCCCCCGCCCGCTCCTCGAGCCGCTCGACGAGCGACGCCACGTCGAGCCCGGGGTCCTGCTCGCCGAGGAACCGCAGGCCGGCGCGCCGGCCGCCGAGCGCCCGCAGCCCGCGCTCGCCGTGCTCGGCCGCGAAGTCCGCCAGCGCGCTCGTGCGGCGCGACTCGGTCCGCCGCGCCGGCAGGTCGAGGCGCTCCCGGTGGGCGTCGAGCGCGGCGACCAGCTCGCCGATCCCGCTCGCGGGCGCGATGCTCGACACCGCGACGACCGGCGTGTCGCGCGCGCCGAGCGACCGCAGCGCCGAGCTCAGGTCGCGCCGGGCGCGCAGCGCGACGTCGCCGAGGTCCGCCTTCGTCACGACCAGCACGTCGGGCACCTCCATGATCCCCGCCTTGATGAACTGCAGCGCGTCGCCGGACCCCGGCTGGACGATCACCGCCACCGTGTCCGCGACCTCCGCGACCTCGGTCTCGCTCTGCCCGACGCCGACGGTCTCGATCACGACGACGTCGAACGCGGCCGACAGCGCCTGCGCCGCCGCGCGCGTCGCCGGGGCCAGCCCGCCGAGCCGCCCGCCCGCGGCGGTCGAGCGGATGACCACGCCGCGGTCGGCCGGGTCGAACTCGATCCGCGCCCGGTCGCCGAGCAGCGAGCCGCCGCTGCGCTTGGACGACGGGTCGACGGCGAGCACCGCGACCGTCCGCCCGGCCTCCCGCCACTCGCGCACCAGCGCGCTCAGCAGCGACGACTTCCCCGCGCCCGGCGGCCCTGTCACGCCGATCACGTGCGCGCCCGGCTCGCCGCCGAGGGCCGCGGGGGAGAGCGCGCGCAGCAGCTCCGCCACCTCGCCCGCCCGCGCGCGGTTCTCGATCAGGTTCAGCGCTGCGGGCGCGGCGGACAGGTCGCGGTCGCGAAGGCGTGCGGCGAGCCCGGCCGCGTCCGTCACGCGGACGCCGTCGCGCCCTGGCCCACCAGCCCGACGATGTCGCGCATGATCCGCGTGAGGTCGAAGTCCTTGGGCGTGTAGACCGCCGCCACGCCCGCCGCCTTCAGCGGCTCGACGTCGGCCTCCGGGATGATCCCGCCGACGACCACCGGGGCGTCCACGCCGGCCTCGCGCAGCGCGTCGATGACGCTCGGGATCAGCTCGCGGTGCGAGCCGGAGAGGATCGACAGGCCGACGACGTGGACGCCCTCCTGCAGCGCGCTCGCCGCGATCTGGGCGGGCGTCAGCCGGATCCCCTCGTAGACCACGTCCATCCCGGCGTCGCGGGCGCGCACCGCGATCTGCTCCGCGCCGTTGGAGTGCCCGTCGAGCCCGGGCTTGCCGACGAGGATCTTCACGCGGCGCCCGAGCGCCTCCGACACCCGCTCGACCTCCTCGCGGATGTCCTCGAGGTCGCCGCCGCCCGGCTCGCCCGCGGCCTCGCCGACGCCGGTCGGCGCGCGGTAGGAGCCGAACACGTCCCGCAGCGCCTGCGCCCACTCGCCGGTCGTCACGCCCGCGCGCGCCGCGGCGATCGTGGCCTCCATGATGTTCTCGTCCGACTCGGCGACGCGCCGCAGCTCGGCCAGCGCGCGCTCCGCCGCGCCCGCGTCGCGGCCCGCGCGCCACGCGGCGACGGCCTCGCGCTGCTCGGCCTCCACCGCCGGGTCGACCACGAGGATGCCGCCCTCGGCGTCCGCGGTCAGCGGCGACGGCTCGGTCTCGACGAACCGGTTGAGCCCGACGACGACCTGCTCGCCGGCCTCGATGCGCCGGATGCGCTCGCGGTGCGAGTCGACCAGAGCCGCCTTCATGTACGGCACCGCCTCGACCGCCCCGCCGTGCTCGGCGACGACCGCCATCTCGGCCCGCGCGCCCTCGACCAGCTCGGCGACGAGGCCCTCCATCACCTTCGACCCCTCGAAGACGTCCGGGTACTCGAGCAGGTCGGTCTCGTAGGCGAGGACCTGCTGGATGCGCAGCGACCACTGCTGGTCCCACGGGCGCGGCAGGCCGAGCGCCTCGTTCCACGCCGGCAGCTGGATCGCGCGCGCCCGCGCGCTGCGGCCCAGCGTCACCGCGAGCGCCTCGAGCACGATGCGCTGGACGTTGTTCTCCGGCTGCTGCTCGGTGAGCCCGAGCGAGTTGACCTGCACGCCGTAGCGGAACCGCAGGTGCTTGGGGTCGCTCACCCCGTAGCGCTCGCGCCCCAGCTCCTCCCACAGCTGCGACATCGCGCGCAGCTTCGCGTGCTCCTCGACGAAGCGAACGCCCGCGTTGACGAAGAACGAGATCCGGCCGAACACCGGCCCGATCAGCTCCTGGTCGACGCGCTCGCGCACCGCGTCCAGCACCGCGATCGCGTTGGAGAGCGAGTACGCGATCTCCTGCACCGGCGTCGCGCCCGCCTCCTGCAGGTGGTACGAGCAGATGTTGATCGGGTTCCACTTCGGGATCCGCGTGACCGTGTACGCGACCATGTCGGCGATCAGCCGCATCGACGGGCCGGGCGGGAACGCGTAGGTGCCGCGCGCGAGGAACTCCTTGATGATGTCGTTCTGCGTCGTGCCGGCGAGCGCGTCCTCCGCGACGCCCTGCTCCTCGGCCGCGACGACGTAGAGCGCCAGCAGCCACGCCGCCGTCGCGTTGATCGTCATCGAGGTGTTCATCCGGTCGAGCGGGATGCCCTCCATGAGCGTCGCCATGTCGCCCCGGTGGGCGATCGGGACGCCGACCTTGCCGACCTCGCCCCGCGCCAGCTCGTGGTCGGCGTCGTAGCCGGTCTGCGTGGGAAGGTCGAACGCGACCGACAGGCCGGTCTGCCCCTTCGCGAGGTTGCGGCGGTACAGCTCGTTGGACTTCGCGGCGGTCGAGTGCCCCGCGTACGTCCGCATCATCCACGGCCGGTCGGGCTGGTCCAGGCGCACGCTCATCGCGGCGGATTGTACGGTCCGGCCCCATGAGGCAGCCCCTCACCGAACGCGTCCGCGACTCGCTGCGCCTGCGCGCGCTCGACGTACGCGACCGCGTGAGCGGGCGGGCGGACCGGCTCGTGCCGCCGCGGCGGCTCGACTACGCGGGGCACTCGGACTTCGTCGCGACCGGCGAGGAGTTCCTCGCGTACTTCGTCGAGCTGGGCGGCCTGCAGCCGCACCACGCGGTGCTCGACGTCGGGTGTGGGATGGGGAGGATGGCGCGGCCGCTGGCCGGCTTCCTCAGCAGCGAGGGGTCGTACGACGGCTTCGACGTCAACCGTGACGGGATCGGCTGGTGCCGGCGGCGGTACGCCCGGCACGACAACTTCCGCTTCCAGGTCGCCGACCTGTACAACCGCCGCTACAACCCGCACGGCGCGCACGCCGCGGGCGACTACCGCTTCCCGTACGACGACGAGCGCTTCGACCTCGCCATCCTGACCTCCGTGCTGACCCACCTGCTCGAGCGCGAGGCCGACCACTACCTCGCCGAGACCGCCCGCGTCCTCAAGCCGGGCGGGCGGATGCTCGCCACGTTCTTCCTCCTCAACGAGGAGTCGCGCGGGCTCATCGCCGACGGGAGCGCCGCCCTCGCGTTCCTCGATCCGGACGACCACGTGTCGGTCCTCGACGCCGACCTGCCGGAGGAGGCGGTCGCGTACGACGAGGAGTGGCTCGGCGAGCGGCTCGCCGAGCACGGCCTGCGGCCCGAGGCGACCCGCTACGGCTCGTGGTGCGGGCGCCCGGACTTCGCCTCCTTCCAGGACCTGATCGTCGCCACGTCGGCATGAGGCTGATCGACGTCCACCACCTCGGCCACCCGCGCGTCATCGGCGCGTTCCTGGTCGACGGCTGCCTCGTCGACCCCGGCCCGGCGTCGTCGCTCGACGGCCTGCTCGCCGGGCTCGGCGACGAGCGGCCGGAGCGGCTGCTGCTCACCCACATCCATCTCGACCACGCGGGGGCGGCGGGCACGCTCGTCAAGCGCTGGCCGGACCTCGAGGTCTGGGTG
>DASZEJ010000090.1:0-29597 GCA_035940955.1 Solirubrobacteraceae bacterium
CGCGGTCTCCGCCGGCAGCAGGAAGAGCAGCGCGCGGGCCAGGCGGTAGAGCACGCCGCGCGGTCAGCGTCCGCCCGCGGCGGCGGGAGCGGCCTCGCCGGCGGCCGGACCGTCCTCGCCCGCGGCGGCACCGCCGTTCTCGCCCGCGGCGGCACCGCCGGCCTCGCCGGCGGCCGCCGCACCCTCCGCGCTCCCCGCTGTCCCGCCGGCGTGGAGCTCCTGCAGGGACAGGACCTCGGCCGCTCCGGCCTGGCGGGCGCGGGCGATCGCGCGGGCGGCGGCGACGCCGCCCGAGATCGTCGTGATGCAGGGGATGCCGTGGACGGTGGCCGCGCGGCGGATCTCCCAGCCGTCGGAGCGTGCGCCGAAGCCGGTGGGGGTGTTGACGACGAGGTCGACCTCGCCGCGGGCGATCGCGTCGGCGACGTTCGGGTGCCCCTCGCCGATCTTGCTCAGGACGCGGCAGGGCACGCCCATCGCGCGGATCGCCTGGGCCGTCCCGCTGGTGGCGACGATCTCGAACCCGAGGTCGTGCAGCGGGCCGGCGATCGCGTGGACCGCCGCCTTGTCCGAGTCGGTCACGGTCACGAACACGGTCCCGTGCAGCGGCAGCGCCGAGCCCGCCGCCGCCTGGGCCTTCGCGAACGCGGTGGGGAAGTCGCGGGCGATCCCCATCACCTCGCCGGTCGACCGCATCTCCGGCCCCAGCACGGCGTCGACGTTCGTGAAGCGGTCGAACGGCAGCACCGCCTCCTTGACCGACACGTGGTCGAGGTCGCGGCCCAGCCCGACCTCGGGCGGCAGGCCGAGGTCGGCGATCCGCTCGCCGAGCATCAGCCGGCACGCCATCTTGGCGAGCGGCACGCCGACCGCCTTGGAGACGAACGGCACCGTCCGCGACGCGCGCGGGTTGGCCTCGATGACGAACAGCTGCCCGCCCGAGATCGCGTACTGGACGTTGATGAGCCCGACGACGCCGAGCCCGAGCGCGATCCCCTCGGTCTGCTCGCGCAGCGCCCGCAGCATCTCGCGCCCCAGCGAGTGCGGCGGCAGCACCGACGCGCTGTCGCCCGAGTGCACGCCGGCCTCCTCGACGTGCTGCATGATCCCGCCGACCCACACCTCCTGGCCGTCGCACAGCGCGTCGACGTCGACTTCGATCGCGTTCTCCAGGAAGCGGTCGAGGAAGATGGCGCGGCCGTCGCCGTTCGCCCCCGCCTCGCGCCGCAGGTAGTCGGCCAGGCCCTCGCGCGAGTAGACGATCTCCATCGCGCGCCCGCCGAGCACGTACGACGGGCGCACGAGCAGCGGGTAGCCGACGTCGCCCGCGCGCTCCAGCGCCTCCTCGACCGAGTGGGCGGTCGCGTACGGCGGCGCGTGGTAGCCCAGGCGCGAGAGCAGCGCGCCGAATCGCGCCCGGTCCTCCGCGTGGTCGATCGCGTCCACGCCGGTGCCGAGGATCCGGAACCCGGCCTGCTCGAGCCCGTGCGCGAGCTTCAGCGGCGTCTGGCCGCCGAACTGCACGACGACGCCCTCCGGCTGCTCGCGCTCGCACACGGCGACGACGTCCTCGAGCGTCAGCGGCTCGAAGTAGAGGCGGTCGGACGTGTCGTAGTCGGTCGAGACGGTCTCGGGGTTGCAGTTGACCATCACCGCGTCGCGGCCGGACGCGCGGACGGTCATCGCGGCATGGACGCAGCAGTAGTCGAACTCGATCCCCTGCCCGATCCGGTTCGGGCCGCTGCCGAGGATCACGACGCTCGGCCGGTCGCCGCGCTCGATCTCGTCGGCCCGGCGGCGCTCCCAGCCCGAGTAGTAGTAGGGCGTGCGCGCCTCGAACTCGGCGGCGCACGTGTCGACCGCCTTGAACGAGCGCTCGCCGGCGAACGCGGCCTGCGGGTCGCGCGCCAGCTCCTCCAGCTCGCGCAGGAACCACATGTCGATCGACGGGCGGCGGTGCACGTCGTCGAGCGACGCGCCGCGGCGCAGCACCTCGAGCAGCACGTCGTAGCGGTCGCAGGACGGCTGCTCGAGCTGGTCGAGCAGCTCGTCGAGCGGCCCGTCGAGCGACGGCTGCGCGTCGAGCTCGCGCGAGCGCATCGCCTTCGCGAACGCCTGCTGGAACGTGCGGCCGATCGCCATCGCCTCGCCGACCGACTTCATGTGCGTCGAGAGCACCGCGTCGACGCCCTGGAACTTCTCGAACGCGAACCGCGGCCACTTGACGACCACGTAGTCGATCGTCGGCTCGAACGCGGCCGGCGTCGCCGCGGTGATGTCGTTGTCGATCTCCTCCAGCGCGTACCCGACGGCCAGCCGCGCGGCGATCTTCGCGATCGGGAACCCGGTCGCCTTGGAGGCCAGCGCGCTCGACCGCGACACGCGCGGGTTCATCTCGATGACGAGGACCTCCTCGCTCGCCGGGTCGACCGCGAACTGCACGTTCGACCCGCCGGTCTCCACGCCGACCGCCCGGATGACCTGGAACGCCTGGTCGCGCAGGCGCTGGTACATGCGGTCGGTGAGCGTCTGCTGCGGGGCGACCGTCACCGAGTCGCCGGTGTGCACGCCCATCGGGTCGACGTTCTCGATCGAGCAGACGACGACGCAGTTGTCGTTGCGGTCGCGCATGACCTCGAGCTCGAACTCGCCCCAGCCGAGCACGGACTGGTCGAGCAGCACCTGGCCGATCGGCGAGGCGTCGAGCCCGCGCGCGGCGATCGTCCGCAGCTGCTCGCGCGTGCGCGCGATGCCGCCCCCGCGGCCGCCGAGCGTGAACGCCGGCCGCACGATCGCCGGCAGCCCGATCTCCTCCGCCGCCGCCATCGCCTCCTCGACCGAGTGCGCGATCGCGCTGCGCGGCATCTTCAGCCCGGCGCGCTCCATCGTCTGGCGGAACAGGTCGCGGTCCTCCGCGCGGGCGATCGCGTCGTAGTTGGCGCCGATCAGCTCGACGCCGTGCTCGGCGAGCGTGCCGTCCTCGTGCAGCGCCTTGGCGAGGTTGAGCGCGGTCTGCCCGCCGAGGGTCGGCAGCAGCGCGTCCGGCTTCTCCTTGGCGATGACCTGCGCGACCGGCCCTGGCAGGAGCGGCTCGACGTACGTCGCGTCGGCGAACTCCGGGTCGGTCATGATCGTCGCCGGGTTCGAGTTGACGAGGATGACCTCGTAGCCCTCGTCCTTGAGCACCTTGCACGCCTGCACGCCCGAGTAGTCGAACTCGGCCGCCTGGCCGATGACGATCGGCCCGGAGCCGAGGATCAGGACGCGCTGGATGTCGTCGCGGCGCGGCATCAGGCGACAGCCCCCTCGCCGCGCAGCGACGCGACGAAGTCGTCGAACAGGTACAGCGCGTCGTTCGGGCCGGGGCCCGCCTCGGGGTGGTACTGGATCGTCCCCGCCGGTATGTCGAGCAGCGTCAGCCCCTCCACCGTCCGGTCGTAGAGGTTCACGCGGCTCAGCTGGGCCGTGCCGAAGTCGGTCTCCCAGCGCACCGGCTCGTCGACGCCGATCGTGTGCGCGCCGTCCGGGCCGACGACCGCGAAGCCGTGGTTCTGCGCGGTGATCTCGATGCGGCCGGTCTCGACGTCCTTGACCGGGTGGTTGCCGCCGCGGTGGCCGAACGGCAGCTTGAACGTCTCGAGCCCGACCGCCCGGCTCAGGAGCTGGTGCCCCAGGCAGATCCCCCACACCGGCTTGTGTCCCAGCACGCCTCTCACGGCGTCAACGATGTACCCCAGGGCGGCTGGATCGCCGGGTCCGTTGGCCAGGAACACGGCCTCCGGGCCCGATTGGAGCAGTTCTGTTGCAGTCACGTCGCAGGGATGGAGCGCGACGCGCGCCCCGCGCTCAACGAGGTTGCGGACGATGGACGCCTTGATGCCCGTGTCGATCGCAGCGACGAGCGGCCCGTCGTGAGGCCCGACGACCTGAACCTCCCGGGGCGTGACCTCGCGCGCCAGGTCGAGCCCGGCCATCGGCGGCTCGGCCCCGATGAGCTCCATCGCCTCGCGCTGGCCGATCCGCGCGGGGAAGATCCCGCCGCGCATCGCGCCCGCCTCGCGGATGTGGCGGACCAGCTCGCGCGTGTCCACGCCGCTGATCGCCGGCACGCCGCACTCGCGCAGCCAGTCGAGCCAGCCGCGCTCGGCGCCGGGAGCGTCGTCGCGGTTGACGGCCGAGCGCATGATCGCCGCGCGCGCGTGGATGCGGTCGGACTCCATCGCGGCGCCCGAGACCCCGTAGTTGCCGATGTGCGGGTAGGTGAACGTGATGAGCTGGCCCGCGAAGCTGGGGTCGGTCATCGACTCCTGGTAGCCCGACATGCCGGTCGTGAAGACGACCTCGCCGGTGGCGGGGGCGTCGTGGGCGACGTAGTCGCCGTCGAACCGCGTGCCGTCCTCGAGCAGGACGTAGCCGCCGGGCGGAGCGCTCCGCGCGGCGGTCGCCGTGCCGTCGCCGCCCGCCATCACGCCGCGCTCAGCGCGAACGCGCGCTGGCGGTATGCGACCGAGCCGGCGGCGATGGTGAGCAGGACGCGCCCGCGCAGCCGCCGGCCGCCGAAGCAGCAGTTCTCCGACCGGCTCTCGTACCCGTCCTCGCCGACCGTCCACTCCGCGTCGAGGTCGACGAGCGTCAGGTCGGCCTGGCGCCCGACCTCGACCCGCGGCACGTCGAGCCCGAACAGCTCGCCGCCCGCGGTCATCCGCTCGACGACGATGCCGAGCGGCAGCACGCCCGGCACGACCAGCTCGGTGTGGAGCGCGGCGAACGCGGTCTCCAGCCCCGTCGTGCCCATCGGCGCCTGCTCGAACGGCACCTCCTTCTCGTCGCGCGCGTGCGGGGCGTGGTCGGTGGCGACGCAGTCGAGCGTCCCGTCGCGCAGCGCGTCGACGACCGCCTGCCGGTCGCGCTCGGCGCGCAGCGGCGGGTTCATCTTCATGCGGGTGTCGAGCGAGCGGACCTCCTCGTCGGTGAGGACGAGGTGGTGCGGCGACGCCTCGCCGGTGATCCGCACGCCGCGCGCCTTCGCGACTGCGATCGCCTCGACCGACTCGGCGCAGGACACGTGCTGGACGTGGACGCGGCCGCCCTCGTACCCCGCGATGGCAGCGTCGCGGGCGATCATCGTCGACTCGCTGATCGACGGGATGCCGCTGATGCCGAGCATCGCGCTGACCGCGCCCTCGTGCATCGCGCCGGTGCCGGAGAGCGCTGGGTCCTCCTCGTGCAGCGCCAGCACGCCGCCGACCATGCGCTGGTACTGCAGCGCGAGCCGCAGGATGCCGGCGTTGGTCACCGGCCTGCCGTCGTCGGTGAACCCGACGGCGCCGAGGTCGCGCAGCTCCGCCATCTCGGTGAGCCGCTCGCCGGCCATCCCGACCGTGATGCACGGGGCGAAGCCGACCGGGACGCGCGCCTCGCGCGCGGCGGCGTCGCGCAGCGAGCGCAGGATCGGCCCGTTGTCGACGACCGGGTCGGTGTTCGGCATGGCGATCACCGCGCAGAACCCGCCGGCGGCCGCGGCGCGGGTGCCGGTATCAAGGTCCTCCTTGTGCTCCTGCCCTGGCGTGCGCAGGTGGACGTGCGGGTCGACGAACGCGGGCAGCAGGTGGCGGCCCTCGCCGTCGACCAGCTCGGCGCCGGCGGGCGCCTCGAGCGCGCCCGGGGCGCCCAGCTCGGCGATCACCCCGTCGCGCACGAGGACGTCGTGCGGCGCGTCGATCCCCGCGCGCGGGTCGACGACGTGCGCGCCGCGGACGAGCACGCTCGCCGGCGGCGACGTGCGGTGGACCAGCGGGGGGGCGCTCATGCCAGCTGCGGCTCCTTCTTCGCGTCGGCGGCGGCACCCGGCCCGCGCGCCCCCTCCAGCAGCTCGTAGAGCACCGCCATGCGGACGACGACGCCGCCCTCGACCTGCGCGGTGATGACGGCCTGCGGCGAGTCGACGACCTCGCCGCTCAGCTCGATCCCGCGGTTGACGGGGCCGGGGTGCATGAGGATCTGGCGCGGGTGCAGCCGGCGGCCGTTGATCTGAAAGCGCGTCGCGTACTCGCGCAGCGACGGCAGGTACGGCTGGTCGATGCGCTCGTTCTGCATCCGCAGCGCGTAGACCACGTCGGCCTGGCGCAGGTCGTCGAGGTCGTACCGGACGGCGCAGCCGAGGTGCTCGATGCCGCGCGGCAGGAGCGTCGGCGGGCCGGCGACGGTGACCGAGGCGCCCATGCGCTGGAAGGCGAGGATGTTCGAGCGCGCGACCCGCGAGTGCAGGACGTCGCCGACGATCCAGATGCTCGCGCCGTCCAGCGCGCCGAGCTTGCGCACGAGCGTGTAGACATCGAGCAGCGCCTGGGTCGGGTGCTCGTGCTTGCCGTCGCCGGCGTTGACGACGCTCGCCGCGCTCCACTGGGCGACGAGGTCGGCCGCGCCCGCCCACGGCGTGCGCACGCAGACCACGTCCGGCTTGTGGGCGCTGAGCGTCAGCACCGTGTCCTTGAGCGACTCGCCCTTCTCCACGCTCGACCCGCTCGCCGCGAAGTTCACGACGTCGGCGCTCAGCCGCTTGGCGGCCAGCTCGAACGACGAGCGCGTCCGGGTCGACGCCTCGTAGAAGAGGTTGAGCACGGTCCGGCCGCGCAGGGCGGGCACCTTCTTGATCTCGCGGTGCGCGACCTCCTCGAACGAGGCGGCGAGCGAGACGATCCGCTCGATGCGCTCGCGGTCGAGGTCGCGCTCGACGCTGGTCAGGTGGCGGCGCGTCATGCCAGCGCCTCCTGGTGCTCGACGATCGCCACCTCGTCGGTGCCGTCCAGCTCCTCGACGCGCACGCTCACCCGCTCGCGCCGCGATGTCGGCAGGTTCTTGCCCACGTAGTCGGCGCGGAAGGGCAGCTCGCGGTGCCCGCGGTCGGCGAGGACCGCGAGCTGGATGCGCGCGGGCCGGCCGTAGTCGAAGAGCGCGTCGATCGCGGCCCGGACCGTCCGGCCCGTATAGAGGACGTCGTCGACGAGGACGACCGTCATGCCGTCGATCGGGAAGCCGATGTGGCTCGCGAGGACGACCGGGTGCTCGCGGCGGTGGGCGAGGTCGTCGCGGTAGAAGCTGATGTCGAGGTCGCCCAGCGGGACCTCGCGGTCGAGCAGGTCCTCGACGATGCGGTGGAGGCGCTGCGCGAGGACGGCGCCGCGCCGGTGGATCCCGACGATGGCGAGCCCCTCGGGCTCCGCGTTCTTCTCCACGATCTCGTGCGCGACGCGCACGAGCGTTCGGCGGATGTCGTCCCCGTCGAGGACGACCTTCTCGGCGTCCAACTGTGTTCCGTCCTTCCTGGCCTCGCTGGACCTGGTTAAAGGGCGTGCGTGTTCGTTCAGGACGGTAGCAGCGGCTCCGGCGGCGAAGCGGCGCGGTCCGCGCGCACCAGCTCCGGCGGCCCCTTCTCCGGGAACGGGACCTCGATCACGTCGCCGTCGCGCGGGACGACCGTGTTCTCGAACACCGCGCGGGCCTCGCGCTTGATCTCGCCGCCGCCGTAGCGCGTCGAGAGGTGGGTCAGCGCGAGCATCCGCACCTCGGCCTCGACCGCGATCTCGGCCGCCTGGCGCGCCGTCGAGTGCTTGGTCTCGAGCGCGCGGTCGAGCTCGTCGTCGGTGAACGTCCCGTCGTGGATCAGCAGGTCGGCGCGGTGGGCGGCCAGCCGCACCGCGTCGCACGGCGCGGTGTCGCCCGAGAGCACGACGCGCCGCCCGGGTCGCTCCTCGCCGATGACCTCCTCCGGGCGCACGCCGTTGACGATCTCGCCCCGCTGCAGCCGGCCGAAGTCGGGGCCCGGCGTGACGCCGCGCGCCTCGGCGAGCGCCGCGTCGAACCGCCCGGGCCGCGGGTCCTCGGCGAGCACGTACCCGTACGCGACCGGCCCGCGGTGGCGGACCGGGATCGTCCCGACCGTGTAGCCGTCGTACTCGACCTCCTCGAAGCGGTCGAGCTCCTCGACGGTCAGCTCGTAGCCGAGCCGGCCGGTGAGCCCGAGACGGCCGAGCGCCGCGCGCACGCCGGGCGGCCCGAACACGGAGAGCGGCCGGGTGCGGCCGCGCAGCGAGAACGACGTGATGAGCCCCGGCAGCCCGAGCCAGTGGTCGAGGTGCAGGTGCGTGACGTAGACGTCGTCGATCTCGGGGAGCCCCACGGTGCGGATGAGCTGGCGCTGCGTCCCCTCCCCGCAGTCGAACAGGATGCGGTCGCCGCCGCGCCGCACGAGCGTCGCCGGCAGCCCTCGACGGGCCGTCGGGACGGAGCCGGCGGTGCCGGCGAAGACGACCGAGAGATCCACGCTCGAAAACGTACCCATGTGGGTAGAGGGCGCCCGTCATGAAACCCTCAGCGCTAACCATCCTTGCCGCCGGCGTGTCCGCGGCTCTCCTTCCCACCACCGCCGCGGCCCAGGTGCCGCAGCCGCACCTGTACGCGGGCGGCAGCGTCTCCGGCGTGTTCGGCATCCGCCCCGGCGACAGCGAGATCGGCATTCGCGTCGTCCCCGGCGGCAAGGTGATCGTCCGCGCGGCGGCCGTCGCGCGGTGCCGCAACGGCAACAGCGACGAGGTCGCCGGCCGCGGCGTCGGGCGGATCGACTTCGACGGCTCGTTCCGTCTTCGCCTGACCCAGAGCACGCAGCTCCAGGCCCCCGGCTCGCGCTCGGCTGCCGTCGTGCGCGGCCGGATCGAGGGCGCGCGCGCTCGCGGCGTCATCGCGGTCAGCGTTCGCCCGAGCAACCGGCGCGCGGGCGGCTGCCGCGCCATCACGAGGTGGGTGGCGACGAACGCGCCGACGGTCGGCGCCGACGCCGCGCCCGCCCCCGCCGGGGCGACGCTGGTCGGGATGTCGTCCAAGACGCGGCTCGGCGGGCCGTTCGGAGTCAACCTGCGCGTGAGTCGCGACGGCCGCCGCGTCACCAAGGTGATCGCCAGCGCCCGCATGGGCTGCGCGCGCCTGCGCGACTTCGAGGAGACGAACTACGCGCCGCCCGCCACGATCCGCCCGGACGGGAGCTTCAGGCGCAACGAGCTCATCCAGTTCAAGTCCCGCGACGAGGTCACCATCGCGCGCGTGCTGACGCGCGGTCGCTTCGTGACCGGCGGGGCGCGCGGGACGTACCGGATGGTGGTCGTCACCGTGTCGCGCCGGACGAAGCGCATCACCGACCGCTGCGACAGCGGGCTGGTCCGCTGGTTCGCTGCGCCCGCGTGAGGAGCGCGCCCGGCAGGATTTGAACCTGCGACCTCTCGCTCCGGAGGCGAGCGCTCTATCCACTGAGCTACGGGCGCGGGCGCTCGGTGAGCTTAGCGGCGGCCGCGGTGTGCACCGCGGCCGCCGCGCGTTCGCCTACGCTCCGCAGCGTGCGCCGCGCGCTCAGTCTCCTGGCGATCGGGTGCGCCGGCCTGGCGGCCGGCTGCGGCGGCGACGCGGACAGCGACGAGGAGGAGATCCGCCGCGTCGTGCGCGACTTCGCGACCGCTGTCGCCGCGGGCAACGGCGAGCGCGCCTGCAGGCAGCTCACGGGAACGGGGCAGCGCGAGCTGGTCGAGGCGGTCACCGCCGCGTTCCCCGACCCGGGCGACGTGGGGTGCGAGGAGGCGGTCGGCGAGCTGTCGAACGACATGGCCCCGGAGCGCAAGACGGCGCTGCTGAACCCGAAGGTCCGCGACGTGGAGATCGTCAGCGACAGCGCCGAGGTCCGGCTGGCCGGACTGGGGCGCCCGGTGCGCCTGTCGCGGGAGGACGGGAACTGGCAGGTCGCCGGCAGCGACGTCGCGGGCTGAGCGTGCCGTGACCGGGCTGCCGGAGGACGTCGGCGCGCGGGTCGACGAGCTGTACTGCCTGCCGCTCGACCGCTTCGTGCCCGAGCGCGACGCGCTGGCGCGCTCGCTGCGCGCCGAGAATCGGCGGGACGAGGCGGCGGCGGTGGCCAAGCTGCCGAAGCCGGCGCTCGCGGCGTGGGCGGTCAACCAGGTGGTGCGCAGCCAGCCGGCGGCGGCGCGGGCGCTGTGGGCGGCGGGCGACGCCGTCCTCGACGTGCAGCGCCGCGCGGTGGCGGGCGAGGCGAGCGGCGACGAGCTGCGGGCGGCGATCGCGGCGCAGCGGTCGGCGCTGGCCCCGCTGGCCGACGCCGCCCGCGGGATGCTGACCGGGCGCGGCGCGTTCCTCGGCGAGCAGGCGGTGCAGGCCGTGATCGAGACGCTCCACGCGGCGGCGGTCGACCCGGACGCACGGCCGGACGTGGAGGCGGGCCGGCTGGCGCGGCCGCTGCGGCTCGCGGGGCTGGGCGCGCTGCCGGGCGCCGGGCCGCCGGCGGAGCGGCGCGCCGACGGGGACGCGGAGCGGCGGGCGGACGAGCGGCGCCGGGCCGCGGAGGAGGCGAAGCGGCGCGCCGCCGCGGAGCGGGCGCGGGCGGCGGCGGAGCGGGCGGTCGAGCGGGCGCGGCGGGCGCGGGACGTCGCCGCCGGGCGCGTGGAGCGGCGGCGGGCCGAGCTGGAGGCGGCGGAGGCGGAGCTGGCGCGACTGGACGGCGAGCTGCGCGCCGCCGAGGACGAGCTCGGCGCCGGCTAGGGCCGCTCGGCGGGCTGGCGCCGCAGGCTCTCCACCGGCGGCAGCGGGGTGACCGCCGCCTCGATCCGCTCGCGCTGGGGCTCGAGGAACGGCGGCAGGGCGAGGCGCTCGCCGAGGCGGTCGGGGTCCTCGTCGACCGCGAAGCCCGGGCCCATCGTCGCCAGCTCGAACAGGACGCCGCTCGGCTCGCGGAAGTAGATCGAGCGGAAGTAGAAGCGGTCGATGACCGGGGTCGCGCGGGCGCCGGCGCGCGTCGCGCGCGCCTGCCATGCGTCCTGGTCGCCGAGCGGGATCGCCCACGCGACGTGGTGGACCGTCCCCGCGCCGGCGAGGCCGCGCTCGGCCGGAGGCGGCTCGTAGGCGATCCTAGCCGCCGCGCACCTCGCCGCGCGCCTCCCACCGCCCGTCGCCGTCGAGCCGCCGCATCCCGAGCGCCTCCAGCAGCGGCGCGCTGGCGTCGGGCTCCGACGCGTACGCGCGCACGCCCGCGAAGCCGATCAGCGCGTGCTCGGCCGGCACGCCCGGCGCGACGGCGGGCAGCGGCGGGTCGGGCACGTCCTCGACGAGCAGCTCGAGGCCCATCCCCTCCGGGTCGGAGAAGCGCAGCGCTCCGCCGGCGTGCGCGACCGCGACCCCCTCGCCCTCCAGCCGCCCCGCCCAGAACTCCAGCGCGGCCTCCGACGCGACGCGGAACACGACCGTGTGCACCATCCCGTCGCCGTGGCGCCCGCGCCGCGCGCCCGGGTACTCGAAGAACGTCAGGTCGAACCCCGGCGAGCCCTCCTCGTCGCCGTAGAACAGGTGGTAGACCGTCGGGTCGTCCTGGTTGACGGTCTTCTTGACGAGCCGCATCCCCATGACGCGGACGTAGAAGTCGAGGTTGCGCGGCGCGTCGCCGGTGATGGCGGTGACGTGGTGGACGCCGTCGGGGGTGGTCATGTCCCGGTTCTGCCCGCCGGGGGACCGGGCTACGCGACGCGGCCGCCCGCCGCGGTGACCTCGGCGATCGCCTTCTCGACGTCCCCCGGATCGACGTCGATGCCGCGCACGCCCCTGCGGTCGACGACCACGTCGAAGCCCTCGCGCAGCGCGTCGAGGGCCGTGTGCTTGACGCAGTAGTCGGTGGCGAGGCCGACCAGCGTGACCGTGTCGATCCCGCGCTCGCGCAGCAGCTCCGCGAGGTTCGTGTCCTCGAACCCCGAGTAGCCCTCGGCGTCGCGCTCGCGGCCCGCGTCGACGACGGCGTCGACCCTGTCGCGCGGCAGCGAGGGGTGCAGCTCCGCCCCGGGCGTCCCCTGCACGCAGTGCGGCGGCCACGGCCCGCCGTGCTCCGCGAAGGACCCGTGGTCCGGCGGGTGCCAGTCGCGCGTCGCGACGACGAGGTCGAAGCGGCCGGACTCGATCAGCTCGCGCACCCGCGGCGCGATCTCGTCGCCCCCGGGGACGGGGAGCGCCCCGCCGGGGACGAAGTCGTTCTGGAAGTCGACGACGACCAGCGCCTCCGCCATGTCGCGGAGGCTACCGCCGCTTCTTCAGCTTCGCCTGGACGATCGCCAGGCCGCCGCGCGGCTTGCCGTCGTAGCCGACGAGCGCCGAGTCCCAGGTGTCGGTCGGGCCGACCGAGTCCCAGTGGTACAGGTACGCGCGCTTGATCCGGGGGCTCGCCGTGAGCATCTTGTCGAAGATGAACCGCCACGCGCGCGTGGAGTGGGCCATGCCCTCCTTCATCTTCAGCTTGCCGGCGAAGTTCTCGCTGCGCCGGGCGACGAGGCCGCCGACCTCGGTGATCCACACCTGGCCGGACTTCGTCGCCTTGAGGAAGCGGTTCGTGCCCTTGAGGCTGAAGGTGTTGGCGCCGTAGTAGTTGTGCAGCGCCCAGTACTTGGGGCGGTGGCGGCCGAGCGCCTTGCGGAACCGCGCGATCCAGCCCTCCATCCACTTCTTCTCCGGCCGCTCGTTGATCGTCGCGGCGGCGATGCGGCAGGTCGGGCAGGCCTTGCGCATGTCCTTGTAGTACTGCGCGGCGAGCTTCGGGAACTTGACGGCGGGCGGCGTGTGGTTGGACTCGTTCGTGGCGGCGAAGTCGGTCACCCACGGGTAGCGCTGGCGGAACTCCCGGAACCCGGCGAGCCACTGCGCGCGCGTGGGGATCACGTGGCGCTTCGAGTCGATCCGCGAGCGGTTGAAGCTGATGAGCGGGCTGACGCCGGCCGCGCGGGCCTTCTGCAGCCACTCGTCGATCTCCTTGGCCTGCCACTCGTACTCGAACGTGTCCCAGGCGACCGAGCGGCGGGCGATCTTCATGCCGAGCGCCAGGAACCGCTGGTCGGTGAACATCGTCGACTTCTCGTCGGCGATCCCGACCTGCACCTTGTTGCTGCGCGTCGCGCGCTTCTTCTTCTTGCCCTTCTCCGGCGGCAGCTTGACCGTCACGTTGCCCCCGCCCGGCAGCGGGATCGTCGACTGGGCGAGCGCGCCGGTGGTGACCACGGCAGCAGCGAGCAGGGCGAGGAGCAGCGGGCGGAGGAGGCGCATATGGGTACTTCTTCGGCTGGCGGAGGGGGTTCGCTTTAGCGAACCGCGATCCAGCGTAGCGTGTGGTTCGATGCGTCTCGCCGGTTGCGTCGTCGGGATCTCACTGCTCAGCCTCATGGCCCCGGCCGCCCCCGGCTACGACGCCTGGGCGTGGCTGCTGTGGGGCCGCGAGCTGGGGTCGCTGTCGCTCGACACGGCGGCCGGGCCGGCGTGGAAGCCGCTGCCCGTGGCGGTCGCCGCGATGCTCTCGCCGGCGGGCGGCGCGGCGCCGGAGCTATGGCTCGCGGTCGCCCGCGCGGGGGCGTTCGCCGCGGTGGCGCTGGCCGGTGTGCTCGCGTGGCGGGTGGCGGGCTCGCGGGCGGCGGGCGCGTTCGCCGCGGTCGCCGTCGTGCTCACCGGCGGCTTCGTCCGCCATGCCGCGGTCGGCGACGCCGAGCCGCTGCTGGTGGCGCTGATGCTGGGGGCGTTCGAGCGCGCGCTGGCGGGCCGGCACCGCCAGGCGCTCGCGCTCGGCGCGCTGGCGGCGCTGGTGCGGCCCGAGACGTGGCCGCTGCTCGCCGCGTACGCGCTCTGGCGGCGGCGGGAGGACCGGGCGCTCGTCGCGGCGATCGCCGTCGCGGTGCCCGCGGCGTGGGTCCTGCCCGAGCTGCTGTCCTCCGGCGAGCTGCTGCGCTCAGCCGGCCGCGCGCGGGTCCCCAACCCCGGCCAGCCGGCCACGGCCGACGTCCCGGCCCTCGCGACGCTGGCGGCCGCGGGCGGGGTGCTGTTCCTCCCCGCCGCGGCGGCCGCGGTGTTCGCGCGCGGCCGCGCGGCGCTGCCCGCGCTCGCGGGGGCGGCGTGGATCGCGCTCGTCGCGCTGATGAGCGAGGCCGGCTTCTCCGGCGAGCCGCGGTACCTCGTGCCGGGCGCGGCGCTGGTCGCGGTGAGCGGGGGCGCCGGGGCGGCGCGGGTGTGGGGCGCGGCGCGCGTCGGCGCCGGAGCGGCGCGGGCGTGGCACGCGGCGCGCGGCGGCGCCGGAGCGGCGCGGCTTCCCCGACCCTCCCTCGCGCGCGGCTCGCTCGCGGTCGTGCTCGCCGCCGCCGCCGTGGCCGCCGCGGTGCCGCGGGCGGCGGAGATCGCCGAGCTCGGCCCGCGGCTCGCCTACCAGGAGCGGCTCGCCGCCGACCTCGAGCGCGCGATCGCCAGCGCCGGCGGGCGGGACGCGATCCTCGCCTGCGGCCCTCCCGCCGTCGGCCGCTACCGCGGGACGCTGCTCGCGTGGCACCTGCGCGTCCACAAGCGCGCGGTCCGGGCGGACGGGCGGCCGGGCGCGGTCACGTTCCGCTCCCGCCTCACGGAGCGAGCGGCCCCCGCGCCGCCGCCGCGCGGCCGGCTCGTCGCCGCCAACGCGCGCTGGAGCGTCTACAGCCTCGGCAGCTCCTGCTTGAGCGAGGCGACCGGCGCGAAGAGGTCGCCGTGCTCCTCGACCCGCGCGAGCACCTGCTCGGAGTCGAAGACGAGCAGGTCGGGGTCGCCCGCCTCGTGGCACTCGCGGACCTCGTCCCACGTGAGCGGCGTCGACACCGTCGGCCGGTCCTTGGCGCGCAGCGAGTAGACGTTCACCGTCGTCTTGTGCTCGTCGTTCTGCGACCAGTCGACGAGCACCTTCCCCGGCCGCAGCGCCTTCGTCATCCGGGAGACCACGAGCTCGGGCTCCTCGCGCTCGAGCAGCTCGGCGACCGCCCGGGCGAAGTCCTTCGTCCCGCCTTCGTACGTCACGCCCGGCGTGTTGAGCGGGACGTAGATCTGCATCCCCTTCGACCCCGACGTCTTGGCGAACGACTCGATCCCCAGCCGCTCGAACATGCCGTGCAGCCACAGCGCCACCCGCGAGCACTCGACGATCGTCGCCGGCGGGCCGGGGTCGAGGTCGAACGCGAGGATCGCCGGGGTGAGGACGTCCTCCCCGCGCGCCAGCGACGTGTGCAGCTCGATGTCGCCGAGCTGCGCCAGCCACACGAGCGTCGGCAGGTCGTCGCAGGAGCAGAAGTCGATCGTCTTCGTCGGCAGCTCCCAGTGCAGCGTCCGCACCCACTCCGGCCGGTGCTTCGGGCACTGCTTCTCGAAGAAGTGGCCGCCCTCCACCCCGTTCGGGTACCGCTTGAGGGTCAGCGCGCGGTCCTCGAGGTGCGGGAGGAGGACGGGCGCGATCCGCCGGTAGTAGTCGATGACGTCGCCCTTGGTGAACCCGGCCTTCGGGTACATCACCTTGTCGAGGTTCGTCAGCTTGAGGCGCCGCCCCTCGACGACGACCTCCCACCCGCCGCCGCTCGGCAGCGGCTTCGGGTTCCACTCCGGCTCGCGCTCCACCAGCCCTTTGTACGCCGGATGGCGCAGGACGTCGTCGTTCGTCCACTCGCCGAACTCCACCTCGGCGACGTAGTGGGGCTCGACCCACACCGCGCCCTTCGGCGCCGCCTTCGGGTTCGACACCGGCGGGTCGTCGCGCAGGCACGGCGCGAGCAGCCGCTGGAGCCGGTCGAGCTCGGACTCGGTGAACCCGCTTCCGACGCGGCCGGCGTAGCGCCCGTCCTTCGCCACCAGCAGCGCGCCGATCCGCTCGCGCCGGCGCCCCTCCCCCGCCAGCCACCCGACGATCGTGAACTCGCCGCGCTGCTTGTTCTTGACCTTGAGCCAGGTGCGCGAGCGCCGGCCGGGCTCGTACGGGCACGACAGCCGCTTGGCGACGATGCCCTCCAGGCCCTGCTGCGCGCTCGCGGCGAGCAGCTGGTCGCCGCTGCCGACGACGTGCTCGGGCGTCTGCCAGTTCGGCCCGTCGAGGCCCAGCTCGCGCAGCGCCTCGCGCCGCTCGCCGTACGGCCGGTCCATGAGCGAGTGCCCGTCGAGCCACAGCAGGTCGAAGGCGACGTAGACGACCGGCGTGGTCTTCGACAGCCGCCGCGCCGCGCTCTCGGAGGTCACGTGCATGCGGTGCTGGAGGCGGTGGAACGACGGCCGCCCCTGCTCGTCGAACGCGACGATCTCGCCGTCGAGCACGGCGCTGTGGTGCGACAGCGCGCGGTTGAGCTTCGACAGCTCCGGATACGCGCCCGTGATCTCGCGCAGGCGCCGCGACTCGAAGCGCAGCCGCCCGGGCTCGGAGTAGGCGATCGCGCGCACCCCGTCCCACTTGATCTCGAACGCCCAGTCGTCGCCGTCCGGGACCTCGGTCGACAGCGTCGCCAGCATCGGCACGATCCGCTCCGGCATCGGCTCCCGCTCGCGGTCGGCGGGCGGGTCCATGCGGTGGATCATCCAGTCCTTCTCGTCCTTGCCGGCGTGGAAGAGCGCGTAGCGGCCCTGGGCCAGCCCCTCCTCCCCGTGCAGGGCGACCTCGATCTTCTTCGGCTCCCACTTCAGGCACTCGTACGTGCCCTGGTCCCAGATCGTCATCGTCCCGGCGCCGTACTGGCCCTTGGGGATCTCGCCGTGGAAGTCGAGGTACTCGAGCGGGTGGTCCTCGGTGTGGACCGCCCTGCGGTTGACCTTCGGCTCGGGCGGCAGCCCGTTCGGGATCGCGAAGGACACGAGCACGCCGTCGCGCTCCAGCCGCAGGTCCCAGTGCAGGCGGGTGGCGTGGTGCTCCTGGATGACGAAGCGCCCGCCGGCCTCGCGCGCCGCCTCGCCGCCCATCGGCTCCGGCGTCGCTTCGGCGCGGCGCTTGCGCCGGTAGGTCTCGAGCTTGTCGGCCACTGCCGGCTAGTGCCCCGCGACGCGCAGGATCACGCCCTCCAGCTCGACGATCGCCTCGCTCTTGATCACGTACTCGTCGGCCTGCGCCGCGAGCTCGCGGTCGCCGTCGTCGGGGTCGTAGCCGGAGAGGACGATGATCTTCGCGCCGGGGCAGGCGGCGCGGATCGCCTCGATCAGTGGGGCGCCGCCGAACTGGTCGAGCAGCACGACGTCGGGCTTGGATCGCTCGACCCCCTCGACCACGCCCTCCGGCGTCCCGGCCCCGCCGACGATCTCGACGTCGCCGCCGGCGAGCAGCTCGCGGATCAGGTGCCGGTACGCCTCGGAGTCGTCGCCGTGGAACACACGGACGGGCACGGCGACGATGCTACAGCGCGCCTCGGCCCGTCTACGCGCCCACCCCCGCGAACTCGGCCTCGAACGCGTCGTAGGAGGCGTCGATCTCGTGGGTCGCGAACGTGTCGCGGACCGCGTCGAGCGTCTTCAGGCCCTCGCCGGTGACGAACGCGACGACGCGCTCGTCGCGCCCGACGTCGCCGCGCTCGGCGAGCTTGGCGAGCGTCGCGACGGTCACGCCGCCGGCGGTCTCGGTGAAGATCCCGGTCGTCTCGGCGAGCAGCCGGATGCCGGCTCGGATCTCGTCGTCGCTGACGGCGTCGACGGCGCCGCCCGTGCGGCGGGCCAGCTCGACGGCGTAGGAGCCGTCGGCGGGGTTGCCGATCGCGAGCGACTTGGCGATCGTGTCCGGCTTGACCGGCCGGCAGTGGTCCTCCCCCGCGGCGAAGGCGTTGGCGACCGGCGCGCAGCCGGCGGCCTGGGCGCCGTTCATCACCGGGGCGTCGCCCGTGATCAGCCCCAGCTCGCGCCACTCGTCGAAGCCGCGGGCGACCTTCGTGAACAGCGAGCCCGAGGCGATCGGGACGACGCAGCGGTCAGGGGTCTCCCATCCGAGCTGCTCGGCGACCTCGTAGGCGAGCGTCTTCGAGCCCTCGGCGTAGTACGGGCGCATGTTCACGTTCACGAACGCCCAGTCGCGCTCGCCGCTCAGCTCGGTGCACAGGCGGTTGACGGCGTCGTAGTTGCCGCGGACGGCGACGACGTGCGTGCCGTAGACGCCGGTGGCGAGGACCTTCTGCTCCTCGAGGTCCGCCGGGATGAAGACGTAGGACTCCAGGCCGAGCGCCGCGCCGTGGGCGGCGACCGAGTTCGCGAGGTTGCCGGTGGAGGCGCAGGCGATGACGTCGAAGCCGAGCTCGCGCGCGCGGGCGACGGCGACGCTGACCACGCGGTCCTTGAACGAGTGCGTGGGGTTCGCGGCGTCGTTCTTGATCCAGACCTCGTTCAGCCCAAGCCGCTTGGCGAGCCTGTCCGCCCTGATGAGCGGCGTGCAGCCGGCGGGCAGGCCGGAGAGGGACGACGCGCGCCGTGCGCTGGCCGGCGGCTGGCCGAGCGGGAGGAAGTCCGCGTAGCGCCAGATGTTCTGCGGGCCGCCCTGGATGCGGCGGCGCGCCTCGCCGACGTCGTCGATCCGGGCGTGGTCGTAGACGACCTCGAGCGGCCCGAAGCACCGCTCGCAGACGTACCGCGCGTCGAGCGGGTACGGGGTGCTGCACTCCTTGCACTGAAGCCCGGTGGCTGCCATCTGGGGTCCTCGCTTGTCGGTGCTGGCGAGAACCTCTGGAAGCCCCGCCACATCTGAACAGGAATTGGCACCGTTCCCGCCGCGGGTGCGGCGGATGGTTGCCGGGGCTTCGCTGGGCCAGTCCCTCCACCCCTCTGGATGCGTACGGCCGGGAAGCTACCATGCCGTCGCGATGTCGACCGACGAGCCGCGAAGTCCCCATGCCGAGCCTCCCTCGCCCGCTGCGCAGGGGAGCGCGGACGCGCGCCGTCGACGCGACCCGCACTCCCGAGCCTGAGACTCCGAACGTCGAGGTCGTCGACGCGGCCGGCCTGCGCTGGGCCAACATCGAGCGCCCGCGGGCGATCGACCGGGCCTGGCTGGAGGAGCACTACGACTTCCACCCGCTCGACTACGAGGACGTCTTCTCGCGCAACCAGCGGCCGAAGGTCGACGAGTACGACGACTACCTGTTCGTCGTCCTGCACTTCCCGCGGTTCGACAAGACCGTCGAGCGCCTGAACGCGGCCGAGGTCGACATCTTCGTCGGCCCGGACTTCGTCATCACGCTGCCGAACGAGCCGCTCCAGCCGCTCGAGTACCTGTTCGAGCGCTGCCGGGGCGACGCCGAGCTGCGCCAGCAGCTGTTCTCCAAGGGCGCCGGCTACCTGCTGTACAAGATCGTCGACGAGTGCGTGGACGCGTCGTTCCCGATGCTGCGCAAGATGGGCCACAAGCTCGAGCGCATCGAGGAGGACATCTTCGAGGGCCGCTCGGCCGAGATCGTCCGCGACATCTCGAACGTCAAGCAGGAGATCATCAACTTCCGCAAGGTCGTCCGCCCGCAGCGGGCGGCGCTGAAGGACCTCGAGCGCACGAAGCGCTACATCCCCGAGGACCTCGACATCTACTTCGACGACGTCAACGACGCCTCCGAGCGCGTGTGGGACATGCTCGAGAACTTCAAGGAGGTCGTCGAGGGCCTCGAGTCGACCAACGAGTCCGTCCTCTCGCACCGCGTCAACGACGTCCTGCGCGTGCTCACGGCGTTCAGCGTGATCATCCTGCCGCTGACGCTGATCGCCTCGACGTTCGGGATGAACGTCGCGTTCCCCGGCCACGGCAGCGCGGCGGCGTTCTGGGTCATCGTCGGGGTGATGGTCGTGACGCTCGTCGGGATGGCGGCGTACTTCCGCAAGCGCGGGTTCCTCTAGCGGCGCGTCGCCACACCTACAGTGCTGAGGTGCCTTGGGACGTCGAGTTCTTTGAGGATGATGAGGGTCGGCAGCCAGCGCGGACGTTCATCGAGCGGCTTACGCCCGACAAGCGCGCCGCGCTGATCGCAGCAATAGAGCTCATCCTGGCCGTCCGAGGCCCCGACGTCTGTAAGAGCGAGTTCGGGAAAGCGCTCGGCCATGGCCTCTTTGAGTTCCGCGTCCGACACGACGAGGCAACGATCACCCGCAGAGCCGGTGTCGAGCCCAGTGCGAAAAGTGGTCGAAGCGACGTCCTTCTGCGCATGTTCTTTTGCGTCTACGGCGAGCGCGTGGTCCTGTTGCTCGGCGGATATGACAAGGGCGCGGACCCTGCGGCTCGCCGGCAATCACGAGAAATCGAAGCGGCGCGAAAGCGATTGCGTTCCTTCAAGCTGCGCCAGGAACGACGGGCGACCGGCAGACGGCGGCGGCGCACGTAGCTGAGCGTCCATCGGGAGCAAATGTTTCCCACAAGACGCGCGTCCGTCTGCCGATGATGGTATATATCCCATCATGACCGCCGCGAGGAGAAGCGTCGTGAGCACCAACTTCAGGGACTTCGTCGAGGAAGTCGAGCGCAACGCAGATCCCGAAGAGCGCCGTCTGCTCGAGGAGAGCCGTCGTCGCTTCGGGATTGGCAGCAAGTTGCTCGAGCGCCGAATGGCTGTCGGCATGAGTCAGCGAGAGCTCGCGGCCGCGTCCGGCGTAGACCAAGCAGAGATCAGTCGGATCGAGCGCGGCCAGAGCAACCCCACGGCTCAAACGCTTCAAGCGCTGGGCGAGCCGCTGGGCGTCACGCTCGACTTCAGCCCCGCGTCCGCCAGCTAGGCGGCATGGCTTTCAGAATAGACAGTCCGTACTCTCTCGAACCCACCGAGAACGAACGCCTCCTTCGGCTCCGCCGTTTCGAGCTGACGATGCTCGAGGAGGCCGTAAGCGGCGAGGACGGCTGCGGGCACGCGTTGTTGTGCGGCCCGGCGCGGAGCGGACGCACGAGCACGTTGCGGGAAGCCGGACGACGTGCAGCAGCCAACCTCAGTCGTTTGGTTGTCGACCTCCGGCTAATCGACGACGACTTGACGACGAACGGTCTACAACGAGCGATGCTGACGGCCATCGCAGAGGCAATCGCCGGTCAGTCGGCGCCGACGCCGGATTGGTATCGGGCGTGGTGTGATCGTGTGCTGCTGCGTGATCGGTCCCCGACTAGCGTGAGGGATTCGCTTATTAGCGGGCTCGCGTTCGCGACGGATCCGGCCGCCGTCATCGATCCTGCGCTGTTCGAGCGCGATCTCCGTGAGCTAGTACGACTCGCGCGCGAGCGTGGTCACACCGCGATCGTCGTTTGCATCGATAACGCCGATGGACTCCTCGAAGACGTTCCGCTGACGGAGCGAATGGTCGACTCATTCGACGCCGCAGGCGGCCTGTCACTCCTGATGAGCTGCAGACCGTCCGGTCGACAGCATCTGCTCGAGGCAGTCTCGCCATGCCTCCGCCGACTTTTGATGATCCCGGTGTTGCCGCTGGCGATGCCCGACGACGTGCGAGTATGTCTCACGGCGCCGCTGGATTCGGCGGAGGTGGAACGGCTGATGCCGGACAAGCGTGAGCACGCCGCGGCTTTGCAGCGCGACATCGCAAATTTCACGCAGGGCAACGCGTTCGAGATTGCCCTCGTGGCGCAGCAGATGTGGTGGGCGTGCCGCACCGGCGAGCAAGACGTCTACAAGCTGACGCCGCGAGTGCTAGAACGCACTCTTGACGACCTGGCGTTTTACACGGGCATCGATGAGAGCGTCGAGGCCGGCGCCGCTGCAGCGCGCGAACTCCCACCGGAGCAGCTGCGCGGCGCTCTCGAGCTGGTTTCGATGGAGCGACTCATACCCCGTCAGATCGCAATCTCACGAGCGATCGAGGCCGCTGCTCCGGACTCCCTTGAGAAGCTTTGTTCCTGCGACCTCGCGACCGCCGAGCGTCGCGTGCTCGAAGAGTTGCAGGCGTTGGCGGACGCCGGAGTCGTTGTGCTCGAGGAGGATGGATCCTTCACCGTCGTCGGCGGCCGGATTACGGCCCTGACGTTGCAGCACGAAGCACGTAGCCATGCCGGTGTGGACGCACCCGAAGTCGCCTTTGGGGTGCCGATTGCCGCGCGCGCGGGCGCGCCGCTCGCGCGCGAATTAGCCCGCCGCGCGCGCGGGCAGCTCAGCGGGACCGCGCTCCGCGCGGACTTTCCGCTCCTCACTCAGATCGGAACCGCGCGCGGCGCACGCATGCGTGCCGCACTATCCGCGCAGAAGGTTGAGTCCTTGGACGTCGAGTTGCTGGCTCTCGACGAGGCCGGCGTGGACGAGATCGCGACGCAGCTTGCTGACAGCTCGCATCCCCGCATAGCACTCGTCAACCTCACCCTGCGCATCGATGGCGACGAGCTGGACTGGGTAGAGCTGTGGGATCTCCCGGTCGACGTTGAGCAGTATCACATCCTGCAGGCGTTGTCCGATGAGCTAGATGGGTGGCAACCCCTGATTCAAGCGGCGGGGATAGCGTGGCGCGGCTCGATCGTTGCTGTATTCGAGGGACCTCAGGCGCGGCGTGCTTTGATTAGCCTTGTTCCAGCCGCGGGGCACGCGGGGGTGCTCCGTCTCTTCGAGCGCTGGACCCGCACAAACGATCGTGAGGTCCTGGATCGCGCCGTTGCCCTGGCGGAGGAGGCAGCCGGCGCACTGCGCGATCACGGCGCACCTCGTTGGGAGCGGGGGTGGGATGTAAGTTCGATGCTCAGCGTCGTCGGCTTTCTCAACAGCCTTTACGAGGATCGTCGCGACGTTGCGCGCGCGGCCCTTGAGGAGGCGTGCGAACGTGGTCCCGGCGACCGGTGGGTGACGTTTTGGAACCTCGCAAATCTTGCCGCCCGTGACGGCGATCTAAAGCTTGCACGGCAACGCTTCGAGCGCCTCAGGCCGCGACTGGAGGAGTGGAACAATGTCGCGCATGTTGCAATGTTCGTACCGCAACGCCCCGCCGCCGCCAGCTTGGTCGTGCTGACGGGCGAGAACGCGCTGCCCCTACTCGAGATGCAGCTCGCGGTGCTCGATTTCCTCGATCCAAATGTGCTCACGGACGAATCGATCGAGCGTGCAGTTGCGGCCTGCGCTGAATCAGCGGACGAAAGTGCGCAGTTGGTGGCCGAGTGGGTCGCACCAGCGCTTGACGTCCTTCGGCGCACGCCCGACGCCAGCGACTAGCGGCGCACCGCGCGCACCAGCGTGTACTGCGTGCCCGATCCCTCGATCTGCTCGAGGGTCAGGCCGGCGGAGGTGGCGACCGCGCCGAGGGCGTCGAGGGGGACCGGGGCTCCGAGCCACTCGGGGGCGGACTGGCCTCGGGGCCTGCGGCCGGCGAGGCCGCGGAGCAGGTCGCGGCGGCTGGTGCCCCCGCGCTCCGCAGGGGGCGGCTGGTGGACGCGGGGGTCGGTGGAGAGGCCGAACGCCGCCCAGGCGCCGGGCTTGAGGACGCGGGCCAGCTCCTCGACGTAGCCGAGCGTCACCTTCGCGTCGGGGATGTGCTGGAACACGACGTGGCTGACCGCGCCGTCGAGCGAGGCGTCCTCGACGCCGGTCAGGGTCTCGCCGTCGCCGAGCAGCCAGGTGACGTTGTTGAGCGCGTCGTTCAGCTCCTGCGCGCGGCGCAGCATCTCGGGCGAGACGTCGAGCGCGACGACGTGGCCGGCGCGGCGGGCGAGGACGCGGGTCAGGCGGCCGAGGCCGCAGCCGAGGTCGAGGACGACGTCGTCCTGGCGGACCGTGACGCCGAGCGTGGAGAGGATCGTGTCGAGGTCGCGCTCGCCCGCGCGCCAGAAGCGCTCGGGGTCGGCGTCCTTGTACGGCTCGCGGTTGTCGACGAAGTGGAACGCGTCCTCGCGCGCGCGGGCGTCCCAGAAGCGGCGCATGCGGCTGGCCTGCATCGGGGAGCGAGGCTACCGTGGGCGAGGCGATCCTCATCGGGCTGATCGCGTCGAGCGCGCTGGTGCTCGGCGCGGTCGCGGGCGCCTACGTGCGCGCGCCCGAGCACGTGACCGGCGTGCTGCTCGCGTTCGCGTCCGGGGCGCTCATCTGCGCGCTGACGCTCGAGCTGTTCGCCGACGCGTTCGAGCTGGGCGGCGCGACGCGGTCGGGGCTGGGGCTGCTCGCCGGCGCGACCGTCTTCGTGCTCGCCAACGCGTGGCTGGACTCGCGCGTGGCCGGCAGCGCGAAGAAGGAGCAGTCGGACAAGGTGGAGACGGCCGCCGCCCGCGCCGCCGCGGGCCCGGCGGTCGGCTTCGCGCTGCTGGCCGGCGTGACGCTCGACGGCGTGCCCGAGAACCTCGCGCTCGGCGCCTCGCTCGCCGGCGACGAGAGCGTCGTCGCGCTGCTCGTGGCGATCTTCGTCTCCAACCTGCCGGAGTCGCTCGTCGGCGCGGCCGCGATGCGCGACAGCGGGCAGCCGCCGCGGTTCGCGATCGCGATCTGGACGGTCTGCGCGCTGATCCTCGCCGCCGCCGTCGCGCTGGGCCGCGCGGTCCTCGCCGGGGCGAGCCACCACACGCTCGCGTTCTGCCTCGCGTTCGCGGGCGGAGCGGTGCTCGCGTCGCTCGCCGACACGCTCATGCCGGAGGCGTTCGAACACGGCCGGCCGTGGAACGCGTTCGCCACCGGGCTCGGGTTCTTCGTCTCGTTCATGCTCGCCGAGGGCCAGCCGTAACCCCCGCCGGAGGGCGGTGTACAGCGGCCCGTGCCGGCGGCCCCCGCGCAGTCGCTCGAGCGCCTCGTCGAGGCGTGGACGCTCGAGCAGCCGCTCCGGAAGCGGCGGATGCTGATCATCGTCAACCCGTACGCGACGACGGTCTCCGACCGGCTGCGCAACCTCGTCGTCCACGCGCTGGAGAGCCGGTACGACGTCACCGCGTTCGACACCCAGCGCCAGGGCCACGCGACCGAGCTGGTGCGCGAGGCGGCCGACGAGGGCTACGACGTCGTCGTCGCGTTCGGCGGCGACGGGACGCTGAACGAGGCCGCGAACGGCCTGGCGGGGACCGGCGTACCGCTCACCCACCTGCCCGGCGGCTCGACCAACGTCGTGTGCAAGATGCTCGGCGTCCCCGGCGAGATCGTCGACGCGACCGAGCACCTGCTGCGGCTTGCCGACGACTGGCGCCCGCGCCGGATCGACCTGGGCCGCGCCGGGGAGCGCTACTTCGTCGCCTCGGCCGGCTTCGGGCTCGACGCCGCGGTGACGCGCGCGGTCGACCTGCGGCCCGCGCTCAAGCACCGCTACGGCGAGTGGTACTTCACCTGGGCGGCGCTGCGCACGTTCTTCCGCGACTACCTCGTCCGCCCGCCGCGCGTCGAGCTGGAGACCGACCGCGGCCAGCGGCTGGCCGGCATCGACGCGATCGTGCAGAACGGCGACCCGTACACGTACTTCGACGAGCGCCCGCTGCACGTCGCGGTGAGCTCGTCGCTCGAAAGCGGCCGGCTGGCCGGGGCGATGCTGCACCGCGCGACGCCGGTCGACGTGCCGACGATCGCCTTCCGGCTGTTCTCGCGCCGCCACCGCGTCGTCGACCACCGGCAGATCACCGGCTTCAGCGACGTCGAGCGGGTCGTCGCCCGCGCGGTGGAGGGCGGCGAGCTGCCGCTGCAGCTCGACGGCGATTGGGTCGGGGACTTCCGCGAGGTCGAGTTCAGCGTCCGGCCGGGCGCGCTGACCGTCGTGGGTTAGGCCGGCAGGTCCGGTAGACGCGGCGCTCGACGCGCCCGCCGCGCAGGCGGATCGTCACGACGATCCGGCCGCGGCGCGAGCCGCGCAGGTCGACGACCACCCGCCGCCCGCGCGCGGTGACCCGCCGCGGCCTGACCCCGCGGGTCCGCACGCGGACGACCCGGCCGCGCGCGTGGATGACGATCCGCCGGCGCGAGCGGCAGGGCGCGGCGGCGGCGGGCGCGCGGCTCGCCTCGGCGGGCGCGCCGCTCAGCGCGTACGCCCCGCGCGCGCAGCCGGTCACGAGCCAGCCGCCCGGCCGGCGCTCCGCGCGCAGGTCGCCGACGCCGTCCGCGGCGAGGTCGGGCTCCCCGTCGGGGACCCACACCTCCAGCCGGCACGAGCCGTCGCCGGCGCGCCCGCGCAGCGACCACCGGCCGCTGCGCCAGTCCGAGCGCAGCTCGGTCAGCCGGCCGGGCGCGAAGCGCGGGTACGCGCGGCGGAGCAGGTCCGTGTAGCCGGTCACGAGGCCGAGCGGCCGGCCGCTCGGGCACTCGGTCGGGTTGAGGCTGCCGGACGCGCCGGGGTAGCCGGCGACGTGCGGGTCGCCGCAGGCCTGCTTCCACACCCACCACGCGCCGCCGAGGCGCCGCGCGTCCTCCTCCGCGAGATAGCGCTCGAGCCGCGCGCGGCTCTGCTCGGGCGGCCCGAACCAGCCCCACTCGCCCGACCACAGCGGCGCCCCGTAGGCCGCGGCGGCGCGCTCGGCGTTGTCGAAGCCCTGCTCGATCGAGGTCGCGCCCTGGTCGACGCTGATCGACTCGCTGTAGAGGTGCGGCGCGAAGACGACGTCTCCGTCGGGGGTGAAGCCGGGCGGCGGCGTCGTGTCGTTCCCGAACCCCGACCACAGCACGCTCGGCTCGAAGAACGCGATCCGCGGCGGGCCGGTCTCGGCGGCGCGGATCGCCTCGATGGCGCGGGCGTAGTAGCGGCCGAGCGGGACGCCCTGGTTGACGCCGACCCTGAACCCGGGGTGCGGCTCGTTGAGCAGGTCGTAGCCCGCGACGTTCGGCTCGCCGCCCAGCGCCGCCGCGATCCGCCCCCAGGTCGCCACGAGCTCGGACTGGATGCCCTCCCGGTCGGCGTAGAACGACTCGAACGCCTGCGCGACGGCCGGCGACAGCTCGCGCGTCTCGTTCGCCCGGCAGGTGGTCATCCCGTCGGTCAGCGTGGCCCACAGCGGCGCGCCGTCCCAGCCGACGGCGGGCGCGAGGCCCGGCTCGCAGCGGTAGCCGGGCGGCGTGGCGACGTGCTTGCCCCACGCGTCCTGGTGCATGTCGAGGACGACGTAGAGGTCGTGGCGCGCGGCCCAGCGGACGGCCTCGCGGACGCGGGCGACGTAGCCCTCGTCGAAGGCGCCGCGCTCGGGCTGGAAGGCCGACCAGCTCATGACGAGCCGCACCACGTTGAACCCGAGCCGCGCGATCTCCTCGAAGTCGCGCTCGGCCAGCGGGATCGTCGTCGGCAGCGCGGGATCGGCCTGGTAATAGTCGCCGAGCTGGTTGACGTTCACGCCGCGCAGCAGCACCTGGCGGCCCGCGTCGTCGACGATCGCGGCGCGGTCGCCGCGCTCGACGGTCAGGCGGGGCGTCGCGGCGTGCGTCGGCGCGGCCGCGGCGAGAGCGAGGGCGAGGACGGCGGCGGCGAGCGGCGCGCGCATCGTTCGCCGCCCGGCGTCCGGGCCTAGGCGGGAGCCGCGGCGGCCCGGCGGGCCGCCAGCACGCGCCGGACGAGCAGGGCGATGGCGGCGCCGATCAGCGTCCCGAGCGCGGCGCCGGCGACGACGTCGAGCGCGTAGTGCACGCCGAGGTAGACGCGGGACAGGCCGACCGTCGCGGCGACCGCGAGCGCGGGCCAGCGCAGCCTCGGGATCAGCAGCGCGATCGCCACCGCGCAGGCGAACGTCGTCGTCGCGTGCCCCGACGGGAAGCTCGGCGAGGACGGCACGGCGACCGCGGCGTCGAAGCCGGGGTCCGCGCGCGGCGGGCGCGGGCGGTCGACCGCGTGCTTGATCGCGCCCGACAGCAGGTCGCCGGCCAGCAGCGCCGCGCCGACCGCCAGCGCCGTGAGCGGGACCGTCGCGCGGTCCTTGAGGTCGCGCGCGAACGCGGCCACCACGAAGAGCGGCCCCTTGATCCACCACGCCGAGGCGAGGGCGAAGAACGCGGTCGCCGGGCTCCACCGCAGCTGGGCGCTCTGCTCGATGGCAGCGTGGTCGAGCTGGAGGAGCTGGTGCAGGAGTTCCATCTCAGGCCGGAAGAAGGCGTCCGCGCGGCGCGCGGATGCGTACAGGAAGGTCGAGTCGGCGGCGGAGGGCTCTCCCGCTCCCCTCGCCACTCGTTAACGGCATCTACCCGAAGAACTTGCACGACCCACGGCGAGTTGCGGAGGGTGGCGCCGCGATGTATCGTAGTTGCACGCACAACTACAGCTTGCAGAGCGCCTTCGGACAGGAGTACGGTCGCCCTCAGGGGTTGGAAGGAGGACGGTGCGAGGATGAGTCAGCGAGAGCGTCTGCTGTTCGGACGCAGGCCCCGCCTGGAGGCCCGCACGCGCCGCCACGCCGCCGTCCCCGCGCGCCACGTCGACGCGATCGTCAACGCGCGCGCCAGCGGACTGGGCGACCCGAGCCGCGCGCTGAGCAGGATCGTGGCGCTGCTGGAGGCCGCCGGCGCCCGCGCGCGCGGCACGATCACCGGCTCCCCGGAGGAGCTCGCCGAGGCGCTGCGCCGCGCCGAGGGCCGGCGCGTCCTGCTGGCCGGCGGCGACGGCTCGCTGCACGCCGCCGCCAACGTCGGCGCGCACCCGCTCCCCGAGATCGCGCTGCTGCCGGCCGGCCGCGCGAACAACCTCGCGCACGCGCTCGGCGTCCCCACCCACTGGCGGGCGGCGATCCGCCTGGCGGTGCGGGGCGAGGCGCGGCCGTTCGACGGGCTCGCCGTCACCACCCCGGAGCGGTCGCTGATCGCGGTCGAGGGCGTCAGCGCGGGGTTCCACGCGGCGGCCCGGACGCTGTACGAGGGCGAGAACTCGGGCGACGTCTCGGCCGGGCTGGGCGCGTTCGCGCGCGCGATCCGCCGGTTCGCGCCGGTCCCCGTGCGGCTGACCGTCGACGGGCACGTCGTGGAGGACGGGCCGGTCGCGCAGGTCTTCCTCTCCAACGCGCCCCGCTTCGCGTACGGCTTCCGGGTCGCCCCGATCGCGAAGGTCGACGACGGGCTGCTCGAGTCGATCGTGCTGCGGGCGAGCACGCGGCGCGAGACGCTCGCGCTGCTCGGCGCCGCGCACGGCGGCCGCCACCTCGACCGGCCGGGCGTCGACTGGTACCGCGGGGCCGAGGCGCGGCTCGACGTGCCGGTGCCGCTGGTGGCCGACGCCGAGCCGCTCGGCGTGACGACCGCCGCGGTCACGGCGCTGCCGGGGCTGCTGAGGGTGGTGCGGCCGTGATCCGGTTCCTCGCCGCGTTCTCCGCCGTCGCCGTCGGGCTGGGCGCCGCGCGGGCGCTGACCACCGCGTACGTCCCGGTGCTGCTCGACGAGATCTCGCACAACCCCGGGCTGATCGGGGCCGTGATGCTCGTCAACGCGGCCGCCGGCTTCGCGGTGCCGCTCGGCGCCGGCTGGTGGAGCGACCGCCGCGGGACGCGCGCGCCGTTCATCCTCGGGGGCGCGGTCGTGGCGGGCGGCGGCCTGGCGGCGATCGCGCTGGGCACCGCCAGCTCGTACCTCGCGCTGACGCTCGCGGCGGCGACCGTGTACGTCGGGCTCAACGCGGCGACCACCGCGCACCGGGCGCTCGTGGCGGAGCGGTTCGAGGACGGCCAGCGCCCGCGCGCGACCGGCGCGCAGGAGATCGCGATGCTGCTCGGCGCCCTCGCCGGGACGGCGGGCGGCGGCGTGCTCGTCGACTCGTCGCCGCAGCTGCTGTTCGCGGCGGCGGCGGTCGTCGTGCCGCTGCTGGCGGCGCCGACGCTGGCGCTGCGGATCGTGCGGGCGCGGAGCGGTGCGGCGGAGGGTGGCGGCGGTGCGGCGCAGAGCGGTGCGGCGCGGAGCGGT
>DASZEJ010000091.1:0-5929 GCA_035940955.1 Solirubrobacteraceae bacterium
GAGTTCGGCGTGGTCCGCTTCACGCTGGCCGCCGCGCTCGTCGCCACGATGCTCACCTCGGTCCTGTCGACCTCGGCGGGCCGCGAGATCGGCCGCGCGCGCGGCGATCGCGCGGGCGTCGGACCGGCGCTCGGGTCCGCGGCGGCCGCCGCCGCCGCCCTCCTCGCGCTCACCGTGGTCGTGCTCGTCGGCCTGCATGCCGCCGGAGTGCTCGGCGACACGCCCCTCGTCGGGCTCCTGGTCGCCGTCGTCGGAGTCGCCGCCCTCGAGCTGTACTACGCCGTCAGCGGCGGGCTCGGCCGCGTCCGGCGGCTGGTGGCGTCGTACGCGGGCGCTTCCGTCCTGCAACTCCTGGCGCTCGTGGCGCTCGTGTTGGTCGCCGACCCGGGCGCGACCACCGTCCTCGTCCTCTTCGGCGCCAGCAACGTCGTCGCGTGCGCGGCGATCGAGCTCGCCCGCCCGATCTGGCCGCGCAGGCAGCTCGGCCTGTCGGCCGGCTCGCTGCGCCGGCTCCGCGACGTTGCGGTGCCGCTCGCGGCGGGGCACATCGGCTTCACCGTCTGGTCGTGGTCGGACCTGATGTGGGTGGAGAGCACCTTCGGCGGCGAGGACACGGGGTTCTACGGAGCCGCCAAGACGCTGTCGATGCTGTTCATCGTGGTGCCGGCGGCGATCCGGGCGATCCTGATGCCGCGGCTCGCCTACCTGCGGGCGAAGGAGGACGATCGGGCGGCACGCGCGCTCGGGCTCCGGATCGCCGCCGGGTCGGCCGCCGTCGCCCTCGTGCTCGCGCTGCTCGTCGTCGCGGTGCGCACACCGCTGGTCGAGCTGCTGTACGGGAGCGACTACGCCCCGGCGACCGCGCCGCTGCTGGGCCTCGTCGTGGCGATGGCGCTCTTCATGCCGTTCGCCTCGGTCGTCGCCGTGGCGGTCGGGTGGGGCCGGCCGTCGCTCGGCGCGGCGTGCCTGGTCGCGGCGGCGGCCGTCGAGCTCGGGCTGCTCCTGGTCGCGCCCGCGGACGCGGGACTGACGTACGGCGCATGGGCCAACGCCGCGGCGATGGGCGCGGGCGTCGCGTGCCTGGCGGTGGCGCTCGCCGCACGACCGCTCGAGCTCAGGCGGCCGCCTGCGGAGCGCGGGCCGGGCGTCAGCCGCTGAGCGCCGCGCGCAGCCCGGCCTCGGCGCGGCGCCGCAGCCGGTCGACCGTCGCCTCGTCCGGCGCCGGCGGCCCCGCCTCGAGCTCCTCGGCGACGCGGCGCGCCAGCTCGTGGTCGTCAGGCTCCACGATCGGCACGCCCAGCTCCTCCGCGAGCGACCGGACCTTCGGCTCGTACGCGATGGCGACGGCAGGGCGGCGGGCGAGCGCGGCGGCCACGAGCGCGTGGTAGCGCATCGCGACGATCGCATCCGCGGCGGCGCACTCCTCGAGCATGTCGCGCCACGTCAGGCGCCGCGCCAGCAGCTGCGCCCGCTCGCCCCGGACGCGCGCGAGGATCTCGCGGGCGGCCACCTCGTCCTCGGGCAGGTACAGGCACGCCAGCCGGACGTCGGCGCCGCCCGCGGCTGTCGTCTCGATCGCCTCCGCGAGCGCGTTGCGAAGCGCTGCCCAGCGGCGCGCGCCGCGGTCGGGATCCATGTGGAACCAGGGCCGCACGGCGACGAGGATCCGCCGCCCGCTGCCGCGCGCCGCGGGGGCCGGCGGCGGCGTCGAGAACACCGGGTCCGCGACGACGCGGGCGTCCGGCACGCCGAGCCGCTCGAGCGCCGCTGCGGAAGCCTCGTCGCGCACCGTGCGCACCGCGGCGAGCCTGGCTGTGAGCCCGACGAGCACCATGCCGGCGCGCCGGTAGAACGGCCCGGCGCCGACCGCCAGCAGCGTGACGCGGCGCCGCAGCAGCCGGCCGGTCACCGCTGCGATCAGGAGCTCGAGCGAGAAGCGCAGCGACTCGTCCTTGAGCAGGCCGCCCCCGCCCATCACGACGCGATCGGCGCGCCGGCAGGCGGCGACGAACGCCCACGGTCGACGCGCGCGCAGTACGACGGCGCGCGGGTCCGGCGCGGGATCCTGCGTCGTCCACGCCACGACCTCCGCGCCGCAGGACGAGGCGGCCGCCACGATCGCCTCGAGGATGGCACGGTCCCCGAGGTTGTCCGCCCCGAAGAGCCCCGCGAGGACGACGCGCGTCGGCGCGTCAGCCGGCCGGCCGGGCAACCCAGTTGGTCTCGGCGCGGCGGTCGTAGCCGGAGGCGTGCGCCTCCCGCGCGAGCTCGGCGAACCGCGCCGCGTCGTGCGGGCCGTCACCCGACAGGCCGAACAGCTCGTAGCCGGCGGCGGCAAGCGTCTCGTGGAGGAGCGCGGGCGTCACGCCGTGCGGGTCGGCGTGGACGTGCGCGTACTCGAAGTAGACGACCGGCCGGTCGCGCGCGAGCAGCCCGCGCGCGCCGAGCAGGACGTCCCGCTCGCCGCCCTCGACGTCGATCTTCAGGAGCTTCACGGGGGCGCCGGCCGGCACGACGTCGTCCAGCGGGCGCACCTCCACGTCGATCACCTCCACCTCGGTGTCGCCGGGGTACTCCTGCTCCCGCAGCCCGCTCCACGCCGGCATCGTCACCGGGCGGAAGAAGCGTGCCCGGCCGGCGGCCGCCCCCACGGCGCACTCGACGACGGTGGCCTGCGGGAACCGCTCCCGCAGGCGGGCGGCGAAGTCCGGGAGCGCCTCGAGCGCCAGGTGAGCGCCCAGCGGCGCGTGCTCGTAGGCCAGCGCGAGGAAGTCGCCGCGATGCGCGCCCACGTCCACCACGCGGTCCTCGCCGGCGAGCGTCTCGCGCAGCAGCGCCGCCAGGTGCGCGTCGTCGCGGCGCTGCCGGCGCCGCCACTCCCGCGAGCGCCGGCTCAGACGGTCGCGGATGCGAGGAAGGACGTCGGCAACGCCCGAGGACACCGCGCGAACGGTAGCGAGCAGGGCGCTCCGACTACCCTGCCCGCGGTGATGCTTCGCTCGCGCGCGTGGATGCCGGCGCTGCTGGCCGTGATCGCGACCGCGGCGTTCGCCCCGGCGGCGAGCGCCCGCCCCCTCGTCACCGGCCTCATCGACGGCACCGGCGCGTTCGGCGGCCCCGACGCCGAGCTCGCGTTCGAGCGCACGGCCGCGGCGGGCGCCGGCGCGATCCGGATGGGCGTCTCGTGGCTGGAGGCGTCCCCGCAGCGCCCCGCGGACCCGTCGAACCCAGACGACGCGGCCTACCGCTGGGGAAGCGTCGACCGGCGCGTGCGCCTCGCCGCGGCCAACGGGCTCGAGCCGCTCGTCTACGTCACGCACGTGCCGGGGTGGGCCCGGACCAGCGATCGGGACGGCTTCGTGCGGCCGCGCCCCGAGGACCTCGCCGCGTTCGGCGCCGCGATGGCCCGGCGCTACTCGGGCGCTCCCGGCGGGCTCCCCCGGGTCCGCCACTGGCAGGTGTGGAACGAGCCCAACCTCGACTACTACCTCGTCCAGAACGGGAACGCGGGGGCGGACCACTACCGCGACATGGTCAACGCGTACGCCGACGCGGTGAAGCGCGTGGCGGCCGACAACGTGGTGGTGGCCGGCGGCACCGGGCCCTTCAGCGGGAACAGCACGCAGACCTGGGGGACGCCCGCGCTGAAGTTCATGTCCCGGCTGCTCTGCACGTCCACCGGGCCCCGCCCGAGGAAGACGTGCGACGCCAGCATCCGCTTCGACGTCTGGGCGCACAACCCGTACACCTCCGGCGGGCCCGTGCACCGCGCGCAGCGCGAGGGGGACGTGTCGCTCGGCGACCTGCCGGGGATGCGGCGCCTGCTCAGCGCGGCCGACCGGGCCGGCCGCATCCGCGCCGAGCGGCCCGTCGGGTTCTGGGTGACGGAGTTCTCGTGGGACAGCGGGCCGCCCGACCCCGGCGGGGTGCCGACGCGAGAGCACGCGCGGTGGGTCGCCGAAGGGCTGTATCGCATGTGGCGGAACGGCGTCTCCACCGTCGTCTGGTTCGGCCTGCGGGACGCGCCCGCCCCGCGCCGCGTCAGCTGGGGCGAGACCTACCACTGCGGGCTGTGGTATCGCGGGGGCGACTCGCTGCGCGACGACCGGCCGAAGCCGGCGCTGCGTGCGTTCCGGTTCCCGTTCGTCGCCCTCCCCGCGCGCCGGGGCCGCGTCGCGCTGTGGGGCCGCACGCCGGACAGCCGTCCGGGGCGCGTCGTCGTGCAGCGGCGCGTCCGCGGCCGGTGGCGCCGCGTCGTCTCGCTGCAAGCAGACCGGTACGGCATCTTCCGGCGGACGCTCGCCACGCGGTCGCGCGCGACGCTGCGCGCGGTCGTCGGCGGGGAGGCGTCCACCGGCTTCGAGCCCCGCCGCACGCGCGACCGGCGCGTCAACCCGTTCGGCGGCGACGAGCCGGAGCCCGTGACGCCGAAGCCCGACTGAGGCGCGATGGGCGCCGGCGTCTCCCCCGTGCCGCTCGCGCCGTGAGCCGCCGCGAGCGCATCAGCCTCGTGGCGACGGTGCTGAACGAGGCGGACTCGATCCGGTCGTGGCTCGCGAGCATCGAGCGCCAGACGCGCCAGCCGGACGAGCTCGTGCTCGTCGACGCCGGCTCGAGCGACGGGACGCTGGAGCAGGTCGCCGCGGCCGGGCCGCTGCCGTTCCCGGTGCGCACGGACGTGGCGGTGGGCGCGAACGTGCCGGAGGGACGCAACCGGGCGTTCGAGCTCGCGACCGGCACGATCGTCGCCGTCACCGACGCGGGGACCACGCTCGAGCCGACGTGGCTCGAGCGGCTGCTCGCGCCGATCGAGGGCCGGCTGGAGGTGGCGGTGAGCGCGGGCTTCTTCGCGCCGGGAGGCGACACGCCGTTCGAGCGCCTGCTCGCGACGGTCATCACCCCGCGCCTGCGGGACGTCGACCCCGAGGCGTTCCTCCCGTCGAGCCGCTCGGTGGCGGTGCGGCGCGAATGGTGGGAGCGCGCCGGGGGCTACCCGGCGTGGCTGAGAGCCGGCGAGGACCTCGTGTTCGACCTTCGCCTCAAGGAGCAGGGCGCCCGCTTCGCGTTCGCACCCGACGCGGTCGTGCGCTGGCGCCCCCGCTCGACCCTGCGCGGCTACTTCGCGCAGTACCGCCATTACGCGCGCGGCGACGGCCACGGTCTGCTCTGGCCGGGGCGGCACGCGGCCCGGTACGGCGCGTACGGCCTGGCGGTCGTCCTGTCGGTGGCCGCGCGACGGCGGCCGGCGGTCGCCCTGGCGCTTCCCGTCCTGGCCCCGCTTCACCTCACCACGTTCTGGCGGCGCGTCCGCGAGGAGCGCCCCTTCCCGACCCGCCGCGGCATGCTCGCCGCGTACGCCCTGACGCCGGCGATCGTGGTGGTGGGCGACGTCGCGAAGATGATCGGCTACCCGCAGGGCCGCTGGGAGCGCTGGCGCTCAGGCGGCGAGGAGGGGCTCCGGCGGGCGCGCCTGCGGTCGCATCGCGCTCCCGGCGCGCCGCGGTGAATCCGGGCCCTGACCGTCCGAGCCCGGATGCCGCCGCAGCGAGGGAGGGGCTAGCCCGAGCGCGAGCGGTGGCGCGCCGCCGCGGCGCCCGCGACGGCCGCGGCGATCGTCGTGAGCAGGACGATCAGCAGCAGCGTCCCGCCGCCGTCGGAGTCGAGTGCGGCCTCCGTGATCGCCGGCACGAAGCCCTTGTCGGCTGCGGCCGGCGGTGGCGACAGCGCGCCGGCGGCCGCCTCGCCGCGCGGCCGCGCCGGGGGCGCTCCGAGCCGGGGGTCGGTGGCGATCGCCTCGAGCGCCTCGGCGTCCGCGGCGCCCTGCCGATCGAGCTGGCGGCGCACGTCGCGCGAGAGCTCGCCCTTCCGGTCGCCCGGCGCCTTGCGAGACGGCTTCGGGCCCTTCGCCGTCGGTACGCTCTCGACGTAC
>DASZEJ010000092.1:0-1644 GCA_035940955.1 Solirubrobacteraceae bacterium
CGACCTGCGCGGCGTGCTCGAGCGCGCGCGCAGCGGCGATGCCGACGTGCGTCACGGCGACGAGACGAGCGTCCGCGGCCACGACGTCTACGAGCTGAGCATCGTGGAGCGGGCCCGGCTCTCCGACGAGCGCGCGGACGGGCTGGCGATGGTCCACACGCTCTACGTCGACCGCGACGACTTCCTCCCCGTCCGCGTCGAGCACCGGACGGCCGGCGGGGCCGTGTGGGGATCCGTCGACTTCGCCACCGTCGAGCGACTCCCGGCCGCCGAGGCCGGGCGTGAGCTGGAGATGTCGCCGCACCCCGGCGCGCAGGACATGTCGCCCGGCCGCTGAGCTTCGTCAGCCGCGCCGCTCGCTCGCCCGCCGCCACAGGCGCGGGCCGGCGAGCGCCGCGGCGGCGGCGCCGAGCGTCGCGAGGAGCGCGGCGAGCGACGCGGGCAGGTCGGCTCCGTGCTGGGCGGGAGCGACCCCGGACACCTGCGGCGGAAGCCCGGCTCCCTCGCGGGCGCGGTCGACGGCCGTGCGCTCGGCCGGCGCCGCGACGCCGCGCGGGTCGATCGGCCGGCCGTCCGGGCCGAGCGGCAGGCCGCCCTCGCCGGCGGACAGGGCGCCGTAGCCGTCGCGGTCCTCGTGCGTCGAACCCGGGCCCGCGCCGCCCGGGCCGCGCCGGCCCCAGAGCTGGTCGCGGATGACCTCGCGGCAGTTCGTGTACTGGTCGGCGTCCGCGCCCATCTCGTCCAGCGCCTGGCGCAGCACCGGCTTGGGGTAGCGCCTGTCGAGGCGGCCGTTGTCCTGGCAGTCGTCGTAGACCGTCACCGTCGTCGCGGCGCCGGCGGCCCCCGGGAGGGCGAGCGCGGCGAGCAGGGCGCACACGGCGAGCCGTCTCATCGTCGCGCCTAAGCTACACACCCGTCGCCGTGGAACCGGATCGGCCCCATCGGCGAACAGGGGGAGATGGCGACTTCAGCGACGGGTGGGGCGCTCGCGACGAGCGCGGCGGCGGCGGGGCCGGCCGGCGCGACGGCCGACGCGGCGGTGATCGAGCGCTCGCTGCGCCAGCCGGAGGCGTTCGCCGAGCTGTTCGAGCGCTACGCCGACGACATCCACCGCTACGTCGCCCGCCGGCTCGGCCGCGAGACCGCCGACGACCTGCTCGCCGAGACGTTCGCCGCGGCGTTCGGGCAGCGGCGGCGCTACGACCTTTCCCACCCGCACGCGCGGCCGTGGCTGTACGGCATCGCCACGAACCTGATCCGCGACCACCGCCGCGCCGAGGCGCGCCGCCTGCGCGCGCTGGCGCGGACGCCGGAGCCCGACGCGCACGAACCGATGGCCGACGCGGTCGCCTCCCAGGTGAGCGCCCGGGCCGCACGGCGCGAGCTGAGCGACGCGCTCGCCGCGCTGCCCGCCCGCCAGCGCGACGTGCTGCTGCTGTTCGCGTGGGCGGACCTCGACTACGCCGAGATCGCGACCGCCCTGGGCGTGCCCGTGGGCACGGTCCGCTCGCGGCTGCACCGCGCGCGCCGCCGCCTCGCCGAGGCCGTCGCCGCGCACGACCCTGACGACGAGGAGACCCGCCATGGATGAGATGACGATGCTGCGCGAGCTCGCGGGCGACGCGCCGGAGCCGGCGCCGGAGG
>DASZEJ010000093.1:0-12312 GCA_035940955.1 Solirubrobacteraceae bacterium
GGCCAGCACGTTGACCGTCAGCGACAGCAGGGCGAACGAGGCCGCGGACAGCGCCAGCCCGAAGAGCAGGGCCGCGCGCGGCGAGACCCGGCCCGACGGCACCGGCCGCGAGGCCGTCCGCGCCATCTGCGCGTCGATGTCGCGGTCCCAGTAGTGGTTGACCGCCCCGGCGCCGCCCGCGGACAGGTAGCCGCCCAGGCAGGTCAGGGCCACGAGCCCCGGCGACGGGTCGCCGGCGACGTACATCGTCGTGACCGTGGTCAGCAGCAGCAGCGACTGGACGCGCGGCTTGGTGAGCGCGACGTAGTCGCGGACGGCCGTGGCCGCGCGCCCGCGCGCCGACAGGGCAGCGGCGGCGCGCGCCGCGGCGACCGCTTCGCTACGCGACGACACTGTGCTCCGGCGCGGCCTCGGCCGGCTGGTGCACGGCGGGCGTGCCGCGCTCGACCTGGCGCCGGATGTCCTTCATCGGCTCGACGGACCGGATGCGCGGGATCGCGTCGAAGTTGTTGACCGGCGGCGGCGACGTCGTGAACCACTCGAGCGTGTTGCCCTTCCACGGGTCCGGGCCGGCCGGCGTGCCGCCCTTCACCGAGCGCACGACGTTGATCACCGTCAGCAGGATCCCCAGGCCGAACACGAACGCGCCGACCGTCGAGATGAGGTTGTAGAGCCCGAGGTTCCCGATGTCCTGGTACTCGTAGATCCGCCGCGGCATCCCCTCGAGGCCGATCGTGTGCTGGATCGCGAACGTCAGGTTGAACCCGACGAACATGATCGCGCAGGACCACTTGCCCAGCCCCTCGCTCAGCATCCGCCCGGTGATCTTCGGGAACCAGTAGTAGATCCCGGCGAAGATCGAGAAGATCGCGCCGCCCACGAGCGTGTAGTGGAAGTGCGCGATGACGAAGTACGTGTCGTGCAGCTGCCAGTCGACCGGGAAGATCGCGAGGATCACGCCGGTCACGCCGCCGGCCACGAACACGGCGATGAACGCGCACGCGAACAGCAGCGGCGTCCGGTACTCGACGGTCCCGCGCCACAGCGTCGCGACCCAGTTGAAGACCTTGACCCCCGTCGGGATCGCGATCAGGAACGACGAGAGCATGAAGAAGACGAGCACGATCGCCGGCTGGGGCACCGTGAACATGTGGTGCGCCCAGACGATCAGCGACAGGAACGCGATCACCGCCGTCGCCGCCGCGACCGCCTTGTAGCCGAAGATCGGCTTGCGCGAGAAGACCGGCAGGACCTCCGAGATGATCCCGAAGCCGGGCAGGATCATGATGTAGACCTCGGGGTGCCCGAAGAACCAGAACAGGTGCTGGTAGAGCAGCGGGTCGCCGCCCTGGTTGGGGTCGAAGAAGTTCGTCCCGAAGTGCCGGTCGGTCAGCAGCATCGTCACCGCCGCCGCGACCACCGGCAGCGCCAGGATCAGCAGCACCGAGTAGACGAGCAGCGTCCACACGAAGAGCGGCAGGCGTCCCCAGCCCATGCCGGGCGCGCGCATGTTGGCGATCGTCGCGTAGAAGTTGACGGCGCCCAGCAGCGAGCTGAGGCCGGTGAGGTGGATCAGGAAGATCCACGAGTCCACGCCGCCGGTCTCGGAGAAGAACTCGCCCGACAGCGGCGGGTACATCGTCCACCCGGCCTCGGGCGGCGAGAAGAACATCGACCCGTAGAACACGACGCCGCCGGCCAGCAGCAGCCAGTACGACAGCGCGTTGAGCTTCGGGAACGCCATGTCCCGCGCGCCGATCATCAGCGGGAGGAAGTAGTTGCCGAAGCCCGCGAAGATCGGCACGACGAACAGGAAGACCATCGTCGTCCCGTGCATCGTGAACAGCGCGTTGTACGTCTGGGGCGACAGCAGCGTGTTCTCGGGCGTGCCGAGCTGCAGCCGGATGAGCAGCGCCTCGACGCCGCCCATCAGGAAGAACACGAACGTCGTGACCAGGTACATGATCCCGATCCGCTTGTGATCGGTGGTCATGACCCACGCGCGCCAGCCGCGCGGCTCGGGCTCGACCTCGTGGGCGAGCACCTGCGGGACGGCCGGAAGCTCGGTCCGGGTGGTGGTCGGGGCGGCGGCGGCTTGCATCGGGGTTCGGGTTCCTACCTGCTCTCCTCGGCCTCGATGCGCTTGCGCTGGCGCGCGGCCTCGTCGTTGGACTCCTTGATCTCGCGCTTGCGCTGCTCGATGAACGCCTCGTACTCCTCGGGCGTGACGGCGCGCACGTGCGCCAGCATGTTGGCGTGGTTGCGCCCGCACAGCTCGGCGCACTGGCCGCGGAAGGTGCGGCCCGCGTGCTTGCCCGGGATCTTGAACCAGGTCCAGTTCGTGTGGCCCGGGACGGCGTCCATCTTGCCGCCGAGCTCCGGGATCCACCAGGAGTGGACGACGTCCTGCGCCTTGATCTCCAGCGTCACGGTCGTGTCGACGGGCACGACCATCTCCTCGTAGGAGAAGGCGTTGTTGAGCAGGTTGTCGTCGTCGTCCGCGTAGGTGAAGCGCCAGACGTACTGCAGGCCGTTGACCTGGATGCGCAGCGACCGGCCGCTCGGGGGCACCGCCTCCGTGTCGGGCGTGCCGGTGGGCTGGCCGACCCGCTGGAGCTGGACGCCGGTGCGGTCTGACTCGGGCGCGTTGCGGATGTCGTCGAGCATGACGAACGTGACGACCGCCAGCACGACGAGAACGAGCGCCGCGCCGACCGTCCACCCGATCTCCAGCCGCGTGTTGCCGCGGATCTGGGCCGGCACCGCACCGCGGCGGGCGCGGAACTTGACCATCGAGTACAGCAGCGCCGCCCAGACGCCGGCGAGGATGACCATCGCCATCGCGAAGACGACCTTGTAGAGCGTGTCGATGGCGTCCGCGTTGTCCGATCCGCCGTTCTCCGGCGTGAGGAAGTCGGCGAACGCGGCCTGCGGCAGCAGCAGGGCGACGGCGAACGCCGGCGCGAGGGCGACCAGGATCCGAGCAGGCGTTCGCAAGGCGGCGAGGATGATAGTCACCGGCCCCCGAACCGGGCCGGCCGCTTCTCGACGAACGCGGTGACCCCCTCGATGAAGTCATCCGAGCGCGCCATCTCCTGCTGGATCTGCGCCTCGAAGGCCAGCTGGTCGTGCATCCCGGCGTACGCCCAGCGGTTGAGCTGGCGCTTGCTGCCGGCGTAGGAGGCCGTCGGGCCGGCGGCCAGGCGGTCGATCAGCTCGTCCGCGGCGCCCGCCAGCTCGCCGTCCGGGTGGACCCGGTTGACGAGCCCCCAGTCGAGCGCCTGGCGCGCCGGCACGCGCTCGCCGAGCATCGCCATCTCGATCGCGCGCGTGAAGCCGATGCGCGCGGGGAGGAAGACGCTCGACCCGCCGTCGGGGACGAGGCCGATGTTCACGAAGGCGAGCAGGAAGTAGGCCGACTCGGCGGCCAGGATCAGGTCCGCGCACAGCGCGAGCGAGCAGCCGATGCCCACCGCCGGGCCGTGGACGGCCGCCACGACCGGCTTGGGCATCTGGCGGATGCCGGCGATGATCGGGTGGTAGCGCTCGGTCAGCGTCGTGTGGACGTCGGGCTTGCCGTCCGGCCCCGGCTCGAAGCCGGCCTTCAGGTCGGCGCCGGACGAGAAGCCGCGCCCGGCGCCCGCGATCAGCACCGCGCGCACGTCCGGGTCGCCGCCCACACGCTTGATCGCTTCCAGCAGGTCGACCCCGAACTGCCGGTTCCAGGCGTTCAGCGCCTCGGGCCGGTTCAGCTCCAGCCGGGCCGCCCCGCCGCGGCGCTGGAGGGTGACGGTCTCGTACGCGTGCTCGGTCTCCCAGTCGCTCATGCCTACGATCCTTCCATGCGGCGTCCGATCATCGGCATCTGCACGTATCTCGACGAGATCCAGTGGGGCGTCTGGCGCGACCGCGCGGCGCTCGTCCCCGCCGGCTACGTCGCGGCGGTCCAGCGCGCCGGCGGGGTCGCCGTCCTGCTCCCGCCGGACCGCGAGGCGACGGAGGACCCCGACCCGGTGCTCGACCTGCTCGACGGGCTGATCCTCGCGGGCGGCGTCGACGTCGCGCCCGACCTGTACGGGGCGAACGCGCACCCGGCGACCGACGTGCCGAACGAGGAGCGCGACGCGTTCGAGCTGGCGCTCGCCCGCCGCGCGCTCGAGCGCGACGTGCCGCTGCTGGGGATCTGCCGCGGCATGCAGGTCATGAACGTGGCGGCCGGCGGCACGCTGCACCAGCACCTCCCCGAGGTGGTCGGCCACGACGGGCACCGGCCGACCCCGGGGGCGTTCCACGACCACGACGTGCGGCTGCAGGAGGGCTCGCTCGCCGCGCGCGCGGCCGGCGAGGTCGTCCACGCCGCGAAGTCCCACCACCATCAGGGGCTCGAGGCGGTCGGCGAGGGGTTCGTGGTCACCGGCTGGTCGGCCGTCGACGACGTCCCGGAGGCGATCGAACGGCCCGAGCGGCGTTTCGCGCTCGGCGTGCAGTGGCATCCGGAGGCCGACGAGACCAGCCGGCTGATCGCCGCGCTGGTCGAGGAGGCCCGAAACGGCGTCTAGTCTTCACCCGTGACCTCGGAGCCGCGCACTCCGGATCTCGAAGAGCAGGAAGGAGACGCTCACGACGAGGAGATGCCGCGGCTGCGGCTCACGCGGCGCAACCTGCTGCTGGGCCTGGTCTTCGTCGTCGCGACGGTCGCGTTCCTCTACTACGGCCTGCCGCAGCTCGCCGACCTCGACAACACCTGGAAGCGCCTGCGCGCCGGCGACGTCTGGTGGCTGCTCGGGGCGCTGATCTTCACGTTCTGCTCGTTCGGCGGCTACGTGGCGCTGTTCCAGGGCGTCTACGTGCGGCGCGCGTCGCGGATCGACCTGCGGGCGAGCTACCAGATCACGATGGCGTCGCTGGCCGCGACGCGGGTCTTCGCGGCGGGGGGCGCCGGCGGGATCGCGCTGACGGCGTGGGCGCTGCGGCGGTCGGGGATGAGCCGCCGGGAGGTCGCCGACTCGACGGTGGCCTTCCTCGTCCTGACGTACGTCGTCTACATGCTCGCGCTGATCGTGTGCGGGTTCGGGCTGCGGTGGGACGTGCTCGCCGGGCCGGCGCCGTGGGCGCTGACCATGCTGCCGGCGCTGCTGGGCATCGTGGCGATCGCCGTGTTCCTGCTGATGGCGCTGGTGCCGACCGACGTGGAGCGGCGGCTGCGCGACTGGGCCTGCGACCACGACCGCCCGCGGCTGGCGCGGATCGCGCAGCGGCTGGCGACCGTCCCGGCGGCGACCTCGGCGGGCGTGCGCGAGGCGATCGGCCACCTGCGCTCGAGGGACCCGGCGCTCGTCGGGTCGCTGGCCTTCTGGGGCTTCAACATCGCCGTGCTGTGGGCGTCGTTCCACGCGTTCGGCGACCCGCCGCCGTGGGGCGTGCTGATCATGGGCTACTTCGTCGGGATGCTCGGCAACCTGCTGCCGCTGCCGGGCGGCGTGGGCGGCGTCGACGGCGGGATGATCGGCGCGTTCGCGGCGTTCGGCGTCGACTTCGGCCTGGCGACGGTGGCGGTGCTGACGTACCGCGGGTTCGCGTTCTGGCTGCCGACGATCCCCGGCGCGATCGCGTACTTCCAGCTCCGCCGGACCGTCTCGGAGTGGCGCGAGGAGCCCGCGCGGGGGGACGTGTCCGTCCCGGCCGGTTGCTACTATACAAAATGAAGTGAACGACCGAATCGAGAACGTCATCATCGTCGGGAGCGGCCCCGCGGGCTACACCGCGGCGCTCTACACGTCGCGCGCCAACCTCGAGCCGCTGGTCATCGAGGGCTTCTTCTGGGGCGGCCTGCTCCAGCAGACCACCGAGGTCGAGAACTACCCCGGCTTCAAGGACGGCATCATGGGCCCCGCGCTCATGCAGGAGATGCGCGACCAGGCCGAGCGCTTCGGGACGAAGTTCCTCACCGACCAGGCGACCGCGGTCGAGCTGGCGGACGAGCCGGGCGGCGTGCACAAGGTCTTCGTGGGCGACGACGAGTACCGCGCCCGCACGGTCATCCTCGCCATGGGCGCCGAGCACAAGAAGCTCGAGGTCCGCGGGGAGGAGGAGCTGTCGGGGCGCGGGGTGTCCTACTGCGCGACCTGCGACGCGGCGTTCTTCAAGGACAAGGCGACGATCGTCGTCGGCGGCGGCGACAGCGCGATGGAGGAGGCCATCTTCCTCGCGAAGTTCGCCGAGAAGGTGACGGTCGTGCACCGGCGCGACGAGTTCCGCGCCTCGAAGATCATGCTCGACCGCGCCCGGGCGGTTCCCAACCTCGAGTTCAAGACGCCGTACCTCGTCGAGGAGTTCCATCCCGGCGACCACGGCGGGCTGGGCCACGCGGTGCTGCGCAACGCCGAGGACGGCTCGACCGAGGAGCTGCCGATGGACGGCGCGTTCATCGCGATCGGCCACGAGCCGCAGTCGTCGATCGTCCGCGGCCAGGTCGACGTCGACGACGAGGGCTACGTCATCGTGCGGGGCCGCTCGACGCGGACGAACCGGCCGGGCGTCTTCGCGGCCGGCGACCTCGTCGACCACACGTACCGCCAGGCGGTCACGGCCGCCGGCTCCGGGTGCCAGGCGGCGCTGGACGCGGAGTGGTACCTGCGCGACACGCCCGAGGTCCCGACGCCGGAGGGCATGCCGGCGGGCGACCTGGCCGAGGCGCAGTGGGCGCCGGTCGAGCCGGCGCAGTCGCCGGTCAGCGAGTAGCGATCCCCCTCGACCGGGCTCCGGGCGAGACGGACCGCTAGCGCGGTCGCCTGGCCTCGCGCTTCGCGCGGGCGCGCGCGCGGGTTCTCGTGGTCTTCGGCGTGCGGCGGGTGAGCGGGCCGGCCACCGCGAGGGCGACGAGCTCGGCGAGCGACTCGCCGATGCCGCCGGCGAAGGCGTCGAGGTCGGGGACCGCGTCGTAGTCGGCGAGGACGCCGAAGTCCATGCTGCCGTCGTAGGACATGACGGCGACCGCGAGCGCGTGGCCCTCGACGAGGGTCGGGATCGGGAACGTGCGCTCGAGCCGCCGCCCGAGCGCGTAGAGCGCCGTCTGCGGGCCGGGGAGGTTCGTGACGAGCACGCTTCGCCCGCCGCTCGACATCGTCGCGCGCGCGGCGCGGGCGAGGATCGTCGGCGCGGCGAAGTCGCCGGACGCGGCGATCGTGCGCGCGGCGAGCGCGCGCTGCGAGCGGGTCGCCGCCGCCATGTGCGACGTGATCGCGCGCAGGCGATCGATCGGGTCGAGCACGTCGACCGGCAGCGGGCACTCGACCTGCACGAGCCGGTCGCCCTCGGTCTGCACCGGCACGCCGGCGCGCACCTCGAGCCCCTCGGTCCGCGTCCCGCGCGCGTGGAGCCACCGCCGCAGCGCGCCCGCGACGACCGCGAGCACGACGTCGTTGACCGTTCCCCCGAGCGCGTCGCGGACGGCGCGGAACTCGTCCAGGTCGGCGACCGCGACCGCCAGCCGGCGGTGCGGGCCGGTGCGCACGTTCAGCGGCGTGTCGGGGGGCGGGGACGCCGCGACGCGCGCCCGCTCGGCCGCCGCGGCGACCGCGCGGCGCGCGCGGTGCAGCGCCGCCGCCGGGGTCACCGCGTCGGTGAGCGCGGCCGCCGCGAGCTGCGCGGGCGTCGGGGCCGGCCGCGGCTCCCAGTGGTCGGGTGGCGAGGGCGGCGCGTCGGGGGACGTGTCGAAGAGGGTCGCCAGCAGGTCGGCGTCCGCCGCGTGCTCGGTCAGCTCGAGCCCCGCCTTCGAGACGAGCGCCCAGCCGCCGCCCTCGAGGTGCTCGACGATCCACAGCTCCCACAGCGGCTTGGAGCGGTCGAGCTGCTGGGAGAACACGCGTGCGGCGAGCGCGTGGAGCTTCGCGGCGTCGCCCGGCGCGGGCAGCCCCGTGTGCCGCACGTGGTAGGCCAGGTTGAACGCCGGGTCGTCGACCCAGCGCGCGTCGCCGAGCCCGAGCGGCGGCGCCACGAGCCGGCGCCGGTACCGCGGCACGCGGTGCAGGCGCGAGCGGACGTGCTCGAGGACCTCCGGATACGGCGGCGCCGGCCCCTCGAGCAGCGCGATCCCCCCGACGTGCACGGCCGCGGACGGTACACATCAGCGCTCGCACGCGGGCCGGCGTCGGGGTCCGAACGACCGAAGGGCGCGGAGCACGCGCCGGTCGAAGCGCACGAGCCGCGCGCGCGACCCGCCGAACGGCGTGCGGCGGACGGCCTTCGAGCGGCGCAGCGAGCGCCACGCCTTCGACGGCAGGCGCGGGGCGGGCAGCCGCCGGCCGAGGCGCTCCGGCCCGCGGACCGGCCGCAGCGCCGCGACGAACCGCTCGAACGTCCGCCGCGAGCGGATGCCCCACACGGCCGTGGTCGTGCCGCCCGACAGCAGCTCGTAGCCGTCGCCGTAGCGGATCGCCAGGGCGCCGCGCACGCGGAAGACCGCCCGGCCGGGCTCGTCGAGCCGCGCGGGGTTGCGCCGGCACGTCGTGTACGTCTGCAGCTGGATCTCGCCCAGGCAGCGCGCGGGGTCCGGTCGGTCGCACTCGTCGTAGACGATCAGGTTGCCCTCCGCGTGGGTGAGCAGCATCCCCTCGAACCCGCGCCCCGCGTAGAGCGGCACGGCGCGGCGCACGCGCACGCGGCCGAGGTCGACCCCGTCGTAGTACGGCGCGAGCCGCACGCCGCACGGGCCGCGCCCGACCGGCAGGGCCCCGGGCCGCCAGGCGGGCGAGCGCGGCGCGTCCGAGCCGAAGGTGAGCTGGGTGACGCAGCTGCCGTCGGCGTCCATCGCGAACACCTCCGGGAAGCGCCCGGCGGGGTAGTGGCGGTCGCTCGCGAAGGCGATCCGCGCGCCGTCGGGCGACCACGCGGGCTCGGAGTCGTCGGCTGGGCTCGCGGTGAGGCGGCGCTCGTCCCCGCCGCCGGCGCCGACCACGTAGATCTCGCCGTTCGGCGTGCAGTCGTGGAAGCACGTCTCGCCGTTGCGGTCGCGGACGCTCGAGAACGCGATCCGCTGGCCGTCCGGCGACCACGCGGGGTCGCCGCCGTCGCCCGCGATGCGCCGCAGGCCGCTGCCGTCCGGGCGGATCGCCATGAGCGTGCGCTCGACCGTGCCGCGCCGGGTGTCGAACACGACCCGCGAGAACGCGATCTCGCCCCCGGCCGGCGACCACGCGGGGGAGACGTCGTAGGCGCCGGACGTCAGCACGCGCGGCTCGCCGCCGCCCGCCGGTACGAGCACGAGCTCGCTGCGCGGTGTGGCGTCCTCGTCGTCGCGTGCCGGGCGGACCTCGCGCGACGCCGCGAGCGTCAGCCCGTCCGGCGACCACGACGGCTCGCGCAGCCCGTCGCTGCCCGGTACCGCGGTCCGCGCGGGCGAGTCGAGGCGGCCGACCTCGAGCCGTGTCCGGTCCGCCCCGAGGTTCGCCGCGACCGCGAACCGCTGGCCGTCGAGCGCCCACGCCGGGTCCTGCCCGCCGCCGGGCACCGGCGTCCGCGAGGCGCCGTCGTCGGAGATCCACCACAGCCCGTCGGCGGCGACCAGCAGGTCGGCGGACGCCGGCGCCGGCAGCGCGAGCGCGGCGGCGAGCCCTATCGCCGCGACGATCCTTCCCACGAGGTGGGAGCGTACGCCGCCGGCCGTGCGCCCGCGCCGTCAGAGCAGCACGCCCTCGATGGCCAGCAGGCGCTCCTTCTTCTCGATCCCGCCGGTGTAGCCGCCGAGGCGCCCGCCCGTGCGCAGCACGCGGTGGCAGGGGACGACGATCGGCAGCGGGTTCGAGCCGAGGGCGTTGCCGGCCGCGCGGGTGGCGCGCACGTTGCCGGCGGCGTCGGCCACCTCGCGGTAGGTGCTGACCTGGCCAAACGGGATCGCGGCCGTCGCCTGCAGGACGCGGCGCGTGAAGCCGGTCGTCAGCGACCAGTCGACCGGCACGTCGAACCCGTGCCGGCGGCCGTCGAAGTACTCGTCGAGCTCGCGGCGCAGCGGGTCGAACGCGCGCCGGCGCTCGAGGATGCGCGGGGACAGCCGGTGGGCGAGGTGCTCGAGCACGGCGTCCACGCCGCCGTTGAAGTCCTCGTACGCCAGGCGCACGAGCCCCTGCGGCGTGGCGGCCGCGACCAGGCTCCCCAGCGGCGAGTCGACCTGCGCGTACGAGACGTCGACGAGCCCCTCGTCGTGGGCGCGGTCGGTCGCGCGCCGGACGGCGGCGGCCACGTCGAGGTCGGACGGGCCGGCGCGCAGGGCGGCGGCGACCGCCTCGGCGGCCCGCTCGCGCGCCGCGTCGAGCGGCTCGTCCGCGTGGCCCTGGGCACCGCGCTCGGGCGCGGCGTGGTTCGTGTCGTCGATCATGCCGGGGTCCATTCCTTGCGTAGCTTGGCGAGGCCGTCCGCCAGCGCGCGGCGTGCGGCCTCCTCGGACGAGCCCAGTGCCGCGGCGATCTCGCGGTGGGAGAGGTCGCCGACGAAGCGCAGCAGCACCGCCCCGCGCTGCTTGGGCGGCAGCGCGTGGACCGCCCTCCACAGGTCGTCGTCGGGCGGCTGGTCGGGCTCGGCATAACCCGCGTCGGGGTCGGCGACCGGCACCGCGCGGCGCGAGCGGGCGCGGTGGTGGTCGAGCGCCTTGCGGTGCGCGATCGTCAGCAGCCAGCCGCGCAGGTTGTCGGCGTGCCGCAGCCGCGGGTAGGCGCGCAGCGCCGCGATCACCGTCTCCTGGAAGCAGTCGTCGGCGTCCAGCGGGCCGACCGACGCCGCGAGGAAGCGCAGCACGGCCGCCGAGTGGTCGTCGAGCACGCGCTGGAACGGCGGAGGCACGTCCCTTAAACCGCGGCGACCTCGCGAAACGTGAGGCCGAGCGCGAGCCGGCGCCGCAGCTCGGGCGCGAGCCGGTAGCGCTCCTCGCCCGTCTCGGCCTGGAGCGCGGCGAGCACGGTGGCGACGTGCTTGAGCCCGATCAGGTCGGCCCACTCGAGCGGCCCGCGCGGGTGGTTCATGCCGAGGACCATCCCGCTGTCGACGTCCGCGGCGCTCCCGACGCCCTCGCCGAGCGCGAACGCCGCCTCGTTGACGAGCTGGCACACGATCCGCCCGAGGACGAGCCCAGGGGCGTCGCCGACCCACGCGACGTGCTTGCCGAGCGTGGCGAAGAGGCGCTCGCCGCGCTCGGCGGCGGCCGGCGCGGTGGACGGTCCGCGGGTCATCTCGACGAGCCGCGCGGCGTCGAGCGGCGCGAGCGCGTGGAAGCCGGCGGCCGGCCCGTCGCCCTCGAGCTGGGCGAGCGACCCGCGGTCGCAGAGGACGAGCCGCGGCGCGCCGTCGAGCGGCGGCTCGCCGTCGTCGTCGCCCCCGCAGTCGACGGCCAGCCACGGGACCTCGCCGCCCGCGTCGTCGGGGAGCCGGACGTCCCAGCCGGCGCCGGCCGCGGCGGCGCGCAGCTCGTCCGCCAGCGGGGAGTCGCCGGCGACGACGAGGAACGCCCCGGCGCCCGCCGTCGCGGCTCCGCCCACCGGCGCGTCGCCTCCGCCGGCCGCCGCGCCGCCGGCCGCCTCGCCCGGCTCCAGCCGCGGCGGCTCGGGGTCCTCCGGCCGGTGCGGACCGTCGCCGTACTCGTACCACCCGCGGCCGGTCTTGCGACCGTGGCGCCCGCTCGCCGCCATCCGCGCCTGCAGCGGCGACGGGCGCCAGCGCGGCTCGCCGAACGACAGCGCGTGGAACGACTTGGCGACCTCGAACCCGACGTCGACGCCGACGAGGTCCGACAGCTCGAACGGCCCCATCCGGAAGCCGCCGCCCATCCGCACGACCCGGTCGATCGTCTCCACGTCCGCGATCCGGTCCTGCAGGCAGCGCAGCGCCTCCAGCAGAAACGGGCGGTTGCAGCGGTTGACGAGGAACCCCGGCCCGTCGCTCGCGTCGATCACGCGCTTGCCCATCGCCTCCCCGAGCGCGCGCACGCGCGCCAGCGCCCACTCGGCCGAGGCGACGCCGCCGATGACCTCCACGAGCCGCATCACCGGCGCCGGGTTGAAGAAGTGCATCCCCACCACGCGCTCCGGGCGCTCGAGCCCCGCGGCCACCGCGGTCACCGGGATCGAGGACGTGTTCGTCGCCAGCACGCAGTCCGGCCCCGCGACCGCGGCGACCTCCCCGAGCACGCGCTGCTTGAGCGCGAGGTCCTCGGGGATCGCCTCGACGACGACGTCGCAGCCCGAGAGGTCCGCGGGGGCGGCGACCGCGCGGAGGTGGCGCACGGCGTCGGCCGGCGCGCGGCCGCGAGAAGCGGCCTTCTCGATC
>DASZEJ010000094.1:0-10631 GCA_035940955.1 Solirubrobacteraceae bacterium
CGCCGCCGTTCGGGCCGGGGCTCGCGCCGGGGGCGACCGCGTGGCGGCCGCGCGACGCGGTCGTGGGCGCTCGCTGCGACCACGTCTACAACCGGGTGCTGGGGACGGTGAACGAGCTGCGGGCGCGGCTCGGGCTCGAGCCGGTGCGGCACGTCCACGCGCAGCAGTACCTGCTGGCGGACCGGACGATCCTCTTCACCGCCGAGCCGTTCGAGTACCCGCGGGAGCGGTGGCCCGGCGGGTTCCGGCTCGTCGGGCCGGCGCTGTGGGAGCCAGCCTCGGCGGGCTCGTTCGACCCCCCGGACGGCGCCCCGGTGGTGCTCGTCACCGCCTCGACCGCCTACCAGGCCGACGAGCGGCTGATCTCGACGGCGCTCGCCGCGCTGGCCGGCGAGCCGGTGCGCGTGGTCGTCACGACCGGCGCGCACGACCCGGCGGGCTTCCGGCCTCCCGCGAACGCGGTCGTGCAGCGGTTCGTCCCGCACTCGGCGGTGCTGCCGCACGCCGCGTGCGTCGTGTCGCACGGCGGGATGGGGATCACGCAGAAGGCGCTCGCGCGCGGCGTGCCGGTGTGCGTCGTGCCGTTCGCGCGCGACCAGTTCGAGGTCGCGCGGCGGGTGGAGGTGTGCGGCGCGGGCGCCCGGCTGCCGGCGCGCCGGCTCAGCGCGCGGCGGCTGCGGCGGGCGGTGCGCGCGGCGAGCGGGCGGCGCGCGGGCGCCGAGCGCGTGGCCGAGGCGTTCGCCCGGGCGGGCGGCGCGCGGGCGGCCGCCGACGCGGTCGAGGACCTTGTGCGCTAGGCGCGGCCCGCTCGCGATCTACTGCGGCCCGGGCTGGGAGCGGTGGTCGCCGGACGACCTCGAGACGCGGGGGCTCGGCGGGTCCGAGACGGCGGCGGTGCGGCTGGCCGAGGCGCTGGCGGCGCTGGGCTGGGACGTCACGGTCTACGCGGAGTGCGGCGAGGCCCGCGCCGGAGCGGTCGCCTACGCGCCGTGGCAGGCGTTCGACCCGGCGGCGCCGCGGGCGTGCGTGATCGCCTCGCGGCTCCCCGAGCTGTTCGACGCTCCCGTCGCGGCGGGGTTGCGGGTGCTGTGGGTCCACGACCGCGACTGCGCCGGCCGGCTGACGGCCGAGCGCGCGGCGCGGCTCGACGCCTGCGTGGCGCTCTCGGAGTGGCACGCGCGCCACCTGCGCGACACCTATCCGTTCCTCGCGCCGAAGCTCGTGACGCTGCGCAACGGGATCGTCCCCGGCCTCTTCGCCCCGCGCCCGTGGCGCGCGCGGGCACAGCGCGTCCTCTGCTCCTCGTCGCCCGACCGCGGCCTGGAGTGCCTGCTCGCGATGTGGCCCGCGGTCCGCGCCCGCGTGCCGGACGCGACGCTCTGCTGGTGCCACCCGGAGGTCTACCGGCGTATGGCGGAGCGCGTCCCGCGGATCGCCGCGCAGCGCACCCGCCTGCGCCGCCTGCTCGCGCCGGTCGCGGGCGTCGTCGAGCTCGGCTCCCTCGGCCAGCCGGCGCTCGCGCGCCTCCTGTGCGATACGCGCGTCTGGGCCCACCCGTCGTACTCGTCCCTGCGCGGCGAGCCGTTCTTCGAGACCTCCTGCATCGGCGCGATCGAGGCCCAGGCGGCGGGCTGCCACGTCGTCGCGTCGAGGTGGGGAGCGCTGCCCGAGACCGTGCGGGTCGGGACGCTCGTCGACGGCCCGGTGCTGTCGCCGCGGTGGACGGACGCGTTCGTCCAGGCGATCGTCGCCGGCCTGACCGACGAGGCGACCGGCGCGGCGGCGGTGCGCGACGGCCCGCGGGCCGTGGGCGGGCTCGGCTGGGACGGCGTGGCCGAGGCGCTCTCGTCGCTGGTGGGCAGTGGGCGGTCCCGGGCTCGAACCGGGGACCTCGCGCTTGTAAGGCGCGCGCTCTGACCAGCTGAGCTAACCGCCCGCGAGCAACCGTAGCCTCACGGCGACTGCCGGCCGAGCTCCTTCTTGAGGAGCTCGGTCAGGTCCTTGACCTCGCCCTCCGGCGCCTCGATGGTGACGCGCTTGCCGTAGTCGGAGAAGCGCATGTCGAGGGTCGTCGTCGACTCCGCCGGCTTGGTCTGCTTCATCGTCAAGCGCTGGCGGCGGACGAGGTCGCGGCCGTCGACCCACACCTCGGTGGGGATCGTCGTCGTGCCGGTCAGCTCCACCATCCGGTCGATCGCGCGCTGGACGGCGGCGCGCTCGCCGGCGGGCGCGACCTGCGGGACCCGGCGAACGTCGATGCGCGCCTTGTAGTGGGTCGTCTCGACGCCGTCGAGCTTCTCCTCGCCGACCCGCTCGAGCTCGCTGGTCGCGCGGAGCCACGCGAGCTGGTCGGCCGGGTTCTGCGCGCCGAGCTGCTGCAGCGCGCCGAAGTCGAGGCCCGCCTCCTCGCCGACGGCCTCGAGGTCCATCTTCACCCACTCCGTGCCGAACGCCTGCTCGAAGGCGTCCATCCGCATGTAGAGCGTGGTGTCCTTCATGACCTGCTCGCCCGAGACGTCCTGTCCCTCGGCGGTCGCCTCGAACGTCATCCGGACGGCCCGGTTCGCGACGTCGACGTCGCCCTCGAACGTCATCGAGACCGACTTGCCGCCGGTCTCGACGCGGCCGGTGCCGGTCATGTGCATGCCGCCCTGCCTGCTCGTCGCGTCCGCGGCGTGGGCGAGGGCGGCGGGGTCGACGTCCTCGGCGCCGCAGCCGGCCAGCGCGGGCACGGCGAGGAGGCAGGCGGTCAGGAGGGTGGCCAGGTGGCGCATGTCCGCTCTCGTACCCGCGGACGTAGTGTCCGTGTCATGGACCTGGGAATCGAGGGACGCGTGGCGCTCGTGACGGGCGGCTCGCGCGGGATCGGCCGGGCGATCGCGGCCGAGCTGGCGGCGGAGGGGGCGCGGGTCGCGATCGCGTCGCGGTCGCCGTTCGAGACGGCGGAGGAGCTGGGGGTCGTCGGGTTCGCGCACGACGCTGCGGACGTGGAGGGGGCGCCGGCGCTGGTCGGCGCGGTGACGGAGCGGCTTGGGCCGGTCGAGATCCTGGTGACGAACACCGGCGGCCCGCCGCCGGGGCCGGACCCGCTGGGGTTCCCGCGGTCGGAGTGGGAGGCGGCGTACCGCACGCTCGTGCTGCAGCCGCTCGCGCTCGTGACGGCCGTCATGCCGGGGATGCGGTCGCGCGGCTGGGGGCGCGTGGTGAACGTCGCGTCGACCTCGGTGCGCGAGGTCATCCCGTTCCTGACGCTGTCGAACGCCCACCGCGCGGCGACGCTCGCGGCGTGGAAGACGATCGCGCGCGACGTCGCGGGCGACGGGGTGACCGTGAACAGCGTGCTGCCGGGCCGCATCGGCACCGAGCGCCTGTTCTCGCTGTCGGGCTCGCGCGAGGCGGCGGAGGCGGCGGCGGCGCGGGACGTTCCCGCCGGCCGCCTCGGGACGCCCGAGGAGATGGCAGCGGCCACCGCGTTCCTGTGCTCGGCGCGGGCGAGCTACGTCACGGGCGTCGCGCTGCTCGTCGACGGCGGCTTGACGAAGGCGGTGTGAGGGCGTCACGACCGCGGCCCGCTAGCCTCGCTCGATGTCCCACGCCCAGCCCGACACGCCCAGCGCGCGCGCCACGCTCTACGAGTTCGCCGGCGGCCGCGAGGCGCTGCGCCGGCTGGCCGGGATCCAGTACGCCCGCTGCCTGACCGATCCCGTCCTCAGCGAGATCTTCGGGACGGACGGCCGCCCGGAGCACGTCGACCACCTAGCCGACTGGCTGACGGAGGTCCTCGGCGGGCCCAAGCTCTACACCGAGCGCCACGGCGGCCACGAGGCGCTGCTCGGGCATCACGCCGACCTTCGCATCGACGATGTCCATCGCAGCCGGTTCGTGGAGGTCTTCGTGGAGGCGCTCGACGCTGCGGGGCTGCCGGACGACGAGCTCTTCCGGCGCCGCCTCCGCGAGTACCTCGACTGGGGTTCGCGCATCGCGCAGGAGATCTCGCAGCCGGGGGGCGGACACGTCGAGCGACCAGCCGGTGCCGGTCTGGGACTGGGGCGCGCCGGCCGGCGAGCGAGGCTGAGCGCGCCCGGTCGTTGTCCCGCGCGCGTGGCGTGATGCGGGAGGCGGCGGAGACGGCGTCGGCGCGCTCGTCGCGCCGCCCGTCGACGGCGGCTTGACGAAGCCGGTGTGATCGCGGACATGACCTGTCCGAAATGCCAGTCGCCGAGCTCGAGCGCCTTGTCGACGCCGAGGGCGCGTACGAGCGCGAGCGCGGCTGTCGCCGCGGCCTCGGCCACGGTCACGGGAAGCACCGGCGGAAGAAGAGCTTCCTGGACGACGTCTTCGACTTCGGCTGAGCCCCCGCGCGCTGACCTACACTCCCGGGGCGCCAGCCCCCATGGTGTAGCGGTTAGCACGCGAGCCTTTCACGCTCGTAGGGAGAGTTCGAGTCTCTCTGGGGGTGCTCCCCCGCCCCCGTGGCGTAACGGCAACGCACGCGCCTTTTAAGCGCTGAGTTGGAGGTTCGAATCCTCCCGGGGGCATCGGTCCGTCTGGGCGTCATGCGAACATGTGTTCGTGTCTGGTGCGCCTCCCCAACCGCCAACGCCGACCGTCGCGCGGGTCGGGAGGCCGGTGGAGGACGCCCGGCCGATCATGCGGACGTGTCGCCGCCACGGCATGGCGCCGCACGGTCGCTACAGCGGCGGCGGCGGCACGTTCCGCGTGCGCTGCAAGCGGTGCGTCGCAGAGAGCGTCACGCGCCGGCACCAGCGGGTGCGGCGGCTCCTCGTCGCCGAGGCGGGCGGCTGCTGTGCGGTGTGCGGGTACGACCGCTGTCTGCTGAACCTCCACTTTCACCACGTCGACCCGGCGAGCAAGTCGTTCGCGATGACGATGCGGGTGGCAAGAGCCTCGGCGCGTATCGCGCCGAGGCGAAGAAGTGCGTGCTCGTCTGCGCCAACTGCCACGGCGAGATCGAGGCGGGCTTGATTTCGTCGCCGCCGCCGGGTGCGACGTTCACCCGGCGCGGCTGACGTCACGCCCTGACGCGGGGCCGCGTCGATGCTCGGCAGCGCGAGTGCTTGCGGAGCGCTTCGACGAGGAGGTCGATCGAGCGCTGGAGCTGGTCGATCGTCGCGTCGTCGACCCGGGCGACGTTGGTCGCCCGGTTGAGCCAGGCGTTGATCTCGCGCTGGGAGCGGCCGTCGACGCGGCGCAGCTCGGAGACGAGGCGGTGGCGCTCGGCGCGGAGGGCGGCGCGGCGCTCGAAGGCGGAACGGCGCGGCTGCGAGGGCTCGGAGCCGGCCGCGTCGGGATCTGCCGACGATGCTGGCGCGGTCGCCGCCACGATCGGCGGCGGCGCCGGCTCGGCGCCGAGCCCTGCGAACAGCGCGAGCTGGGGTGCGACGTCGGCGGCGAGCGGGACGAACGGGGCCTCGGACGGCTCGGTCTCGCGGCGCTGGGCGCGCTCGAGGGCGGCGTCGTCGAGCAGGCCGGCGTCGCCGCCCTCGGACGGTGGCCGCAGGACGTGGCGCAGCTCGGTCTCGACGTCGGCGGCGAGCGCGCGCAGGTGGCCGTCGGCGGGCAGGAAGACGTGGCTCAGCTCGACCGGGCGGCCCGGAACGATCCGGACGAAGCGGCCCACGATCTGGCGGAAGATCAGCGGCGTCTTCGCCACCGTCGCGTACACGCCGACGCGCAGGCGCGGGATGTCGACGCCCTCCGACACCATGTTGACCGCCACGATCCACGGGTCGCGCCCCTTCCGGAACGTCTCCAGCTTGCGGTGCGCCGCCGCCTCGGTGTGCAGCACGACGGTGGGCGACGCGCCGGTGATCTCCTTCAGCGCGCCGGCCACCGCGCGGGCGTGCTCGGAGTCCGCGGTGACCACGAGGCCTCCCGCGTCGCGATGGCCGCCGGCGCGCAGCTCGAGCAGCTTGGAGTGCGCCGCGCGCAGGATCCGCGGCAGGCCGTCGGGCAGCTCGGTCGAGATCGCGGTGCGGTAGCGGCGCCCGGCCTCGCGCGTCGTGAGCACCTCGCCGAACGACGTCTCGATCACGTCGTCGCCGGACTGCCACTGGAGCGTCCCGTCGTACGGGACGAACGCCACGCGGCGGCAGATCCCGTCGCGGACGGCGTCCGCGTACGTGTACGAGACGTCCGGGACCGCGACGCCGTCCTCGTACCGCACGCCCGGGATCGGCGACTGGTCGGACCGGAACGGCGTCCCGGAGAGCAGCAGCCAGCGCCGCGCCCTGCCGAACGCCGTCCGGAACCCCTCGCCCCACGCGAGGTCCTCGCCGAGGTGGTGCGCCTCGTCGGCGATGACGAGCGTCCCCGGCCCGCACGACCGCGCGTACGCGCTCGCCGTCATCGCCACGCGCGCGTACGTCAGCGCGACGCCCTGGAAGTCGCCGGGCGGACGGAGCCCTGGCGCGTCGGGCAGCAGGTGCAGCCCCACCCGTGCCGCCGCCTGCGCCCACTGGCGCGTCAGCGGGGTCGTCGGCGCCACGACCGCCACGCGCCGCGCGCGGCCGGCCCGCAGCTCCTGCTTGGCGAAGACGAGCGCGGGGTGCGTCTTGCCCGCGCCGGGCGCCGCGGAGATGAGGAACGAGCCCTCGCTCCAGCCCGCCATGCGGTCGAGGGCGTGGCGCTGCCAGGCGCGGAGGGGAGTGCGGCTGCCGGTCACGAGGGGGCGGCAGTCTGCGACACGGGGCGGACGGACGCCCGCGAAGCGCGAGAGCGCAGCCTCGCGGCGGAGCGGCCGTGCCGGGGCGACCCGCGGCGGAGCGGCCGCCCCGCGGCGAGCCCCGCGCCCGCCCCCTACGGCGTCTCTTCGTTCTGGTCGACCGTCGGCTGCGTCTCGCCCGTCGACCCGAGCGTCGTCGGGCCGGTCTCGACGGTCTGCGGGCCCTGCGACGTGTTGCCGAGGTTGCCCCGCTCGACGTTCTCGCGGCTGCCCTCCTGGTCCCCGCACGCGGCGAGGCCGGCGGTGCACAGCCCGAGGGCTCCCGCGGCGACCGCCGCGGCGATGCGGTGACGGTTCGGCATGCCCTCCCGCGTACCCGGCGCGGGGGCGGCGAAACGCGCGCCCTAGTGCCGGAAGTGCCGGCGGCGCGTGAACACCATCGCGACGCCCGCGGCGTCCGCGGCCTCGACGACCTCGTGGTCGCGCACCGACCCGCCGGGCTGGATGATCGTCCGGACGCCGCGCTCGATCGCGAGCTGCGGCCCGTCCGCGAACGGGAAGAACGCGTCCGACGCGAGCGCCGCGCCCTCCAGCGAATCGGCGCGGCTCTTCTCGACCGCCAGGCGGACGGAGTCGACCCGGCTCATCTGCCCCGCGCCGATCCCGACCGTCGCCAGGTCCTTGCCCAGCACGATCGCGTTGGACTTGACGTGCTTGCACACCTTCCACGCGAACAGCAGCTCGCCCCACTCGGCCTCGCTGGGGTCGCGCTTCGTCACGACCTCCATCTCGGTCCGGTCGGTGATGTCGAAGTCGCGGTCCTGGACCAGCATCCCGCCGAGGACCTGCTTGACGTCCTTCTCCCCCGCGAGCGGCACGCGGCGCTCGTTGTCCTCGAGGATGCGCAGGTTCTGCTTTCGCTCGCGCAGCAGGTCGAGCGCGCCCTCGTCGTAGCGGGGCGCGAACAGCACCTCGACGAACTGCTCGACGAGCCGCTCGGCGAACGGGAGGTCGATCGGCCGGTTGACGACCACGATGCCGCCGAACGCGCTGATCGGGTCGGCGGCGAACGCGCGCTCGTAGGCCTCGAGCGCCGTCCGGCCGACCGCCGCCCCGCACGGGTTGTTGTGCTTGACGATGACGCACGCGGGGACCTCGAACTCGCGCGCCACCCGCCGCGCCGCGTCGAGGTCCAGCAGGTTGTTGAACGAGAGCTGCTTGCCGTGGTGCTGGCGGATCATCGACAGCACGTGCATCCGCGCGCCGACCTGCGTGTAGTACGCGGCGCGCTGGTGCGGGTTCTCGCCGTACGGCAGGTCGAGCAGCTTCTCGTACGCGCGCACGTACAGGTCGGGGAAGTCCTCGGTGCGCTCGGCGAACCAGCGCGCGATCGACGTGTCGTAGCGGGCGGTGTACGCGAACGCCTCGGCGGCGAGCGCCTCGCGGGTCTGGGGCGCGAGCGTGCCGTCGCTCATGCGCATCTCGTCGAGGACGGCGTCGTAGCTCTCCGGGGACACCACGACCGCCGTGTACGCATGGTTCTTCGCCGCCGCACGGATCATCGTCGGGCCGCCGACGTCGATGTTCTCGATGACCTCGGCGTCCGGGACCCCGCGGCGCGCCGCTGTCCGCTCGAACGGATAGAGGTTCACGCAGACGAGGTCGACCGGCTCGATGTCGTGGTCGGCGAGGGCCTGCGCGTGCTCGGGGTGCTCGCGGACCGCGAGCAGGCCGGCGTAGAGCTTCGGGTGCAGCGTCTTGACGCGCCCGTCCATGATCTCCGGGAAGCCGGTGTAGTCGCTGATCGACCGCACCGGCAGGCCGGCCTCCTCCAGCGCGCCGGCGGTGCCGCCGGTCGAGACCAGCTCGACCCCCAGCTCCGCGAGGCCGCGCGCGAAGTCGACGATCCCCCGCTTGTCGCTCACCGACAGCAGCGCGCGGCGGACCTTCACCGGTGCGCTGGTCGCCGCCGAGAGGGGCTGGGATCCTGGCACGAGCGCAGACGATAGCCGTGTGCGTGTCGGCCGGCGGCATGGGGGGAACAAGGAGGTTCCGATGACCGAGGTGCCAGAGGACCAGGTGCGCGGGCTCGAGCGCGAGGCGGGCGCGATGGAGGAAGGGCTCGAACACCTGCAGGAGGACATCGACACCGCCCACGAGAAGGCGGACGAGCAGCGTGAGCGCGCGCGCCCGGAAGCGGTCGCCGGCGACTGGGAGGACGAGTCGGCCGGCGCGCAGCAGGGCGACGACCCGGAGGACGCCGCGGGCCGCGAGGGGCCGGGCGGGGAGCCGCCGGGCGGCGAGGGCGGCGACGACGACGACGACGCTCGGGGCGACGGCGGCGACGACGACGACGACGACGCTCGGGGCGGCGGCGGCGACGACGACGACGACGACGCCCGGGGCGGCGACGGCGCCTGACGCGCCGCCACCGCGCGGCGCCCCCTACGCGATCGTCACCCGCCGCGGGTTCCTGGGGTCGAACCCGACGCGGCCGGCGGCGATGAGCCGGACCGCCTCGGGCAGCAGCTCGTGCTCGAGCGGGCGCAGGCGGTCGTGGAGCGTGTCGCGGTCGGTCGCGTCGCCGACGTCGATCGCGCGCTGGAGGATGACCGGCCCCGTGTCGACGCCCTCGTCGACGAAGTGGACGGTCACGCCCGTGACCTTCGCCCCGTACGCGAGCGCCTGACCGATCGCGTCGATCCCGGGGAACGCGGGCAGCAGCGCCGGGTGGACGTTGACGACCCGCTGCGGGAAGCGGGCGAGGAACCCGGGCGAGAGCAGCTGCATGTAGCCCGCGAGCACGACGAGGCCGACGCCGCGCTCCCCGAGCCAGGCCGCCATCGCGTCGTCGCGCGCCGCCCGGCCGGGGAACTCGTCCCGCGCGAACACCGCGGCCTCGACCCCCGCGCGCCGCGCGCGCCGCAGAGCGCCCGCCTCAGGCTTGTCGGACGCCGCCGCGACCACGTCAACGTCCGGCGCGTCCAGCAGCACCTGGAGGTTCGTGCCGGAGCCGGACGCGAGCACGCCGACCCGGAGCCCGCCGCTCACGACACGAGCTCGAGCTTCGGGTAGTGGCCGCCGGTGGAGCGCAGCCGGCCCTCGTTGATGAGCCGGTCGACGCGGGCGAGGACCTCGGCGTTCGAGAGGTGCGCGAACGCGCCGTAGCCCGGCAGGCCGTCGTACGAGTACTTGCGCACGACCTTCGACCGCCCGCCGCGCAGGATCTCCACCGCGCGCGTGCGGCCGACGGTCGGCTCGGCGCTCTGGACGACGTCGAGGATCGCGTCGTCGAGGCTGCCGGCCGCCGCGCCCGTCGCGAGCCGCGCGGGCGGCGCGGCGGGCGCGGCCGGCACGAGCTCCGGGTCGCAGACGTCGCAGCACGGCACGTCCGGGCTCGGCCGCGAGCGGTCGCCGAAGTGGCGGAGCACCGCCTCGCGGCGGCACGCGTCCGACTCGACGAACGCCCACACCGCGCGGTACTGGCGCCAGCGCACCCGCTGGGCCTCGGCCGCGAACGAGCGGCAGGCCGCCCGCGCGCGCCCGTCGAACGGCGCCGCGTGCCGGCCGCGCACGCGGTCGGGCGCCGAGGGCGCCGGCTGGATCACGCCGGCGCGCGCGAGGTGGCCGAGGATCGCCCGGACCTGGTCCTCGTCGCAGCCGTCGGCGACGAGGTCGTCGAGCGCGACGTCGTAGCGCCCCTCATCCGCCGCGCGGGTCAGCGCCCGCGCGACGCGAGCGACCTGCGCGTCCTGCACCTCGCCGCGCTGGATGAAGAAGACGTGCAGCCCCTTGTCGCGGCTCTCCGCGAAGAGCAGGCACCGCGCGGGCCGGCCGTCGCGGCCGGCGCGGCCGGCCTCCTGGTAGTACGCCTCGATAGAGCCCGGCACCGCCTCGTGGCAGACCGTCCGCACGTCGGCCTTGTCGACGCCCATGCCGAACGCGT
>DASZEJ010000095.1:0-3676 GCA_035940955.1 Solirubrobacteraceae bacterium
CTCGCGGAGCGTCAGGCGCAGCCGGTCGACCGGATCGGGCTCAGCGCGCGCCGCCGTCGCGGCCGGCCGTGTCGCGGCAGCGCTCGCCGGCACGGCGGCCGAGGCCGCCCGCCGCGGCTCGGCGTCGCCCCCGCCGCAGCCGCACGCCGCCGCGGCGACGGCGACCGCGCCCGCGATGAGTCTCCGGCCCGGCACGGGTCCAAGCCTACGTCGGTCGTGATCCAGCCCCGGGGGCCCCCGCGAAGAACGAGGGGGAGTTCCCCGATGCGGCTTGGGCAGGGGCCGCCGAGGATGCCACCATGGCCACGTTCGCCCAGCCCACGACGCCGACCGTCGGCCGCGCAAGCGGAGCGGTGCAGGGCGGGCGCGCCGCCCAGGCGGGCGCGGCGGGGCTGCGCGGGCGCGCCTCCCGCCTTCGCGCCGTCGCCGCCGCTCGTGGCGCGTCGGCGCTCGAGGGTCTTCTGGCCGCCGCGCAGCCGGACGGGGCGACGGCCGACGCGCTCGCCGAGCGGCCGCGGTGGCTGCCGCGGGTCGACGGGCGGGCGGCCGCGCTGCTCGGCCTCGCGGCGGCCGGCGCGCTGGCGCTCGTGCTCACGCGCGGGCCTGGTGCGGAGCTCGCCTCGGCGTTCGACCGCGCGGCCAGCGCCGACTGGCGCTGGGCGGCGGCCGGGGTGCTGTTCGAGGCGCTCGCCTTCGCCGGCTACGCGACGCTCTTCTGGCACGTCGCGAGCCGCAGCGCGCCCGGCCTCGGCCTGCGGCAGAGCACCGAGATCAGCCTGGCCGGCGCCGCCGCCACCCGCCTGCTGCCGACCGCCGGCCTCGGCGGGATCGCCCTGACGCTGTGGGCGCTCGCCCGGCGCGGGCTCGACCCGTCGACCGCCGTGCGGACGCTCCTGACCTTCCTGATCCTCGTCTACACCGTCTTCATGGGCGCGCTGGCCGCCGCCGGCCTCGCGCTCGCCACCGGCCTGGCCGGCGGCGACGGGCCGCTCGCGCTCATGCTGGCGCCGGCCGCCTTCGGCGCGTCCGTCATCGCCGCGGCGCTCGCGCTCGGGCGCCGCGACGGCCTGTTCGGCGGCGCGGTGCGCGACGCCCTGCGGTTCGCCCGCGCCGCCGACCCGCGGCTGCTCGGCGCGCTGGCCTGGTGGGGCTTCGACCTGGCCGTCCTCGCCACGACGTTCCAGGCGCTCGGCGGCGCCCCCACCGCCGGCGTCCTCGTCCTCGCCTACTTCACCGGCATGGTCGGCAACACGATCCCCCTGCCCGGCATGGTCGCCGGCGGCACGATCGGTGCGCTCGTCGCGTTCGGCGCCGCGCCGGCCGTCGCGGTCCCGGCCGTCCTGGCCTACCGCGCGATCGCGCTGTGGCTGCCGGCCGTGCTCGGGTCTGTCGCGCTCGCGGGGATGCGGCGCTCGGCATCGGCGCCCGCGCCCGCGCCGGCCGCGGCCTGAGGGCCGCCCCCCGGCGTCACGGCGCTCCCGCGCCGAGCGCCCGCAGCCGCGCGATCCGCTCGGGCAGCGGCGGATGGGTCGCCCACGCGCGCCCCGGGCCGGGGTCGCCCGGGCGCCGCTCGTCGTGCCCGGTGGCGACGAGCCGCTCGAAGACCGCGATCAGCGCCGGCCCGAACCCCAGGCGCGCGGCGTGGCGGTCGGCGGCGAACTCCGCCGAGCGGCTCAGCACCGCCGACGCCAGCCGGGCCAGCACGAGCGGGATCAGCATCGCGATCCGCGCGAGGACGAACAGCAGCACGAACCACCCGAACGCGCGCAGCACGACGTCGAACACGAGCGACGGCAGCGCGAACCACCAGCCGAGCAGCGCGGCGACCGGGTGCTCGTCGAGGTGGTGCCCCAGCTCGTGCGCCAGCAGCGCGGCCAGCTCGTCGTCGGGCAGCGACAGCGCCAGCGTCGTCACCGCGAGGATGCGCGCGCCGCCCGCGGTCGCGTTGACCTCCTCGCGGTCCTCGACGCGCAGCTCGTAGTCGCCGAGGTCCTCGCCCGCCGCCGCGCAGACCCGCCGCCACACCGGCTCGAGCCGCGCGCGCTCCTGCGGCGTCGGCTCCCGCGCCCCGAACAGCAGCCGCGCCAGCCGCAGCTCGACCGGCCGCAGGAACGCGAGCCCGGCGCTCAGCGTCCACGCCGCCAGCGCCACCGCGACGCTCGTCCACTGGTCGGCCCCCGTCCACGCCGCCACCAGCGCGCCGGCGAGCCCGACCGGCACGGCGGAGACCAGCCAGACGATTGCGTCGGCAGCGAGCAGCCCGAGCGTCGTGCGGGTCACAGGATGCGAAGGTATCTTCCGCCGCCGTGACGCTCGAGGACTGGCTGGCGGTGCAGAACCGCTCGATGATCGCCTTCGACCTGGCGCTGGGGAGCGGCGCGCTGCTCGCGCCGCGGCGGACGCTCGCGGTGCTCGGCCACGAGGAGCCGAGCTTCGACGCCGAGCGGCTGTTCCAGCGGCTCGGGCCGGTGTGGCTGACGTTCGCCGCCGCGCACGCGGTCGCCGCGCGCCGGGGCGAGCCGCGCGACTGGTGGGCGCTCGCGTGGCTGCGGGGGACCGAGGTCGCGACCGACGTGCTGTGGTCGGCCTCGCCCGCCTTCACGCGGCCGGGTGCGCGCGCCGGCCTGTGGTTCGCGGGGGCGGCGAACCTGGCGATGGCGCTGGGCTACGCCCGCCTCGCTCGAGCGCGAGCAGCCAGCCCTTGGCGTCGAGCCCTCCGCCGTAGCCGGTGAGCGACCCGCTCGTCCCGATCACCCGGTGGCACGGCACGACCACCGAGATCGGGTTGCGGCCGTTCGCGGCCCCGGCCGCCCGCGCGGCGCCCGGCCGGCCCGCGCGCGCCGCCAGCTCGGCGTACGTGACCGTCTCGCCGTAGGGCACCTCGAGCAGCGCCGCCCACACCGCGCGCTGCCAGGGCGTCCCGGCCGGCGCCAGCGGCAGGTCGAACGCGCGCCGCTCGCCGGCGAAGTACTCGCCGAGCTGGCGGCGCAGCGCGGCGTCGTCGCCGGTCGCGGGTCCGCGGTCGCCGCCGCCGCCGCCGGCGTAGCGAGCGCCGAACCACAGGCCGGTCAGCGCGCCCCGGCCGTCCCACGTCGCGACCATCTCCCCGATCGGCGTCTCGACCCGCACGCGGCGGAGGCTACAGTCGCGCCATGACCACCATCGTGACCGGCGTCGACTTCGTCTCCGTCCCGACCCGCGACCTCGACCGGGCGGCCGCCTTCTACGGCGAGACCCTCGGCCTGCGCCGCTCGATGTACAAGCCCGAGCGCAACTTCGCCGAGTTCGAGACCGGCGCCGTCACGCTCAGCGTCGTCGACCCGGAGAAGATGGGGATCGGCGACTTCAAGGCGAACGCGAACCACCTCGCGCTGCAGGTCGAGGACGTGCACGCGTCCCGCGCCGAGCTGGAGGGGCGCGGCGTGACGTTCATGGGCGACGTGCTCGACACCGGCGTCTGCCACATGGCGTTCTTCAACGACCCGGACGGCAACGCGCTGATGCTCCACCGCCGCTACGCGGAGCGGGTGCCGGAGGCCTAGATGAGTGATTCCACGGCCTGAGGGTCGTGGGCGGGATTACGGAGAGCAGGTCGAAGTCGGCGGTGCCTAGACGCGCCGTCGACCCAAAAGGGGGCCACGATGCTCGCCGACCTCGACCTGCTGCTCACGGTGGT
>DASZEJ010000096.1:0-37478 GCA_035940955.1 Solirubrobacteraceae bacterium
GGACGCTCGGCGTCCTGCTCAGCGCCATAAGCATCGGCCCGACCGCCACGCCGTTCACCGCCGCCGTCGTCTGCGGCCTACTCGTCGCCGAGATCGCACGACGCGGTCCGTGACCGCATCGTGGAATCAATCATCTAGCCGCGAACGTCCCGCCGCGCGACGACGGACGATCTCGCTGCCGGACCGCCGGCAATCGGCTCGGCACCCCCGAGCGCCTCACCGCCCGCCCGGCCCCGCCCTCCCCAGCGGGTCCCGCCCGTCCCACGTCCCCGCCGCCCCGTACGGCCGGAACCGCGCGAACAGCTCCTCCGCGTACCACCGCTCCTCCCGCGTCCGCCGCACGACGCCGAGGTGCGCCTCGCGACCGTACGCGTACGCCCGCACGTCGGCCAGCGACCGCCACAGGCTGAACGTCGCCTGCCGCGCGACCGGCCACTCGCCCATCCCCACCGACGCGAGCAGGCCCGGGCTCGAGGCGAGCTCGCCCGCCGGCGGCGCGATCGCCCCGTAGAACGCACGCAGCCGCGCCGCGCGGATGGTCGCCCGCGTCAGCACCGCGACCGGCTCGCCGTCCCCGACCTCCCCGCGCGCCCCCGCGAACAGCGCCCGCCCGCCCCACGACCCCCGGGCGCGCAGCGGCTCGAGCCGCACGTGGTAGGCCTCCGCCCCCAGCCCGCGCCAGCGCGCCACCACCGGCGACGCCGCCAGGAACCGCTCGAGCGCCAGCTCGTCCCGCCACACCGCGAACAGCGCCCACCGGCGCAGGTCCGCGCTCAGCGTCATCGTCGCGCCCCGCCCGGTCCCGAGCAGCTTCCAGAGCTCCAGCCCCGGCGTCCGGCGCAGCGGCAGCCGGTCGAGCCCCATCCGCGACAGCCCGCGCGGCGCGGCGGCGCGCGGGTAGCGGACGAGGTGGAACGAGGCGAGCACGGCTCCCCGAGTACGCGCGACGAGCCCGCAGGGCTCAGGCGTACGTCCGCCCGCGCCACGTCCGCGGCGGGCGCAGCACCGACCACGTCAGCCGCAGCGCCACCGGCACGTCGGCCAGCGGCGACAGCCAGAACGCGAGCCCGCGCGGCCGGTAGGCGCGCTGCAGCGCCCCGAGCAGCGCCACGCGCTGCGCCAGCAGCAGCACGTCGAGCGCGTCGCCCCGCCCGAGCGCCAGCCGCGGCAGCGGCAGCGCCATCGCCAGCCACAGCACGGCCAGGTCCGCGACCAGCCCGGGCCGCGTGTTCACGTCCGGGTCGATGATCGACCGCCCCCAGCCGTGCCACGTCTCCCGCGCGCTCTCGTACATCCGCACCTCGAGCACGTCCGCGCCGTCGGCGAACCGCAAGCGCCAGCCGTCCTCCCGCACCAGAGCCTGCGCCAGCGCCACGTCGTCGGTCATGTACGACCGCACGCGCCCCCAGCCGCCCGCCCGCACCAGCGCCGAGCGCCGCGCCACCATGCACTGCCCGTTGGCGACCACGCGACGCAGCCCCGGCACGTCGGCCGGCCCGACCCGGTAGACGATCGACGCCAGGAAGCTCGGGTGCAGGAGCCGCTCCCCGAACGTCTCGCACACGAACCGCGGCCCGACGCTCAGCAGGTCGACGCCGCTCGCCGCCTCGACCAGCGCCCGGATCAGCCCGCGCCGCGGCCGCACGTCGGCGTCGAGGAAGACGACCCAGTCGCCGCGCGCGGCGCGCAGCCCCTGCTCGAGCGCCCACGCCTTGCCCGCCCACCCGGCCGGCCGCGGCACGCCGCGCACCACCGAGGCCCCGAACGAGCGCGCGACCTCCGCCGTCCGGTCCGACGACTCGTCATCGACCACGATCACCTCGTCCACCGGCTCGGAGCGCAGCGGCCCGAGGCAGCCCGCCAGCCGCCGCTCCTCGTCCCGCGCCGGCACGACGACCGACACCGTGCCCGGCAGCGCGGGAGCGCCCGGCGCGAGCGGCGTGCGCAGGCGCCGGCCGCGCGCGAACCGGCCGGCGACGACGGCCGCGGCGGTGAGCCGGACGACCATGGCAGGGTCGTATATTCCCGTGTTGACTGGCGAATCAACCAGCACGGACCAGGAGAAGTCAGCGTGGACCTGAACGACACGCCCGAGCAGGCCGCGTACCGCCAGCAGGTGCGCGCCTGGCTGGAGGAGCACAAGGCCGAGGCGCCGGTGCTGGAGGGACCCGACGCGCTGCCCGAGGACGAGGTCGTCCCCGCCCGCCGCGCGTGGCAGCGCAAGCTCGCCGAGGCCGGCCTCGCCGGCGCGACGTGGCCGAAGGAGTACGGCGGCCAGGGCCTCGGGCCGATCGAGCAGGTCATCATCTCGCAGGAGATCGGGCGCGCCGGCGTGCCGGGGATCCTCGACGTCATCGGCGTCGGGATGCTCGGGCCGACGATCATCGCCCACGGCACCGAGGAGCAGAAGAGCCGCTACCTCGGCCCGATGCTCCACGGCGACGAGGTGTGGTGCCAGCTCTTCAGCGAGCCGGCCGCGGGGTCGGACCTCGCCGGCATCCAGACCCGCGCCAAGCGCGACGACGGCGGCTTCCGCCTCACCGGCCAGAAGGTGTGGACCACGAACGCGCAGTTCTCGGCGTACGGCCTGATCCTCGCCCGCACCGACGCGGACGTGCCGAAGCACAAGGGCCTGACGATGTTCGTCCTGCCGATGGACGCCGAGGGCGTCACCGTGCGCGGGCTGCGCCAGATCTCCGGCGAGGCCGAGTTCAACGAGGTCTTCCTCGACGACGTGCAGCTCGACGACGACATGGTCGTCGGCGGCGTCGGCAACGGCTGGGGCACCGCGCTGACGACGCTGATGTTCGAGCGCGTGACGATCGGCTTCGGCTCGGAGGGCATGGGCTACCGCCCGCAGCGCTTCGCCGACGCGATCGCGAGCGACGAGGCCGCGTCGCGCGACGGCGAGGTCCGCCAGCGCCTCGGGCACGTCGCCACCGAGCTGCTCGCCGTCCGGTTCACCTCCTACCGCATGCTCAGCGCGCTGCAGCAGGGACAGATCCCCGGCCCCGAGGCCGGCCTGTCGAAGATCACGACGGTCAACGCCGCGATCGCCGGGTGCGACCTGGTCGCCGACGCGATCGGGCCCGACGCGCTGCGCGAGGACGTCGACAACCCGATCGGCTACCACACCTCGTTCCTGCCGGGCCTGAAGTCCGCGGGCGGGACGGAGGAGATCCTGCGCAACACGATCGGCGAGCGCGTCCTCGGGCTGCCGCCCGAGCCGCGGCTCGACAAGGGCATCCCGTTCAGCGAGCTGCGGGCCAAGGAGAAGGAGGCGGCGGCGCGATGAACCTCGAGCTGAGCGACGAGCAGATCTTCCTGCGCGACGCGGCGAAGGACGCCCTGTCGCGGACGAACACCGTCGAGGCCGCGCGCGCGACGCTGGACGGCGGCGAGCGGCCCGACCTGTGGCCGACCGCGGTCGAGGCCGGGTGGACCGGCCTGCTGGTCTCCGAGGAGCACGGCGGCGCCGGGCTCGGCGCGTTCGACGCGATGCTGGTGATGCAGGAGGTGGGGCGGCGGATCGCGGGGATCGAGCTGCTCGGCCACCTGCCGGCCTCCGCGCTGCTGGACGCCGCCGGCCACGAGTCGGTGCAGGAGGTCGCGGCGGGCACCCGCCGCGCGGCGTTCGTCGGCGCACAGCCGCCCGGCGACCTCGACGACGGCTGGACGGTCGACGCGGTGAACGGGATGGTCCGCGCGCCGGCGCCGGCGTTCGACGGCTCGGTCGTGACCGGCGAGGCGGCGTGGGTCGTCGACGCCCCCGGCGCCGACCTGTTCGTCGTCGTCGCGCTGCAGGACGGCGCGCCCGTCGCGGTCGTCGTGGAGGACGCGCAGGTCGAGGAGGCGGTCCGCTACGACCCGACGCGCCGGCTCGGCCACGTCCGCTTCGACGGCGCGGCCGGCACCGCGCTGGCCGTGGACGCCGCGCAGATCGAGCGCGCGTGGTACCTGGCGCAGGCGCTGCTCGCGGCCGAGTCGGTCGGCGCCGTCGAGACGTGCCTGCAGATGGCGGTGCAGTACGCGAAGGAGCGGTTCACCTTCGGCCGCCCGATCGGCTCCTACCAGGCGGTCAAGCACGGCCTCGTCGAGATCATGCGCCGCGGCGAGAACGCCAAGTCGCTCCTCTACTACGCGGGCTGGGCCTACGAGTCGGGCCAGGACGAGTTCCCGCTCGCGGCGAGCGCCGCCCGGTCGGCGGGCGGCGACGCGCTCGACTACGCGGCGCGCGAGAACATCGCCGTGCACGGCGGCATCGGCGCGACGTGGGAGCACGACGCGCCGCTGTTCTTCCGCCGCGCGCAGCTCTCCCGCCGCCTGCTCGGCGGCGCGGGCGCGGCGACCGACCGCGTGGCCGGCGAGGTGCTGCGCGGCGGCGACCCCGGCGGAGCGCAGGCCGACCAGAGGGCCGCCGCCGCGGCGACCGCCGTGGACGCGTAGGCGCCGGGCGCCGGGCCCCCGCGCGGAGCCCGGCGCCCGACGACCTATCCTTTTCGACCCCGGCCGGGGGCGTGGTGCTAAAGGGAACACGTCGCGTTTGCAACGCGAAGTTGGGGGTTCGATTCCCCCCGCCTCCATCCGGCCCGCGGGTGCCGCTGCGCGCGCCACAAGCGTTCAACCTGGCGCGCTCGCATCCGACTACAGGCCCCGATGGTCCGGTTCGTCGTCCTTCGCAGCCCGGCGCTGTTCGCCGCGTGGCTCGTCGCCGTCCTGTTCCTGGCGACCGCGGTGGACACCGTCCAGCGCGACTCCCGCCGCGACCTCGAGCAGCGCTTCGAGGCGCGCGCCGACGCCGCCTCGCGGTTCGTCGGCGCGTACACCCGCGACGTGCTCGCCCGGCAGCGTGCGCTTGCCGACCGGCACCTGAGCGCGCGGCGCGTCGACCGCGAGAGCTTCGAGCACGCCGTCGAGCTGACCGGCCACCACGCCGCCGTGCTGCTCGACTGGCGCGGCCGCGCGATGCACGTCTCGCCCGCGGCGCCCCGGCTGACCGGCGCGCCGCTCGGGCGGCGCTACCCGCACCTGCGGCGCGCGCTGACCGGCCGGACCGCCGTGTCGCCGGTCGTGAGCTCCGCGGCGCGCGGGGAGCCGCTGGTGGCGTTCGCCGTGCCGTTCGGCCCCGCCGGCCGCCGCCGCGTGTTCAGCTCGGGCTACACGATCGCGCGGACCCCGCTGGCCGCGTACCTCGCAAACGCCGTCCCGTTCAGGACCGCCGCGGTGCGCCTGGTCGACTCCAGCGGCGCGGTCGTGGCCGCCCACGAGCCGCCCCCCGGCGAGCGCGGCGGCGACCGCTTCCACGCCGAGCGCCGCGTCGCCGGCACGCCGTGGCGCGTGATGCTGTCGGTGCCGAGGCGCGTGCTGTACGAGCCGGCGGACGGCCCGGCGCGCTGGGTGCCGTGGCTCGTGCTGGCGATCCTCGCCGTCGGCGGCCTGCTCGCCGTCCGCCTGGGCGCCAAGCTCGTCGACACCCGGCGGCGGCTCGAGGAGGACATCCGCGAGCGCGAGCAGGCCGAGCGGCGCAACCGCGAGGCCGAGGCCCGGTTCGCCCGGGCGTTCGACGAGGGGCCGATCGGCATGGCGATCGTCGGGCTCGACGGCCACTGGCTGCGCGTCAACCGCGCCATGTGCGAGATGACCGGCTACGCGGCCGAGGACTTCGTCGGCATGAGCTTCGACGACCTGACGCACCCGGAGGACGTCGCAATCGGCGTCGACCAGCTGATGGCGGCGGTCAGCGGCGACGTCGACCGCTTCGAGGTCGAGAAGCGGCTCATCACCGCGAGCGGCGACGAGATCGTCGTGCTGCTCTCCGGCGCCCTCGTGCGCGACGACCTCGGGCGCCCGCTGTACTTCCTGTCGCACACCTCCGACGTCACCGAGCGCCGGATGAGCCAGCACCGGCTCGAGTACCTCGCCGACCACGACTCGCTCACCGGGCTGCTCAACCGGCGCCGGTTCGACCAGGAGCTCGAGCGCCAGCTCGCCCACACGCGCCGCTACGGCAACCCGGCGACGCTGCTCATGCTCGACCTCGACCACTTCAAGGTCGTCAACGACACGTTCGGCCACGCGGTCGGCGACGAGCTCATCTCCCGGCTCGCCGACGCCCTGCGCGACCGCGTCCGCACCACGGACATCGTCGCCCGCCTCGGCGGCGACGAGTTCGGCCTGCTCCTCCCCGAGACGACGGTCGAGCAGGCCGAGACGCTGGCCGCGGACCTGCTCGAGCTGGTCCACCGCGAGGGCCACGTCGTGCGCGACGACTGCGCGGTGCGGGTGACCGCGAGCATCGGGGTGGCGACGCTCGACCCGGCCCGCGAGCAGACCGCCGAGGAGGTGCTGATCGACGCCGACGTCGCGATGTACCAGGCCAAGGACGGCGGCCGGGCGACGTACGCCGTGCGCGACCCCGAGGACGACCGCGCCGAGCGGCTGACGTCGAGCGTCGTGTGGGCCGACCGCATCCGCGACGCGATCGCCAACGACGGCTTCGTGCTCTACCAGCAGCCGATCCTCGACCTCCACACCGGCGAGGTCGCCCGCCACGAGGTGCTCCTGCGGATGGTCGGCGACGACGGCGACCACATCCCGCCCGCGGTCTTCCTCTACGTCGCCGAGCGCTTCGGCCTCGTCGCCGACGTCGACGCCTGGGTCGTCCGCCACGCGATGCAGCTCATCGCCGACCGCGCCCGCGCGGACCACCGCCTCGAGCTCGAGGTCAACCTGTCCGGGGCGTCGATCACGAACCCGCGCGTCGTCGAGGCCATCGACGAGGGACTTCGGGAGACCGGCATCGACCCGTCGACGCTGACCTTCGAGATCACCGAGACCGCCGCGATCTCCAACATCGACAAGGCGCGCCGCTTCGCCGAGCACCTCATCGACCTCGGCTGCCGGTTCGCGCTCGACGACTTCGGCGCCGGCTTCGGCTCGTTCTACTACCTCAAGCACCTGCCGTTCGACACGCTGAAGATCGACGGCGAGTTCGTCCGCGACCTGGCCGGCTCGCCGCGCGACCAGATCATGGTCCGGAGCATCGCCCAGCTCGCCGCGTCGCTCGGCAGCCACACCGTGGCCGAGTTCGTGCAGGACGAGGCGACGCAGCAGCTGCTCGCCGAGTACGGCGTCGACTTCGCGCAGGGCTACCTGATCGGCCGCCCGCAGCCCGTCGCCACGACGTGGCCGGCGCCGGCCGCGGCGCACGCGTAGCTTCGCCGGTTTTCGCCGCGCCGCGAATCGGGCAGGCTTCCCGGCGTGGCGGATGCGGTGAGCCCGGCGACGAAGCCGGCCGAGGTCTCGAACTACGACATCGTCAACCATTGGTTCCAGGTCGCCGCCGACCGGCTCGGCCTGCCCGACGACCTCGCGACCGTGCTGCGCACGTCCTACCGCGAGGTCCAGGTCCAGCTGCCGATCAGGCTGTCGGACGGCAAGATCCACGTCTTCTCGGGCTTCCGCGTGCAGCACAACGGCGCGCGCGGGCCCTACAAGGGCGGCATCCGCTACCACCCGGAGGTCGACCTCGACGAGGTGCGCGCGCTCGCCGCGCTGATGTCGTGGAAGACCGCGATCGTCGGCGTCCCGTACGGCGGCGCGAAGGGCGGGATCAACGTCCCGGCGCGCGACCTGGACGGCCACGAGCTCGAGCAGCTGACCCGCTCGTTCCTCGACAAGATCGACCGCGTCATCGGGCCGACGCGCGACATCCCCGCCCCGGACGTCAACACCAACGCCCAGGTCATGGCCTGGATGATGGACGAGTACGGCAAGCTGCACGGGCACACGCCGGCGTGCGTGACCGGCAAGCCGATCGCGCTCGGCGGCTCCTACGGCCGCGAGGCGGCGACGGGCCGCGGCGTCGTCTACTGCTACCGCGAGGCCGCGCCGCAGCTCGGCCTCACGCCGCCCGAGACGCGCGTCGCCGTGCAGGGCTTCGGGAACGTCGGCGGGTGGGCGGCCCGCATCCTCCAGCACCTCGGCTGCACGATCGTCGCGCTGTCCGACCACACCGGGGCGATCCACAGCGACGCGGGCATCGACTGCGACGACCTGCAGCGCCACGTCGACGAGGGCGGCGAGCTGGCCGAGTACGGCAAGGCCGACCGCGTCTCCCCCGAGGAGTTCCTGGCCACCGACTGCGAGGTGTTCGTCCCCGCGGCGCTCGGCGGCATGATCCACGCCGACAACGCCGAGCTCATCAAGGCGCGGGTCGTGCTGGAGGGCGCGAACAGCCCGACGACGCCGCGCGCCGACGAGATCCTGTCCGAGCGCGGCGTGCTCGTCGTCCCCGACGTGCTCGCGAACGCCGGCGGCGTCGTCGTCTCGTACTTCGAGTGGGTCCAGAACCTGCAGCACTTCCGCTGGGACGAGCGGGAGGTCAACGACAAGCTCGGGACGATCATGCGCCGCGCGTACCGCGAGGTGAACGCCCGCGCACGGCAGGACGAGGTCTCGCTGCGCACCGCCGCGTTCGAGATCGGGATCGAGCGCGTCGTCGAGGCGGCGCGCACGCGCGGCTACGTGTAGCCCCTGACGCGCGAAGAGCGCCCCGGGCCGCAGCCTCAGGGCGCTCTCGCGGTGCGTCCTTGCCCTCCGGGTGGCAAGTCGCGGACCGGCTGTTCCCCAACGCCGGTGCGCGTCCGTCGGCACGCGGATCGGCCCGCCCGGCGCGCCGCTGGACGGGCGGTCTGCCCGCGTGGACGGATGGGCTACAGCGCGACGGTGCCGCGCGCGACCACGACCGCGTCGCCGCCGACCCGGACGCGGTCGCCCTCGAACGCGCACTCGAGCACGCTCGGGCGGCCCATCTCGACGCCCTGCTCGACGGTCAGCCGCTCGGTGCCGCGGCGCTCGTGCAGGTGGGCCATCAGCGGGCCGGCGGCCGAGCCGGTCGCCGGGTCCTCCGAGACGCCGGCGGGCTCGACGTAGAGCGAGCGGGCGCGCGCGGTGTCGCCGTCGACGGCGGCGAGGTACAGGGTGACCGCGCGGTGCTCGCCGAGCAGCGCCTCCAGCGCCGGGAAGTCGGGGCGCAGCTCGCGCAGGGCCTCGGGCACGACCGGGGCGAGCACCTGCGGGACGCCGGTGGCGACGACCTGCGCGGGGAGCCGCGGGTCGGCGAGCGAGGGGTCGACGCCGGCGGCCGCGAGCACGTGCGCCGGGTCGAGCTCCGGCCCGAAGGTGGCGGGCTCCTGCAGCATCGAGGCGCGCGCGGTGCGCTCGTCGAGCACCTCGACCTCGATCGGCTGCAGGCCGGCGCGAGTCTGCTGGACGTACCGCGCCCCGGTCTCGCCGCGCGCGAGCGCGACCGCCACCGCGGTGCCGAGCGACGGGTGCCCCGCGAACGGCAGCTCGCCGCGGGTCGTCCAGATGCGGCAGCGATAGTCGGCCCCGTCCTCGACGGCGGACTGCACGAACGTCGTCTCGCTGAGCCGGGTCTCGCGGGCGAAGGCGAGCATCGTGTCGTCGGCGACGCCGTCGGCGTCGTGGACGACCGCGAGCTGGTTGCCGGTCAGCGGCGTGCGCGTGAAGACGTCGAGCCAGGTGAGCGGGTGCTCGCGCACGGCGGCGGCGCTCAGAAGTCGAAGTCGCGCGGCGGGCGCTGCTCGAACCAGAGGCGGTCGTGCTCGGGCGCCTCCTGGAGGAAGTCGGGCGTCTCGTCGAGCACGTCCTCGCCGGCGGCGTCGGCGGCGGGCGGAGCGTCGTCGCCGTGGGGGTCGTCCGGCGGGAACTGCTGCGCCGGCTCGCCGGCGCCGGCGTCGGCCGGAGGCGGGTCGGGCGCGCGCACCGCGCCGTGGTGCTCGGGCGGCGCGTGGTGCTCCGGCTCCGGCTCGGGGTCGAGCTCGAGCTCCGGCTCGGCGACCGCCGCGGGCGGCGGCTCGGCCGTCGCGGTGTCGGCCGCGCCGCGGACGGGGCCGAGCGCCTCGCGCTCCTGCTCGGCCACCTCGGCCGGGTCGGCGCCGCGCCGGCGCTTCAGCTCCAGGTGCTCTCGGATGGCGTCGTCGAGCAGTCCCATGCCCCGGCAGGTTACCCGGACGGCCGGGCGCCCTGGGGCTCGGCGCGCACCGTCCGGTTCTTGCCGGAGCGCTTCGCGGCGTACAGCGCGGCGTCGGCCGCGGCGATGAGCGAGCCCTGGTCGGTGGCGCTCTCGGGCAGCGCCGCGGCGCCGAAGCTCGCGGTCACGCGCAGCGGCCGGTCGCCCGGGATCGGCACGTCGATCGCCTCGATCCCGCGGCGCACGCGCTCGGCGAGGTTGTAGGCCCCCTCGAGGTCGGCGGCGGGCAGGATGACCGCCAGCTCCTCGCCGCCGTAGCGCGCCGGCTCGTCGACCTCGCGCGACTCGGTGCGCAGCACGCGCGCGACCTCCTTGAGCACGCGGTCGCCGACCTGGTGGCCGTAGGTGTCGTTGACCTTCTTGAAGTCGTCGACGTCGAGCATGACGAGGCCCACGCCGGTCTCGAAGCGCCGCGCGCGCTCGAGCTCGGACGCGAGCGCCTCCTGGAAGCGCCGGTGGTTCGACAGGCCGGTCAGCTCGTCGGTGACCGCCTCGCGCTGGACGGTCTCGTGCAGGTCGACGTTCTCCAGCGACACGCCGGTCTGCGCGGCGAGGTAGTGGAACAGCTCGCGCTCGTTGGGCGCGAACGGGCGGTCGCGCCGCCACACCGACACGACGCCCTGCACCTCGTCGCGCGCGCCGCGCAGCGGGTGGCCCAGCGCGCTCCCGGAGTCGGTCGAGACCTCGCGCGGCTGGCCGCTGGCGAGCACCTCGCCCTCGGCCTGCGCGACGACCTCGGCGAGGCCCGCGGGGTCGCCGGTCGACGCGCGCTCCTCCGGCGCCTCGCCGGCCTGCGGGCGCAGCGTCGCGCGCCCGCCGTCGGCGACGACGCCGTCCACCGTCGTGCGCACCGCGATCTCCAGCAGCGCGTCGCGGTCGAGGTTCGACGCGAACGCCTCGCCGATGCGCCGCAGCTGGTTCTCCAGCCGCGCGCGCTGCTGGTCGAGCTCCTCCAGCCGGCCCTCGAGCTGCCGGGCCATGCTGTTGAACTCGACCCCCAGCGCGGCGAACTCGTCGTGGCCCTCGATCGGCACTTCGGACGAGAAGTCGCCGCGGCCGAGGCGCTGGGCGGCCTGCAGGAACGCGGCGATGCGGCTCTGCAGCGAGCGCGAGACCACCGCGGCGAACGTGAACGCGAGGATGAAGAACCCGGCCAGCAGCGCCCCGGCCAGCAGGCGCGCCTGGCCGATCGCCTCGTCGGTCTCCTCCTGCCCGGCGAAGAGCGAGACGCGCGTCGGCACCTCGCCGAAGCCCTCGCGGTCGGCGAACGACGCGACGCGGTACTCGGTCTCGCCGACCTCGACCTCGCCGACCGGCAGCGGGAGCGGCCGGCTCGGGACGCCGCGGATCGTCGCGCCGAGCGTCCGCCCGCCGCTGCGCACGACGACGTGCAGCCCGGTGATGCGGCGCACGCTGCGCGCGAACGCCGGAGCGGTGCGGTCGGACAGCTCGAGCCGGTAGCGCCGCCCGCCCGGATCGACCAGCTCGCGCTCGGCGACGGCGGTCGCGAGGTCGGACCCCGCGTCGACGACGGTCCGCCCGGCCGCGGTCGAGATCCGCACGCGCGCAATCCCCAGCTCCTGCACCAGCGCCGTCGCGCGCCGCGCCGCGGCGGGGTCGTCGCGCGCGCGCAGAGCACGCGCGAGCGCGGGGTCGCTGCCGAAGCGCGCGGCCAGCCGCCCGGCCCGCTCGGCGTCCTCCGCGAACAGGTTGCGAGCCGTCTGCTGGCGCGCGGCGATGCGAGCGTCGGCCTTCCCCCGCTCGTTGTCCGACAGCAGCCGGAACAGCACGAACGCCATCGAGACCATCGGGAGGATCACGATGGCCACGAAGAAGAGAGTCAGGCGGTTGCGAAAGCTCACGCTCGTCGGCGCTGCGCGGGGGAGGGTCCAAGAGCGTATTCCCCGGTCGAGCTAGACTTAGGAACGCCGGACGAGCCGTTCGGTTGCGGGGCTATAGCTCAGTTGGGAGAGCGCCTGGATCGCACCCAGGAGGTCGGGGGTTCGAGTCCCCCTAGCTCCACTGCTTGCGGCCGCCGACGCCATCAGCGGTTTCTTTCGTCCAGAGGAGCGCGAGCTGCCCAGCGTCCGGGGCGCTGGGGACTGAGGGGGTACCGCCAGCGCTTCGCGCGCCTTGCGGATCGCGGTTTCCGCGTCGAGCCGCGGCGTGTCGTCGAGCTCGTCGATGACGTGGCCGTACTTCGTCAGCGTGAGCCGGGCATCGTGGCCGAGCCGGCGGGCGACGTAGATCACGCTGCGCCCCTTGTGGATGAGCAGCGAGGCGAACGAGTGGCGCAGGTCATAGGGGCGCGCCTTCTCGACGTCCGCCGCCGTGAGCGCCCGCTCGAACGCCCGCCGGCGCCACGACTGACAGGCCGGCTCGGGTCCACGCGGCGCCTTGCGCTGCCAGGAAGACGAGCGCCTCGTCGCCGGGGTGGCCGGCCGCGAGACGCCACTCCGCGTGATCCGCGTTCAGCGGGCCGAGCAGCCGCACGGTGCGGTTCTTGCTCGTCTTCTTCGCCTTGGCCTCACCGAGCGACACCGCCCTCTGGACAAGGATCGTCTTCGTCCGCAGGTCGCCCCACGGCGGCGAGCGCCTTCGCCTGGGCGCAGTCCCGCGTACGCGAGGACGGAGATGAGTGTCGCGTCCCGCATCGGGTTCTCGCTGCCGTTCGCTAGCGGGTGCGCGCGCATTCGCTCGAACGTGATCGGGGCGAGCGGGCGGACCTCCTCACGCTCCGGCCGCTTTCGCCTTGCGGACCTGTCGCGTCGGGTTGACGACGATGCGCTGTTCTCGTACGCGCGCTGCAGGATCGATCCGAACAGCTCGAACGCATGCCGCAGGTGCGCCGCGCCCCGCGCCCGCGTTGAGCCGGTTGGCCTGCCAGCGGGCAACAAACCTGCGGCGTCAGCGCTCGCGGCGGCGTCGAGCCGAGGTACGGGCCAATGTGCCGGTCGTAAAGGCTCGCGTAGTGCTTGCCTGTTCCGCGCTCGAAGCTCGCGGCGAGCAGCGTGCACTGCACCCGGAGGCGACGTGGGCGAGGTCACCTGGCAGTCCGTCCTCGACGGTCGCCACGGCCGAGACGGCTTCCTGCCCGGGGCGCTAGGCCATCTCAAGCGCCTTCATGATCGACGCAGACGGCAACCGCAGCGACCGGATCGACCTCGTCGTCCACGACGCGCACTTCTGTCCGCTGCTCTGAATGCGGCGCCTTCGAGGTGGCCTACGACGAAGCTTGCGCCCCCACAGTCACCGCCAGCGATCGCGAGGCATGGCTGATGTTCTTCCTGACCCTCCTCTATACGCCTGCAGCAACTCGGCACAGTCGCCGCGATCGATATTCCGCGTACGCAGCCCCTCTGGAAGCCCAGTAGCGAGCACTACTACCGATGCAGCTCAGCGGAGCTGTGTCGGCGCACCGCTGTCTCCACTCGGCTCGCGGCGGCTGCCGGATCCTCGTGCTCCCACACGCGAACGACGGTCCAACCAGCCATCGTCAGCGCGGCATCGTCGGCTCGATCGCGAGCGACGTTGCGGTCGAACTTCGCCTGCCAGAACCCCGCGTTCGCACGGGGGTACGTCGAGTGCTCGGGACAGCGGTGCCAGAAACAGCCGTCAACGAAGACGGCCACCTGGGCCGGCCCAAACACGAGGTCGGGCCGCACGCGCCGCCCCGCCACCTCGAGCCGGCGGTCCTTTCGGTACCTCAGCCCACGCGCGTGCAGCTCTGAGCGCAGGAGGCGCTCCGGAGTCGTGTCCGTGCGCCGGTTCGCCTCCATGGTCCGGCGGGCGACGTGGCTGCTGGGCGGCGGCGACGATCGTGCCACCGGTTCAACGTTAGCCGCCGGATGTGTAGTCGAGGGCCTGCGCGACCGCGAGGGCGACGCGGTAGGCGACGGGTGGGGAGACGGAGTTACCGATCTGCCCGAGCGACATGTACACGGCGCCCTCGAAGCGCCACCACGATGGGAACCCTTGAAGAACGGCACAGTCGGCCACGGCCAGGCGCACATGACCGTTGTCAGTTGGGAACCGCGATGCCGCCGCACGACTTCTCGCGACGCCGTTCGGCCACAGCCCGAGCATCTCCCACGTGCGCTGCGCCGAGACGCTGCTTAGGATCGACGTCGTATGACGCGGGCCCGTCAGCGTGCTCCGAAGCGTCGGCGCGAGCGCGTCGACCGACGTCTTGGGAAGTCCGAGAGCCTCGCGCGCGCCCATCGTCGGCTGCAGTGGGTTTGCGGTGGCTGCCGCTTGCGGCCCGCGTGCGAGATGGTCGGCGCGATGCGTGGGGTCGGGCGGCGCGAAGCGAGCTGCATCCTGGGAGCGACGGAAGCCGACGAAGAAGACGCGGTGGCGTAGCTGGGGCACGCCGTAGTCGTGCGCGCTGAGCTTGAACATCGTCACGCGGTAGCTCCGCGAGAGCGGCTCGAAGAGCGTCTCGCGCAAGTAGGACGCGAACTTCGGGCCCGCGAGCGCCGGCACGTTCTCGCACACGAACGCAAGGGGCTCGGCCTCCTCGACGGCGCGCGCGAACTCGGGAAGCATGTTCCGCGCGTCCTCGCTCCCGCGCTGCCGACCGGCGACAGAGAAGGGCTGACACGGCGGCCCGCCGTGGATGACCGCCAGCTCGCCGCGGTACCGGTGCCAGTCGATGCGCCGTACGTCGCCGGCCTCGCCCGAGTTGACCGTCCAGTCGGGGCGGTTGGTGCGAAGCGTCTCGCCGGCGGGCTCGAGCGTGTCGAACGAAGCGACATGTCGGTAGCCGGCGCGCTCGAAGCCGAGGTCGAGCCCGCCGCCCCCTGAGAACAGCGACAGCGCTGGCAGCAGGTGCGGAGACACGCGAGGCATGAGATCCGAGGGGTCCAGCCTCGGCCGATGCAGTGCCTCCGCATCGACGGGATCCGCACTCAGTGCGCGGAGCTTTGCCTCGCGCGAGCGGAGCGATGTCTGCCGGAAGAACTCGCGTTTCTCCTCAGTCAAATCCCAGCCCTCGTACCACGGAGCCGCGGTGCCGCCCTGGTGGTCGAAGAGGGTGTCGGAGGCATCAGTCATGAGGTGGGCCCGACCCGGCACGGTATGACAGGAACCGGACAGCGCCTGTCGTCAGCGACGCCGTCGCCGCGAGGCCGTCAGTGCCTCGACGACGAGCTCGCGGAGCCTCGCGGCGTGATCCTCGGTGATCCGCTCCCAGTCGGCGAAGTAGCTCGCCGGGATGTGCGGGTTGTTCAAGGTCGAGCCACGGCGAATCACGTACTCGCAGCGCTGCCGGAGCATGCTGAGCATCGCCCGTCGCGAGTATTCGCCGCCAGGTAGATCGGCGGCGGCGTCGTAGTCGGCCGCGCTGTACTGGTTCTTCATCAGCCAGCGCGCGTCCGAGCGCGTGAACTTCCGGCGTGAGCCCAGGATCGCGGTGAGCGTGCTGTCCTTGATGAAGTCGGGCGCGTGCTCGGCAAGCGCGACGTCCGGCCCGATGTACGCCGCCATCTGGTCGAACCACGGCTTCATCGCGGCCGGCGACCCGTACAGGCAGTACTGGAGCCTGCCGCCCTCGTAGATACCGAACAGCCAGTGCAGCTTCCGCCACTTTTCGAGGTAGTGAAGGCCGAAGTCGCGCACCGTGGAGATCGTCGGGCGGCCGCCGGTCGCCGACTTCAGCTCAAAGCTCACGGTTTGCCCGCGGAGCGCGGCGGGGATGGCTCGTCCCTTAAGTTCCAGAACGGCGTCGATATCGGCGCGCCCGTACTCCTCTGGCCGCGTGAGGTTGAACAGGGTCCGCATCTCGAACTCACGTGCGTCGTCCTGTGCGGCCATGCGCTCGGGTTCTACTCGTAACCGCGCGGTCCTGCCTCGTCGTCGAGTCTCAAGGTCAACGACTTTCGATTACGCGACGAACCAGGTGTGCCTACCATGCCACCGTGAGTGGGGAGGCGCCGCCACCTGCGTTGTTCGGCCGCGACGCGGTGCTCAACGGTGTCGGGAGCAGCGATGCCGCAGTTCTCGTACTCACGGGAGACAGCGGGGTCGGAGAGACCGACGTTCTCGCGGCGACCCAGGAATCAGACCAGGACGTCGTTGGTCCACCATCCGTCAACGTGCTGCGGCGTGGTGGCTCGCTGCAGCGCCGTGCTTGAGGCGCTCCGCCCAGCGCAACCCGCCGCGCGCGGAGCGGCTCCTCGTAGTGCTCATTGAGAGCCGGCCCGACGCATTGGTTGCCGGCTTCGCAGTCAATGCCCGAGCGGGGATCTTTCCGCATACCGGCGGCATCGATGAGGTCTCGGTTGCACATTTCGATGTGACGGACCGAGAGCCCGGCGGCGATCTCTTCGTTGAGGCGTTCGGCGCCGATGCCGCGGATCCCCCGCTGGAGAAGTCGGGTGTGGCCTCCGCTGTGATCAGCAGCCTCCTTGGATTCCGCGATCACGACATTCAGCTCGTCCGCGGCGACGGCACCCCGGCCGACGCCTTCTGACGCAGCCTCCCACTCCGTCTGCGTCCGAGCGCTCGCGTCGCCCGCCCCCCGCGATCGTCAGCTCAACCCGAACGCCAACTGAGCTCCAACGGCCCAGCACAGACTTGCATGCGATCCGCGGCGGGGGTGGTCGGCGGGTTCGCGCGACTTGGTTGGGTGCTGTCCATCGGAAAGCTCGCCGCCGGGCCCGCCGCTTGGCGCTACTACGTCGAGCAGGTGGCGCGGCGCTCCGGGTCAGTGAGATCCGCTGTCGCGGACCGGTGGGGTACTGAGGGGGTGCAAGCCGTTGGGAGGGGTCCGATCCAGGCCGGCCGTTGGATGTTGACCTCCGACGACGGCATGGGTTTCTCGACCGGGGACGCTCCTGGGCCGTATCGCACCCAGGAGGTCGCCGGTTCGAGCCCGGCTAGCTCCATGCCGTCGCGAGACCCCGCCGCCCACACACGGCCGGGCGGACGTCGCCGCCCGGCCGCGCCCTCGGAGATGCTCAGCGCGTCGCGCGATCGACCGCGCCGATGACGTCCGCCACCAGGTCGTCCTCGTGCTCGATCCCGGCCGCGAAGCGGACCAGGCCGGGCCGGATGCCCGCGGCCTCGAGCTGCTCCGGCGTCATCGCCTGTGCCCACATCGCCGCCGGATGGGCGGCGAGCGACGAGACGTGGCCCACGCTCGGCGCGCGCTGGGCGAGCTGGACGTGCTCGATGAAGGCGTCCGCGGCGTCGTAGCCGGCCTCGAGCTCGAACGCGAGCACGCCGCCGAAGCCGCTCATCTGCCGGCTCGCGACGTCGTGGTTGCGGTGGCTCGGGAGGCCCGGGTAGTAGACCTGGCTCACGGCGGGATGGGCCTCGAGCGCTCGCGCCAGCGCCATCCCGTTCGCGTTGTGGCGCTCGACCCGCAGGGAGAGGGTGCGCAGCCCGCGCAGCAGCAGCCAGGCGTTGAACGGCGAGAGGGCCGCGCCGATGACCTGCGCCATGTGCCACAGGCGCTCGACCAGCTCGTTGGGACCGGCCAGCACGCCGGCCATCAGGTCGGCGTGACCGCCCATGTACTTCGTCGCGCTGTGCCACACGAGGTCGATGCCGAGCTCGATCGGCCGCTGGTTGACGGGCGTGGCGAACGTGTTGTCCGCGAGGGTCAGCGCGCCCTGGCCGCGCGCGAGGCCCGCGACCGCGGCGAGGTCGGTGACCTCGAGCAGCGGGTTGCTGGGCGTCTCCACCAGGATCAGCTTCGTGTTCGGGCGCAGCGCCGCCTCGAACGCGCCGACGTCGCCCTGATCGACGACGGTCGTCTCGACGCCGAAGCGCGGCAGCTGGTTGAGCAGGAGGTCGGTGACGCCGCCGTACATGCTCTTCTGGCCCACGACGTGATCGCCTGCGCTCACGAGCGCCAGCACGGCGGTGCTGACGGCGGCCATGCCGCCCGCGGTCACCAGCGCGCGCTCGGCTCCCTCGAGCTGCGCGACGATCGCCGCGGCCTGGGTGTGGTTGGCGTTCCCGTGCCGGTTGTACATCAGCGGGTGCATCGGCTCGAGCATCGCGGCGAGGAACTCCTCGCCGGACGGCGACGCCCAGCTGACGCCCTGCGCGATCGGCGGGGTCACCGCGCCCGGCGGCCGCGCTGCTTCGTCGCCGTGGATCAGCGTTGTGATGAGGTCCATGACGTGCGAGGCTAAGGGGCCAATCGTGCCTGTGAAAGACGCCAATTCGCGCGAACTGGCATCGGCGGTGCAGCGGTGAGTCAGCGCCACATCACCGCGCATGCGCTCGCCGGGCTGCTGGGCGACTGGCGCGGCGGCCCGGGCCCGATGTACGAGCGCCTGTGCCGCCGGCTCGGTCAGCTGCTCTCGGACGGCCGGGTCGCGCCCGGCGTGCGGCTGCCCGCCGAGCGACCGCTGGCGGCCGAGCTCGGCATCAGCCGCACCACGGTCGTGCGGACGTACGCGGCCCTGCGCGAGCAGGGCCTGCTGGAGAGCCGCCGCGGGGCGGGCAGCGTCACGCGCCTGAGCCAGGGCTCGGTCGAGCACTTCCTGCCGTGGGCCGGAGCGGCGCGGCTGAACGGGCACGCCGCGCCGGTGATCGACCTCACGAAGGCCTCGCCGAAGGCCGGCGAGGCGGTCGTCGCGGCGCTGAGGGCGGCGGCCGAGCAGGCCGGGGCGCTGGTCGGCCACCACGGCTACCAGCCGCTCGGCCTGGCCTCGCTGCGCGCCGCGGTCGCCGCCCGCTACGAGCTGCGCGGCGTCCCGACGGCGCCGGAGCAGATCCTGATCACCTCGGGCGCCCAGCAGGCGATCGACCTCCTGGTGCGCACGTTCGTGCGCAGTCGCGAGACCGTCGTCGTCGAGTCCCCGACGTACCCCGGGGCGATCGACAGCCTCCGCCTCGCGGGGGCCAGGATGGTGAGCCTCGACGTCTCCGCAAACCCGTGGCAGCTCGACGCCCTGCAGGCGCTCCTGGCGCAGACCGGAGCCCGCTTCGCGTACCTGATGCCCGACTTCCACAACCCCACCGGCCGCCTGATGCGCGACGCCCAGCGCGAGGAGCTGGTGCGCCACTGCCGCCGGCACGGGGTCACGCTGATCATCGACGAGACGCTCGCCGAGATCGCGCTCGACCCCGACGCGGTCGCGCGCCCGATCGCCGGCCACGACCCGTCCGACGGCGTGATCACGGTCGGGTCGCTCAGCAAGGCGGTGTGGGCGGGGCTGCGGGTCGGCTGGATCCGCGCGAGCCCGCGCCAGCTCTCGGCGGTCGCGGCGACGCGCACGACCGCCGACCTGAGCGGAGCCCCGCTCGAGCAGATCGCGGCCGTCGCGCTGCTCGCGGACCTCGACGCGCACCTCGAGCGCTCCAGGCCGTCGCTGACGCGCCAGCGCGACGCACTGGCCGCCGCGGTCACGCCCGCCGGCTGGCGGCTCGACCTCCCGAGCGGCGGCCTGTCGGCGTGGGCGGAGCTGCCCAGCGGGTCGAGCAGCCTGCTGGCGGACGTCGCCTACCGCAGCGGCGTGACGCTGATCCCCGGCCCGCGGCTGTCGCCCGACGGCGCCCTCGATCGCTACCTGCGACTGCCGTACTCCCTGCCGGTCGAGACGATCCGCGCCGCGATCGAGCGGCTCTCGCGGGCGTGGCACGACGCGGAGCCGGCCGCGGGCGGCGACCCCGTGCTGCAGATCGTCTGAGGCGTCCACGCGGCGCCGTCACCGCAGCAGCGCCGTGCGCGGCTCGCCGGCGTTCATCCAGTAGACGCGCGAGCCGCTCAGCGCCAGCGAGCCCGGGTCGATCGCACCCGTGTCGAGCGTCCGCTCGACACGCCCCGTCACCGCGTGGGCCACGACCACCGCGGCACCCGCCGGGTCGTCGCGCACCAGGACGACCTCGGCGCGCGGGGTCAGCACGAAGGCACGGCCGAGCCAGCTGCGGGCGGTGGTCTCGACGCCTCCCGGGATCCGTCTCGGTCGCTGCCTGAGATCGACCACCTCGACCTCGTCGCCGGTGCACTCGCCGCGCGCGCATCCTCCGCCACGGCCGACGTAGCCCGCGAACGTGCCGGCGAGCCTGAAGTCGCTGGCCCCGTTCGTCCGGCTCACCGCGTCGAGCGGCACGGCCCGCGCGCCACGCCGGCGCAGGCAGCCCCAGGCCCAGAGCTCGCCGCCGTCGAAGGCCGTGTAGATCCGCGCCTCGCGGGTGGCGACGACCGTCGTGCCGCGCGTCCAGCACTCGGACCGCCGCGGGGCCGAGGCGAACGCGTCGGCGAGCGACGCCCCGACGATCACCAAGGTCGCAACGGCAAGGAGCCTCAGATCGGCCCCTCACTGATTGCGCTCACCGCAGCAGCGCCGTGCGCGGCTCGCCGGCGTTCATCCAGTAGATGCGCGACCCCCGCCGCGCGAGCGATCCGGGATCGATCGCGCCCGTGTCCAGCGTCCGCTCGCCGGTCCCCGTCGCCGCGTCGACGAAGACGACGGCCGCGCCGGCCGGGTCGTCGCGCACGAGGACCAGCTCGGCGCGCGGACTCAGGACGAAGGCGCGCCCCGGCCATGTGCGGAGGAAGACCCGCCTGCCCTGCTCGTCTCGCCATCGCTGCCTGAGATCGACCACCTGAACCTGGTCGCCGACGCACTCGCCGCGAGCACAGCCGCCGCCACGGCTGACGTAGCCCGCGAACGTGCCGGCGAGCTGGAAGTCGCTGGCCCCGTTCGTCCGGCCACCGCGTCGAGCGGCACGGCCCGCGCGCCACGCCGGCGCAGGCAGCCCCAGGCCCAGAGCTCGCCGCCGTCGAAGGCCGTGTAGATCCGCGCGTCGCGGGTGGCGACGACCGTCGTGCCGCGCGTCCAGCACTTCGACGTCCGTGCCGCGGAGGCAGACGCGTCCGCCGCCAGCGTCGCCACGACCGCCACCGCCACGAAGCCCCTCAGCACGCTCCCCTCACCGCCGTCGTCGCCGGCCGGCCTCTGGCACGGCCGCTTCCCCAGATAGAGCGCCGAGCAGCGTACACAGGAGACCGGTTAGCGCTAGGTACATCCCTCCGCCTTGACCCCTCCGACACCGCGCTCTAAGCTCGCGCGGCGCGGATAGGAGAGGGGGCGTTGAGCGTTCAGACACGCTCGGGCAGATGCGAGAGGGACTCGTGGTGAGCGACGCCGGCCCCGTCACGTGCGTGATGACCCGGTTCGGCCTGCGCGGGCCGCGTCACCTGGTGCCCTCGTACCTCGAGTACCGGCGCGTCGTGAGGGAGGCGCGCGAGGTTCCCGGCCTTCTTAAAGCGGCCTTCCTCGTCGACAGCCCCGCGAGCTGGCTGAGCATGTCGATCTGGTCTGAGCCGGCCGCGATCCCCGCCTTCGGGACCCACTCGATGCGGCACGTCCACGCGGCGGGCGAGATGTTCCGGCGCCTGGCGTTCGACCCCGCGCGCGGGCCGGAGCTGTGGTCGACGACGTGGCGCCTGGAGTCGGTGAGCGAGAACCGCAACTGGGGCGACCTGGAGCTGGGAGAGAGGGCCGGCGCGGCGCGATGACCCACGTCGCCTACGGCCTGCAGCTCGCGCTCGGCGCCGTCTTCCTGCTGAGCGTCGTCCCGAAGCTGCAGCGGCCGCGCGAGTTCGCGCGGACGGTCGCGAACTACAAGGTGATCTCGCCGGCCCGCTCGCGCCTGGTCGCGCCGGCCCTCATCGCCGCCGAGGCGTTCCTCGCGGTGTCGCTGCTGACCGGCTGGCTGGCCGAGGCGGCGCTGGCGCTCGCGGTCGTGCTGCTGCTCGTCTTCGCCGCGGGCGTCGGGGTGAACCTGCGCCGCGGGCGCGACATCTCGTGCGGCTGCTTCGGCGAGCGGACCGAGCGGATCTCGCCCCGCACCCTCGTCCGGCTCGCGCTCATCCTGCTCGCCGTCGGCGTCGTCGCCGCCGCCGACGGCCCGCCGTTCACGCCCGCCAGCGCGCACCCCGGGGACGCGACCGCGCTCGAGTACGCGCTCTCGGCGGGCGGGATCGGCGCGGGCATCGCCGTCCTCGCCCTCTGGCTGCTGCACCTGCCCGAGCTCGCGTCCGTGGTGCGGCTGCGCAAAGAGCCGGCGGGCGTCGCGAGCGCGACCGACGCCGGGCCGAGCCTGAAGGTCACCCGAGGATGACCGAGGCCTTCTACGTCTCGTACGCGCTCCTGTGGGCCGTCGTGGCGCTGCAGACGTTCCTCCTGCTCGGGATGCTGCGCACGCTCTACACGCTGCAGCAGCAGGGCGTCGCCGCGCCGCCGCCGCCGGGCGGCAAGGAGCACCTCGCCGGCCACCCGGTGCCCGCCTTCACGGCGACCGACCTCGCCGGCGAGCGCGTCGACAGCGACGAGGTCTCGCGCCAGCTGACCGCGCTGCTGTTCGTGTCGCCGGAGTGCGGGACGTGCGCGGTCACGCTCGACGAGCTCGAGCAGCTGCAGGTCAAGGCGGAGGGGAACGTCGTCGTGATCTGCCGGTCCGACGCAGCGTCGTGCCGCAGGCTCGTGGACGAGCACGGCCTGACCAGCGTGCGGGTCGTGGTGGACGAGGACGAGAGGGTGAGCGAGCTGCTGGGGATCGACGGCGTCCCCACCGCCGTGCTCGTCAACGAGGGGCACGTCCTCACGTACGGGCAGCCGATGCGGGGCGACGAGCTCGAGGAGATGATGGCCAGCGAAGCGAACGGGGACCATGGCGGCGAGCGAGCGGACGGCGGAGCACAGGCTCCCGGCGGCGCTGCCTGACCGCGACGCCGCGCGCGTCGACGCGGCGGTCGTCGCGGTCCCCGCGCTGCTCCTCGCCGCCGGCGCCGCGGCGAGCGCCGCCGACCCGCGGCTCGGGCTCGGCGCGGCGGCGGTGATCCTCGGCTGGACCCAGCTGGTGGGCATATGAGGCCAGTCGCTCCTCGGAGCGCTCACGCCCCTCGGGAAGGTGGCGCGGCAGAGGAGGAGGTGGCTGGGCCGCGTGGGCGCGTACGTGGTGGCCGGGGCGCTGACGAGCGCGCTCGTCGGCGCGGCGCTCGGGCTCGCCGGCCAGCTCGCGCTGCCGGACCGGATGGGGCCGGGCGGCCTTGCGGTGGCGCTGGCGGTGGCGGCGTACGCGATCGCGCGGGAGCTGCGCTGGCCGTCGCTTCCGCTGCCGCAGCTCGCCCGCCAGACGCAGGAGCTGTGGGCGAAGACGCGCTCGAGCCCGGTCGCGGCCGCGCTCTGGGGCCTCCACGTGGGCCTCACCGTCACCACCTGGTTCACGTTCGCCGGCGTCTGGCTGCTGGTGGTCGTCGCCGTGCTGTTCGCGGACCCGGCCTTCGGGGCCGCGGTGTTCGCCGCCTTCTGGGCCGGCCGGACGCTGTCGGTGTGGATCGCCCCGCTGCTCGTCGCGGACGTCGCGCACACCCCCGAGCTGCTCGACGCGGTCGACGACCGCCGCCGGGCGTTCCAGCTCACGCACGTGGTCGGGCTGCTGGCCGCCGCCGCCGCGCTCACAGCCCACGTCATCCAGAGCGGCACGGTCTGACCGAGGTCAGAAGAGAGGAAGGAGCACGTCATGTCAGCGGAACGATTGGCCGAGATCGTCGGCAGGGCGACCGATCGCAAGGGGTTCCTGAAGAGGACCGGGGGTGCGTCGGTCGGCGCGGTGCTCGGCTTCATGGGGCTCTCGTCGACCGCCTCGGCGAGCCACTGCGGCAGCGGGACCTACCACCATCGCTGCTGCTGCCTGTGCCATCCGGCGGGGGACTGCCGCTACATCTGCTCGTGGTGCTGGAGCTGCACCGCCGGCGACGGGTGCACCTATCGCTGCTGCGAGCGGTACGCGTCGACGGCCTACGGCTGCGACGCGGGGTGCGGCGGTGTCATCTGCTCGACCTACTGGCGCGTCGGCTGCTGATCGGCCGCGCGTAGAGGAGGCTCGCATCGAGGGCGCGCGGCAGCGGTGCTCGGGGTGTCCACCGCGCTGGCCGCCGCAGCGCTCGCCGTCAGCGCCGGCGACCGCCCGGACGACGCCGCGCCGGCCGCCGCCGTGCGCGGCTGCGCCGAGCGCGTGGAGGGAGACCCGCTGCGGCCTCGCCCGGGCCGGGACACCATCGCCGGCCCGGTCGCCTTCGTCGACCTGCCGGGCTCGTACCGCTACTCGCTGCGCCACCGCGGGACGCCGATGAAGTCGGTGGCCCTCGTCGAGCCGGGCGCGCGCGTCACGCTCGTCGTGCCGCGCGAGATGCGGGCGTGGCTGCGGCTCGGCTACGCGGGCGCGGGGCACGTGGTCACGCTGCAGGCCTGCCGGCACGCCCGCTCCCGGGCGGGGCAGCGGCGCGAGTGCGGCTGGGAGCCCGTCACCGCGTGCCGCGACGACCGCACGTACTTCAGCGGCGGCGTCGACGTCGACTTCGACGCCGCGCCGCAGCAGGGCCGCTGCGGGGCCGTCGTCGTCCACGTCGCCGGGCGGGAGCGCCCGCTGCGCCGGCACCTGTTCGCGCCGCCCCGGGGCGCGTGCGGATAGCGAGGGAACGTGTCCGTCGGGGTCGGAGAGCTGCTCGTCGTCCTGGTGATCGCGCTGATCGTGCTCGGCCCGAAGCGCCTGCCCGACAGCGCGCGCGCGCTCGGCCAGGCGATCCGCGAGTTCCGGCAGTCCGGTGGCGAGATGCGCTACGACGCCCAGCAGTACATGTGGGAGGACCGGCTGGAGCACGAGCCCGAGCGGCCCGACGACGCCGGGCCCGCCGATCGCCCGGTCTAGCCGGCCACCCGGCTCCCCCGGTCACAATGGGCTCGTGAGGGCGACCCTCCTCGCCGCCGCGCTCGCCGCCGCCGCGCCCGCGCAGGACGCGAGCCCCGCGCGCACCGTCGCCCACGACGCCGCCGTCCACCTCGCCCGCGACGTCGGCTCGCGCCCGGCGGCGAGCCGGGCCGAGCGGCGCGCGCACCGCTGGGTCGCGCGGCGGTTCGCCGCGGCCGGGCTCGACGTGCGCACGACGCCGTTCGCGGTGCCGGGGAAGGGGCGGTCGCGGAACGTCGTCGGGGTGCGCGACGGGCCACGGCGGTGCCTGAAGGTCGTGATGGCGCACGCCGACAGCGTCGACGCCGGCCCGGGCGCGAACGACAACGCGTCCGGCGTCGGCGTGGTCGTCGCGCTCGCCGGGCGGCTCGACGCGATCCGCCCGCCGTGCGACGTCTGGCTGGTGGCGACCGGCGCCGAGGAGCGGCCGTACACCGGCGCCGCCGACCACCTCGGGGCCCGCGCGCTCGTCCGGGAGCTGCGGCGGCGGCGGGCGGCGCGGCGGCTGCGCTACGCGCTGTCGCTCGACATGGTCGGCCGCGGCCGGCGCTTCCAGCTGCGCTCGCCGCGCCCGCGGCCGCGGCCGGGCGTCGAGCGCGAGCTGCTCGCCGCCGGTCGCCGGCGCGGGGTGCCGCTGCGCTGGCTGCGCGACTCGGGAAGCGGCAACTCCGACCACCGCGAGCTCGAGCTGGCCGGCCTGCCCGGGCTCGTCCTGCAGGTGTGGCGCGGCGAGGACGCCTGCTACCACCGCGCCTGCGACGGCTGGCGGCGGCTCCAGCCCGCCGCGCTCGCCCGCGTGCAGGGGCTCGCCGAGAGCGTCCTGCGCCGCCGCTGAGCGCCGCGCTCAGGCCGCCGCGTCCGCCCCCGCGTCCAGCCGCTCCCGGGCGACGCGGATCGCCTCCGGGTTGCTGTCGACGAGCACGAACCGCCGCCCGAGCTGCGCGCACACCGCCCCGAGCGTCCCCGACCCCGCGAAGAAGTCCAGGCACCAGCCGCCCGGCCGCGACGACGCCGCGACCATCCGCCGCACGATCCCCTCCGGCTTCTGCGTCGGGTAGCCGGTCTTCTCGCGCGAGGTCGTCGGCACGATCGTGTGCCACCACACCGACGTCGGCAGCTTGCCGCGCGCCACGCGCTCGGCCGACCGCTGCAGCCCCGGCGCCATGTACGGCTCGCGGTCGACCGCCTCGGCGTCGAACCAGTACGCCCGCGGGTCGCGCACGTAGACGAGGATCGTGTCGTGCTTGGGCGGCCAGCGGCGCTTCGTGCGCGCGCCGTAGTCGTACGCCCAGACGATCTCGTTGAGGAAGCACTCGCGGCCGAACAGCTCGTCCAGCAGCACCTTCACGTAGTGCGACTCGCGCGGGTCGAGGTGGACGTAGAGCGTCCCGTGGACGGCGAGCAGGCGCCGCGCCTGCTCGAGCCGCGGGCGCAGGAACGCGGGGTAGTCGTCGTAGGCGTCCTCGTACCGGCGCCCGCCGCGCACCTGGGCGCGGCCGGTGTTGAACGGCGGGTCGATCGAGATCAGGTCGAAGGCCCCGCCGGGCAGCCGCGGCAGCACGTCGAGGTTGTCGCCGAGGACGAGCAGGTCGTCGTCGAGGTGCAGCGAGTCGGCGGCGGACAGGACCCTCATGCGGCGCCGCCAAGCGTACGGGCCGCCGGAGCGGATCCCGCCCGCAGGGCTGTGCCACCCTGGGCCGCCGTGTCGCGCTCGGCCTCCATCCGCTCGGCCGCCCTGGTCGCGGTCCTCGTCGTGGCGGCGTGGGCGGCGGCGGCGCTCGTCGGCGGGACCGTCGGCGGCGGCGAGGACCCGCGCCCGTCCCCGGTGCTGCCGCACGCCGGCGAGGACGGCGCGCCCGAGGACCCGTTCGCCTACGACCCCGACCGCCGCGAGGAGTTCGAGCGCCGCGCGGCGGCCGGCCTCGCGCACGTCCTCTACGCGAAGAGCCCGGGCGGCGCGCTCGCGAGCGCCGCGCGCGTCGCGCGCTACCGCGGGCTGATCGAGGAGGTCGCGGGCGACCACGACCCCGACGTCCTCGAGGCGATGGTCCTGCTCGAGAGCGCCGGCCGCCCCGACGCGATGGCCGGCGGGACGGAGGGCGCGGTCGGGCTCGCCCAGATCCTCGCCGAGACCGGCGCGAACCTCCTGCGCATGCGGGTCGACGTCGCCGCCAGCCGCCGGCTCACGAAGCGCATCGCCCGCGCGCTGCGCCGCGGCCAGGCGGCGCGCGCCGAGCGCCTGCGGGCCGAGCGCCGCCGCGTCGACGAGCGCTACGACCCGCCGAAGGCGCTCGCCGCGATGGTCCGCTACCTCGACTTCGCCAGGGGCGAGCTCGACGGCCGCGACGACATGGCCGTCGCCTCGTACCACATGGGCGTGGGCAACCTGCAGGGCGTCCTAGACGCGTTCGGCGCCGGCGAGGACACGCCCTACGCCGAGGTCTTCTTCGACTCGAGCCCGCTGCGCCACCCCGAGGCGTGGGGCCGGCTCGCGCGGCTCGGCGACGACTCCTCCACCTACCTGTGGCGGGTGCGCGCGGCGCGCGAGATCATGCGCCTGCACCGCGAGGACCCGGACGGGCTCGCGCGCCTGGCCGAGCTGCACGGCAACAAGGGCTCGGCCGAGGAGGTCCTGCACCGCCCGGACCGCACCGCGCTGTTCGCCGAGCCGGAGGCGATCGAGACGGCGCTCGACGGCGGCGAGCTGGTCGCGCTGCCCGCGGACGACCTGCGCGCGGCCGGCGTGGCGATCGACCGGCGGATGGGCGAGCTGGCGCGCCGCCAGAGCGCCGGCCCCGAGCTCTACCGCGCCCTGCGCCCCGAGGCGCTCGCGCTGCTCGACTACCTCGGCCGCGGCGTCAAGGCGATCGGCCGCGACGAGCCGCTCCTCCTCACCAGCACGGTCCGCGACCTCGGCTACCAGCGGCTGCTCGCGCGCCGCAACCGCGAGGCGACCCACGGCTACTCGCTCCACACGACCGGCTGGGCGTTCGACGTCGAGCGCCGCTACCGGTCGCGCGCCCAGGCGCTCGCGTTCCAGTTCATGCTCGACCGCCTGCAGGCGCTCAACCTGATCGCCTGGGTGCGCGAGCCCGCGGCGATCCACGTCACGGTCGGCGGCGACGCGAGGGCGCTGCTGTAGACGCCATATGCTCCGCGGCGATGTCGTCCGGCCGCCTGCACGTCCTCGTCGAGATCCCCAAGGGGAGCCGCAACAAGTACGAGTGGGACGACGAGCTGCAGGCGATCAAGCTCGACCGCTTCCTGTTCTCCTCGGTCGTCTATCCCACCGACTACGGCTTCATCCCCGAGGCCGCCGGCGAGGACGGCGACCCGCTCGACGCGATGGTGTGCGTCACCGAGCCGACGTTCCCCGGCTGCGTCATCCCCGCGCAGGTCGTCGCGCTGTTCCGGATGCGCGACGAGAAGGGCGTCGACGACAAGGTGGTCTGCGTCCCGCTCGAGGACCCGAACTGGAACCACATCACCGAGCTGGACGAGCTGCCCCAGCCGCTGCGCGACGAGATCTCGCACTTCTTCTCGATCTACAAGCAGCCCGAGGGCAAGCACGTGAAGGTCGACGGCTGGTTCCCGCGCGAGCAGGCGCTCAGGGTGATCGACGAGGCCCGCGACCGCTTCCGGGAGACCGGCGCCGAGCGCGGTCGCGTCGAGGGCGGCAAGGACGTCTGAGCTGCGCCTCGCGCGGGTCGACGAGGGCTCGGGCCCGCCGGTGGTGTTCTGGCACGGCGAGCCGACGTGGTCCTTCCTGTGGCGCAAGGTCATCCCGCCGGTGCGCGACGCGGGCTTTCGCTGCGTCGCGCCCGACCTGCCCGGCTTCGGCCGCTCGCCGAAGCCGCCCGACCTCGGCTGGTACACGTACGACCGCCTGACCGCCGCGGCGGTCGCGTTCGTCGAGGAGCTCGACCTGCGCGACGCGACGTTCGTCGTCCACGACTGGGGCGGGCCGATCGGGCTGCGGGCGGCGATGGAGCTGGGCGACCGCGTGACCCGCATCGTCGCGATGGACACCGGCCTGTGGACCGGCCGCCAGCGGATGACCGACGCCTGGCGGGCGTTCCGCGACTTCGTCGAGCGCACGGAGGACCTGCCGGTCGGGATGCTCGTGCGCGGCGGCTGCAGGCACGACCCGGGCGACGAGGTGATCGCCCAGTACGACGCCCCGTTCGCGTCGCCGGCCGACAAGGCGGGCGCGCGGGCCCTGCCGCTGCTCATCCCCACGAGCGAGGACGCGCCGGGCGCGGCCGAGGGCCGGGCGACGCTGGAGGCGCTGCGCGCGTGGGACGGCCCGATGCTCCTGCTGTGGGGCGCGGACGACCCGATCCTGCCGCCGAGGGTGGGCGAGGCGTTCGCCGCGGCGATCGGGCGCCCGCCGCCCGAGCTCGTCCCGGACGCCTCCCACTTCCTTCAGGAGGACGCCGGCGAGCGCGTCGGGCGGCGGATCGCCGAGTGGCTCAGCTCGTGAGCTGGCGCGGCGCGTCGGCCTCCTCGAGCCCCGGCTCGGAGTGGGAGGCGCGCAGCTCGTAGCCGCGGCGCGCCTCGGGGTCGGCCGCCGCCAGCACCCGGTCGGCCTTCAGCACGCGCACGATCGCCTCGCGCCCGCCGCGCGGCAGGATGTTCATGACCTGGTTGATCGGCCCGATCGACTTGGGGACGAAGACGTCGAACCGCGGGCGCTGCAGCGCCTCGACGATCGCGTCCGCGACCTCCTCGGGGTCGACGTTCCGCACCCCGCGCGCCTGCGGGACGCCCGCCGCCAGCTCGGTGTTGACGACGCCCGGCATGACGCACGAGACCTCGACGGGGGCGTCGCGCAGCTCCCCGCGCACCGCCTCGCTGACGCCGATCACGAAGTGCTTGGTCCCGCAGTACGTCGCGCCGCCCGGGAAGCCGCCCTTGCCGGCGCTCGACGCGATGTTCACGAGGTGGCCGCCGCCGCGCTCGAGGAACCGCGGGAGGATGACCTTCATCCCGTAGAGCACCCCGACGACGTTGATGTCGATCTGGCGCTGGGCGGTCGCGTCGGACTCCTCCAGGAACGGCCCGAGCTGCATGATCCCCGCGTTGTTGACGAAGACGTCGATCGGCCCGAGCTGCGCCTCGGCCTCCTCGACGAACCGCTCGACCGACGCGCGCTCGGTGACGTTCAGCTCGAGCGCCACGGTCCCCGCGCCGAGCTGGTCGGCGGTGCGGCGCGCCTCGGCCACGTCGAGGTCGCCGATCGCCACCTTCATGCCCTGCCGGACGAACGCCTCGGCGGTCGCCTTGCCGATGCCGCGGGCGGCGCCGGTGATGGCGGCGACCTTCCCGGTCAGGACGCGGGGCTCCTTGGCCATGTGAGAGCTGCTCCTTGTGCGAAGGTGACGGAGGCGTCACCTTAGCGCCAACGCGCCCGTTCAGGCGGGGATCGTCACGCCGCGGCCCGCGTGCTTGGCCCGGTACATCGCGGCGTCGGCGCGGGCCAGCAGCGAGTCGGGGGTCTCCCGCCCGTCCCACCGCACGACGCCCGCCGAGGCGGTCTGCCGGTTCGGCGTCGCGGCGCGGACGCGGTCCAGCACCTCCTGCGCCTGCGCGAGGTCGCAGTCGGGCAGCAGGATCCCGAACTCCTCCCCGCCGTAGCGGGCCAGCACGTCGATCGCGCGCAGCTCGCGGCGCCACGCCGCGGCGGTGCGGCGCAGGTGCGCGTCGCCGGCCTGGTGGCCGTGCGCGTCGTTGTAGGCCTTGAAGTGGTCGAGGTCGAGCAGCGCCATGCACAGCGGGCGGCCGGTGCGCTCGGCGCGCGAGATCTCGCGGACGACGGCCTCGTCCCACGCCCGCCGGTTGGGGAGCGCGGTCAGCTCGTCGGTGCGCGCCTGCCGGGCGAGGAGGTTGACGTGCGCGTCGCGCTCGACCGCGCGGGCGGCCTCGTCGGCCAGCGCCGCGACCAGCTCGCCGCGCTGGGGGTCGAGCTCCTCGCGCGGCCGCGACCAGGCCACCACGAGGACGCCGACGTCGCGGTCGCCGTGGACCACCGGGTGGATGGCGGCCGAGCGCGCCCCCACGGCGCGCAGCAGCGCACCGTCCTCGGCGACCGCGTCGAGGTCGGCGACGTGCACGGCCTCGCGGCGCAGGAAGGCGCGCACGATCGGCGAGCGGGTCTCGCTCAGGGCCAGGACGTGCCCGGCGACGTCGGGCGCCTCGGCCGTCGCGGTGATCCTGAGCGCGTCGCCGCGCGGCGTCGCCTCGGCGAGCAGCGCCAGCCGGGCGCCGGCCGCGTGCGCGGCCGCCGCGCACAGCCGCCCGCGCGAGCTGCCGTCCTCCGCCCACGCGCGGGCGAGCGTGACCACCGCGTCGCGCGCCTCGTCCAGCCGGCGCCCGCGCAGCGTCGCCACGGCGATCGCGGCGACCGCGACGAGGGCGAGCAGGACAAGGAACGTCGCAATGAGCAACGCCTGAGGATTCCCCGCTGCGCGCCGCCGGCGAACCTCTGGACGCCGACTGCCTGGACGAACGTTCTAGAGCGGGGCGATGCCGAGCACCGCGCCGACGACGGTGCGGAGCCTGCCCTTGGCGTCGCCGGCCTGCCCGCCGCCGCCCGGCACCTGCCCGTCGACGGCGTCCTTCGCGCCGCCGGCGGCGGCCTTCGCGTCGTCGAGCGCCTTCGCGGCCGGGGCGGTCGCCTGGCTGCGCCGGCCGCGGCGCGGCGGGGCCGGCGGGGCCGCGGGCGAGCCCGCGGCGGGCGCGCGCGGCGGCGCGGCGCGGCTCTTCGGCGCGATGCGGCCGGGGACCGCCCGGCGGCCCGCGCGGCGCCTGCCGGGCGCGCTCTCCGACCGGCCCGGGCTCTGCGGGGCGCCGGCGCTCGGGGTCGGGCGCCGGCCGCGGCCGGCGGACGCCGCGGGCTCGCGCCCGCGCCCGTACGCCTTGCCCTTGCCCTGGGCGCCCTGGCCCTGCGGGACCTTCGGCTTCTTCGCCTTCTTCGCGTGGCCGCGCCCGCGGCCGGGCTTGCCGTCGTCCGCCTTCTTCGGCTTGCGGACGGCCTCCTCGGCGGCGCTGACCGGGTCGGTGATGACGCTCACGACGACGGCGGGATCGGGCCCGGTGCGGTTGCCCGGGATCGGGCTGGCCCAGACGGCGTGCCCGGAGCCCGCCCGGCGGTCGGCGGCGCGCTGCGCGGCCGCGTCGCTCGCCCGCGAGCGCAGCGCCGCGACGACGCGCGCTGCGTCCCCGTCGGAGGGCGGCCGGTGGCGATCGCGGTCGGCGGCGTGCAGGGGCACCTGCGACCGGCCGCGGTGCTGCTCGTCGGCGGCGCTCGACGGCGGCGAGGTCAGCTCGTCGATCGCCATCAGCCCGCCGCCCAGGCCGGCGCCCGCGATCACGGCGCCGACGATCAGCTTCGCGCCCACCGTGCCGCCTGCGCCACCGGCGAGCGCGCCGCCGCCCGCGGCGCCCGCGCCGGCGCTCACCGCGCCGCCGAGCACGCCGCCCTTGAGCCCGGCGGTCGGCGCGACCGGGAGGATGATCGCCAGCGCCGCGCGCTGGCGCTGGACCTCGGCCCGGTACTCCTGGCAGGCCGGGCAGTGCTCGAGGTGGCGGCGCAGCGTCGTCCGCCGCAGCGACCCGCCGCGCAGCACGGCGAGCTGCTGCTGGATCTCCGCGCAGTCGGCCTCGCGGGCGCGGCGCGAGCTGATCAGCGACTCGCGCGCCTGGAACACCAGCGCCTTGACCTTCTCCTTGCGCACGTCGAGCGTCATCGCGATCTCCTCGTGCGAGAGGGCGCCGAGCTCCGACAGGACGAGCGCGGCGCGCTGGTCGTGCGGCAGCCGGTGGAGGTCGCGGAGCATGTCCTTGAGGTCCTGGCGGCGCTGGACCTCAGCGGCGAGGCCGTCGACCGAGGGCTCGACGTCCTCGATCGCGACCTGCTCGCGGCGGGCGCGCAGCACGGACAGGCAGCGGTTGCGCGCGATCGTGTAGAGCCAGGCCTTGAGGTGGATCGGCTTGTCCGAGGCGCGCAGGTCGCGGTAGGCGGCGATGAAGGTGTGCTGGACGGCGTCCTCGGCCTCGTCGCGCGAGCCGAGCATGTGGCGGCAGAAGGAGAGGATGCCGCGGTGATGGCGGTCGTAGAGCTGCTCGAAGGCGGGCTCGTGGCCGAGCCGGACGAGGCGCACCAGCTCCGCGTCACCGCATGTGCGCAGCCGGTCGGGCGAGCGCAGGGGGGCGCGGGGGCGGGGCGGTGCGGAGGCTTCCATGTCTCGTGCGGCGACACACCGACACAACGCGCGCGCGGATCGCGGGTTGGCGGGTGCCGCAGCTTCATTACCCTGACAGGCCGTGCCCTCATTCGTCCACCTGGACCATCGGCTGTTCTACACCGAATTCGGGCGGGGTGAGCGGACGACTGTTCTACTCCATGGGCTGCTCCTCTCGCAGCGGATGCACAAGCCGCTCGCGCGCGCTCTCGCCGAGCGCGGCAACCGGGTCGTCACGCTCGACCTGCTCGGGCACGGCCGGTCGGACCGCCCGCCGAACATGTGGCAGTACTCGATGCCGATGTTCGGCGAGCAGGTGGTCGCGCTGCTCGACCACCTCGACGTCGACCAGGCGGTGATCGCGGGCACGTCGCTGGGCGCGAACGTCACGCTGGAGGCCGCGGCGCTCGCGCCGGAGCGGCTGCGCGGCATGGTCGTCGAGATGCCGGTGCTCGACGGGGCGATGATCGCGTGCGGCGTCGCGTTCCTGCCGCTCCTGCTCGCGATGCGCTACGGCGGCCCGCTGATGCGCGCGGTGCAGCTCGGCGCCCGGGCGATCCCGCGCGGGGCCGCCCCGTTCCTGCTCGACGTCGGGCTCGACACGATCCGGCAGGACCCGGCGCCGAGCGGGGCGGTGCTCGAGGGCCTCTTCTTCGGCCGGATCGCCCCGCACCGCTGGCAGCGACGGACGTTCACCCAGCCGGCGCTCGTCATCGGCCACCGGCGCGACCCGGTCCACCCGTTCTCCGACGCGGGGATGCTCGCGGACGAGCTGCCGAACGGCCGGCTGCTCGAGGCGAGCTCGATCCTCGAGCTGCGGCTGGCGCCCGAGCGGCTCACGAACGAGATCGCCGCGTTCATCGACGAGTGCTGGCAGGCCGAGGCCCCGGCGCCGCCCCGAGCCGCCGGCCGCCGCGCGGCGACGCGCTAGTACTCTTACGCGCCGCGAATGGCGAGCAGGAAGGAAGAGAAGGAGCGGCTGCGCCGCGAGCGCGAGGAGGCCGAGCGCGCCGCCCAGGCCTCGGCGGCCCGCCGCCGGCGCCTCGGGCTCGTCCTCGGCGGCGTGCTCGCCCTGGCGGTCGCGGCGATCGTGGTCTTTGCGGTGACCCGCGGCGGCGACGACGACGGCCCGGTCGACACCGGCGACGGGAAGAGCGCCGCGCTGCCGCCGAAGCAGACGGACGACCTGCAGGAGGCGGTCAAGGCCGCCGGGTGCAAGTTCCAGACGCTGCCCGACGAAGGCAACAGGCACCTCGACAGCGTCAACGACACGTTCGACGAGTACAAGACGAACCCGCCGACGTCCGGCAAGCATCGCCCGATGCCGGGTGCGGCTCCTGACGGCGTCTACCCGCCGGGCGGCTCTCCCGACAAGGAGAACTGGGTCCACACGCTCGAGCACGGCCGCGTCATCTTCATGTACAAGCCGGGCACTCCCGAGCGGCGCGTCTCGCAGCTCGAGACGCTGATGAACGAAGAGGTCAAGGGCGCCGGGGCCTACAAGACGCTGCTGATGGAGAACAACACCGACATGCCGTACGCGGTGGCGGCAGTCTCCTGGCGCCGCTGGGTGGTCTGCGACCGCTTCACCGACGGCGTCTTCGACGCGTTCCGCGCGTTCCGCAAGGAGAACGTCGACTCGGACCTCGCGCCCGAGCCCGACTTCCCCTGGCCGTACACCGGCACGTAGCGCCGCCCGGCACGCCGGTCGCCGCGGGCGCTCTGGCGCCGCTGCGTTGACTACTGTGCCTCATTGGTGAGCAACGACCGCCTTCACTTGAGCGTCTCCGGCGCGCGGCGACGCCAGCGGCCACGGCGAGCACGCGCCGTACCGCGAGGAGGGCGTCTCCTGCGCCGAGCCCCGCGGCACCCGATCGCGTGACGCGTCCTCACGGCCTCCCGGCCCGGCGCCGCCGGGAGGCGGCCGGGCTGCTGGCCGCGCTCGGGCTCGCGGCGATCGGGTGCGGGGGCGGGGGCGGCGACGGCGCCGCCTCGAGCGAGCCGACGTCGGCCACGGTCCAGGTTCGCGCGATGGCGCGCGGCGGCGACCGGCTGCTCGGGCCGACCTCCACGTGTGCGGACGGCGCGCCGGGCGACATCACGCTCGCCTGCGGCGTCCCGGCCGCCCATCCGCGCGTCCCGCCCCTGCCCGTGCAGCCGGGCGAGCGGATCGAGCTGCGCTTCGAGGCCGACGTCGAGCGGCTGCTGGTCCAACTGGTGCGCGCCGGCCGGGCCGGCCCGGTGGTGCAGGTCACCCAGCTGTCGCCGGTCCGCGCGCCGGACGACCGCCGCCGGTGGACGATCCAGGCGCCAGGCCGCATCCCTCGCGAGACCGTCGTCGGCCTCGTCGCCCTGTACGACGAGGTGCACATCCGCCACCTGCCCACCGGCGGCACCGCCCGGCTCGAGAACGCGGTGATCCAGTTCCAGCTGCCCCTCGCGAGAGCGGGCTAGCTCCGCGCGCACGCGACGCGCATTCGCCTGCAACGCGCCTCCCGCGAGCGCGACTCGCGCTGTGCGACCGTGTTCGGGACTCCGATGCGCCGCCTCCTCTGCGCCGTCGTCGCCGCCCTGTGCTGCGCCGCCGCCCCGGCGACGGCCAGCGAGCCGCGCGCCCGCGACTTCGAGCGGGCGGTGGCCGGCGACGGCCAGGTGCTGCGCACGGCGAAGCGCTTCGACGTCTTCGGCGTGCGCTGGTCGCGCGCGAGCGGGCCGCTGCGCCTGCGCGCCCGCGTCCACGACCCGCGGCGCGGCTGGCGCCGGTGGGTGGAGCTGGGGCGCGCGCACGACGCGCGGGCGAGCGACCCCGCGTGGGCCGGGGGCGCCGACGCGCTGCAGCTGCGGGTCGCCGGCCGCGTGCGCGGGCTGCGGGCGCACTTCGTGGCCGCCCGCGTCCCGCGGACGAGGGCGCGCGCGGCGCGGGCCCAGGCGCAGCAGCCGCCGGGGGCGCCGCCGATCGTGCCGCGGTGGGAGTGGGCCGGCGACCAGTGCCAGCCGCGCGACGCGCCCGCGCACGGCGAGGTGCGCATGGCCTTCGTCCACCACACGGTCACCGCGAACGACTACGCGCCGGAGGACTCGCGCGCGATGGTGCTCGGGATCTGCCGCTACCACCGCAACTCGAACGGGTGGGACGACATCGGCTACAACTTCCTCGTCGACAAGTACGGCACGATCTTCGAGGGCCGTGCCGGCGGGGTCGACCAGGCGATCGTCGGAGCGCAGGCGCAGGGCTACAACTCGGTGTCGACCGGCGTCGCGAACCTCGGCGACTACGAGGCCGTCCCGCAGACCGAGCCGGCGCTGCAGGCGGTCGCGGCGCTGCTGGCGTGGAAGCTGCCGCTGCACGGCGCGCCGGTCGAGGGAGAGGTGGCGGTGGTGTCCGGGGGCGGCTCGTCGAACCGCTATCCCTCCGGCCGCGCGGTGACGTTCGAGCGCATCTCCGGCCATCGCGACGGCAACGCCACGGCCTGCCCCGGCGCCGCGCTCTATGCCCAGCTGCCGCGGATCCGCGAGCTGGCGGCGGGGCGCGCGCCGGCGGTGGCACCGCCGGCGGTCGGCGGCGTGCCGGCCGGGATCACGCTCGAGCTGGCGGCCCCCGCCTTCACCTACCCGGAACCGGTGCGGGTCGGCGGGCGGCTGGTCGACGCCGCGGGCGCCGGCGTCGCGGGGCGGCGCGTCACCGTGCAGATCGGCACGTCCAAGGGCTGGCGCCCGGTCGCCGCGGCGACGAGCGGCGCCGACGGGACGTGGTCGGCCGAGCTGCGCGCGACGCGCTCGTGGGACGTGCGCGCGATCCACAACGAGGTCGCCTCGCCGCGCACGCGGGCGGTCGTCGCGCCGGCGCTGTCGGCGCGGCTGGCGGCGACGCGCGTCCGCGCCGGCCGCAGCGCGGTCGTCGTGGGCGACGTCCGGCCGCGCAAGGCCGCCCTGCTCGTCGAGGCGTGGCGGCAGACCCGCCCCGGAGGGCCCTTCGTGCGGGCGTTCACGGTCCGCCGGCGCACGGCCGCGACCGGCCGCTTCCACGCCGCGGTGGCCCTGCGGCGGCCGGGGCTCTACCGGCTGCGGGTCCGGTTCCCCGGCGACCGCCGCCATGGCGCGGCGCAGTCTCCCGACATGCTGGTGCGGGCCGCACGGGCGACCGCCGGGAGACGACCGCGGTAGTCGCTGAGCCCCCTCCGCTTGGTGAAAGCGGCATTGCGTGAAGAGACTTGATCTTTGCGGACGACCGCTATATAAACGGCGGAGAGCGCCTCAATGATCCGCCTGGACTGAGCGGAGCGGGGGCGTTCGTCCACCCTACAAGGAGGTTCTCTCGTGATCGCTGCTGCCCGAAGGAGGGTCACCGTACTGGTCCTGCTGGGCGCCGCCCTGGCGCTCGTCGTCGCCGCTACCGCGACCGCCCACTACACGCAGGTCTCGCACGGCAACGACCTGGCATGGGTCGACTACACCCACGACCA
>DASZEJ010000097.1:0-7828 GCA_035940955.1 Solirubrobacteraceae bacterium
AGCTCCGCGCTCGTGCCCCGTGCCGCGTCGGCGAGGTCGATGGTCAGCGATGCGGCGACGTCGCCGCCGCCCGCCGGGCCGGAGCGCCCGCCGCCGAAGAACCCGCCCGCGCCGCCGCCGCCTCCGAAGAAGGCGTCGAACAGGTCCGACAGGCCCCCGAAGGCGCCGAAGTCGGTGGGCGTGTACCCGCCGGAGCGCAGGCCCTCGTAGCCGTAGCGGTCGTACGTGGCGCGGCGCTCGGGGTCGCTGAGGATCTCGTACGCCTCCGCGACCTCCTTGAAGCGTGCCTCGGCCGCCGGGTCCCCCGGGTTGACGTCGGGGTGCAGCTCGCGGGCGAGCTTGCGGAAGGCCTTCTTGATCTGCGTCTCATCGGCGTCGCGCGGGACGCCGAGGAGCTCGTAGGCGTCGGTCGGCACTACGCGTCGTCGTAGACGGTCTCGATGTACCGGGAGAGCTGGTGCGCCGCCTCGCGGACGAAGACGATCGCCTCGGCGTAGTCCATCCGCACCGGGCCCATGAGCGAGACGGTGCCGAGCTTGCGGGCGGGCAGCCCGTAGGCGGCGGCGACGAGCGCCATCGACTGCAGCCCCGGCGCCTCGTTCTCGGCGCCGATCCGGACGAGCACGTCGCGCTCGCTGAGCGCGCGGCGCAGGACGGCCAGCAGCTCGCGGCGGCGCTCGAGCACGGTCATCAGCTCGTTGATCTGGTCGAGGTCCTGCAGGCGGTGCTCGGCGATGAGGCGGGCGGCGCCGTCGACGTAGAGCGTGTCCTGCGCGGTGGCCGCCAGCTCCGTGAACGCCGGCATGAGCGAGTCGAGGAACGCGCGCTCCGTCGGGCTCAGGCTGGGGTCGTTGAGGCGGCGCTGGAGCGTGCGGGCGCCGAGGTCCATCCCGCGCAGCTGGTCGTTGAGGTAGGCGGCGGCCCAGGCGGCGAGGCCCGAGTCCACCGGCCGCTCGAACGTGAAGATCCGCTTCGAGACGCCGCCGGTCGAGGTGATGATGACCACCATCAGCACCTGCGGCTGCAGGCTGAGCACCTCGATGTGGCGGATCTCGGCCGTCTCGATCGGCGGCGCGGTGACGATCGCCAGCAGGTTCGAGACCTGGCTGAGCGCCTCGGTCGTCGCGCGCATCGCCTCGTCGACCTCGCGGCTCGTCAGCTCCAGCGGCAGCTCGCGCCGCGGCTGGGCCCGCGCGGCCAGCAGGCCGTCGACGAAGAACCGCAGCGCGGCGTCGGTCGGGACGCGCCCCGCCGAGGTGTGCGGGTGGGCCAGCAGCCCGAACTCCTCCAGCTGCGCCAGCTCGTTGCGGATCGTCGACGGCCGGCAGTCGAGCTCCGGGTCGTTCGACAGCGTCTTGGACCCGACCGGGTGGCCTGAGTCGAGGTAGACCTGGACGACCTTGCGGAGGATCAGCTCCTGGCGCGCGGTGGGCACGCCGTGGAGTCTAGGAAGCCTCGACCTCGGCCTCGGCGTTGCGGATGATCCGGTTGCCGCCCTGCTCGGCGACCGTGTCGACGACGGCGACGCCGTCGCGGACCTCGCGCACCGTGCTGGTGACGGTGATCTCCTGCTCGGGCAGGCCCATGCCGCGGAACTGGACGCTCAGGCGCTTGAGCGCGTGAGGGCCGCCGGCGTTCTCGGTCTGCGCGCGGGCGACCTGGGCCATCGTCCACAGGCCGTGGAGGATGCGCCCGGGCAGGCCGACCTGCTTCGCGAACTCCTCGTCGATGTGGATCGGGTTGAAGTCGCCGGACGCGCCCGCGTAGCGCACGGTCAGGTACCTGTCCGGCGTCACCTGCAGCTTGCGCAGCTCCTGCCCTGGCTCCATCAGACGCCCCTCACGATGTTGGTCCACGTGCCGACGCAGACAATCTCGTCGCGCTGGTTGCGCGAGACGGACTCGAAGACGTAGAAGCCGCGCCCGTCGCGCTCGTCGATCGACTTGACGGTGACGGTGGTCTGGATCTCGTCGCCGGCGACGACGAGCGGCCCCCAGCGGAACTCCTGCCCGCCGTGGACCATGAGCGCGAAGTTCATCGCCACGTCGGGGTCGAAGATCGCCGGCGCCATCGCGGGCGCCTTGTAGACGACCGCGAACATCGGCGGCGCCACCACGTCGGCGTAGCCGGCGCGCCGCGCCGCCTCGTGGTCGAGGTGGAGCGGGTTGGTCTCCCCCACGGCGAGCGCGTACTCCTTGACCTTCTCGCGCCCGACGGCGTACGTGGTCGGCGGGAAGGTCTTGCCGACGGCCTTTGTCTCGATCGCCACGGCGCGGCATGTTGCCGGACGGCGCTCAGCGGCGCGGAGCGACCTGCCAGGCGCTGAAGTTCCCGCCGGCGCTCGACACGCAGGCGACGCGCTGGGCCGGGTACGGCCGGCGCAGGCTGACGGTCCGGAAGTCCGGGGTCACCTCGCCGCGGCGCAGGCGCTCCAGGCGGCAGTCCAGGCCCTCGATCGTGCGGGCGCAGCCGCGCCGGAGGCAGCGCCGCGGCCAGCGCGTCGCGGCGATGGCTGCCGCGACGCGACGCGCCTGGTCGCACGGGACGACGTAGGCCGCGATGCTGAACACCTTGCCGGGGGCGAACGCCCGGCGGCCGGCGTCGCCGCAGTCCCCGGGCGGGCGCCGCGGGTACTCGTACTCGGGGTCGGTCTCCTCGTAGTCGCAGATCGTCCGCGTGCCGCTCCACTTCAGCCACGGTCCGAGCGGGCCGCCCGGCCACTGCGGCGCGCGGACGAAGAGCAGCGTGTAGGCCGGCCGGTCCTCGCCCGGGCAGGTGCCGAGCCCCTCGACGCGCAGCTGCACGCGGCCGGGCCGGCGGAAGTAGCCGCCGGACGGCCGGTACAGCCAATTCCTGCCCGTGCCCGTCGCGACCGGGTCACCCCACCCGCTCCAGGCGACGTCGATCACGTGCCCGCTCGGCACGCCGCCGTTGGAGAACTCGGCCGGGGCCACCTCCCCCCAGCCGCGCCCGTACGGCGGGACGTAGCTCGGCGACCCGAGCACCGGCGGCTGTGCGGGCGCCTGCGCCGAGACGACGAGCGCGAGGAGAGCTGCCCTCACCATTGAGAGCGACGCTACAGAACGCGCGTCCCGTCATCGAGCAGCACCGCGCTGAGCCGCAGCGACTGGCCCGGCGCGTGGTCGACGACCGGCCCCGCCGGCGGGCCGCTCACGCGGTCGAGCGCGATCACACGATGATGCTGACCGCGCCGCCGTCGGCCGACCACGCGGCGCCGGTGACCGTGCTCGCGCGCTCCGAGCACAGGAACGCGACGACGTCGGCGACCTCCTCGGGCTCGGCGAAGCGGCCGAGCGGGACCTTGTCGGCCTGCTGGCGCATCGCCTCCTCGCGGGAGACGCCGCGGGCGGCGGCGGTCTGGTCGGCGAGGCCGCCGTCGGCGGTCCAGAGGTCGGAGCTGACGGGGCCGGGGGCGACGGCGTTGACGAGCACGCCGTCGCGGGCGTACGCGTCGGCGAACACGCGGCTGAGCGACAGCTGGGCGGCCTTGGTGACGCTGTAGGCGGCGTTGGTCAGCGACGGGCGCTTGCCGGCCGACGAGGTCACGTTGACGATCCGCCCGCCGCCCGCCGCGGCCATCCGCGGCGCCGCGCAGCGCATCAGCCGCATCGGCGCCATCACGTGCAGGTCCCACTGGCCCTGCCAGTCGGCGTCGGTCAGCTCGTCCAGCGGCCGGGCGAACGACGTCCCCGCGTTGTTGACGAGCACGTCGACGCCGCCCATCTGCTCGGCGCACGTGGCGATCACCCGGTCGGCCGCGTCGGGCGCCGTCACGTCGAGCGCGAGCCAGTCGCCGCCGCAGCCCTCCGCCGCGCGCTCGACCGCGTCGGCGCTCCGCGCCACGAACAGGACCCGCGCGCCCTCCGCGCACAGCCGCCGGCCCACGGCGAGGCCGATCCCGCGGCTCGCACCGGTGACGACGCACACCTTGTCCTCCAGCCCGAGGTCCATCCCACCCGTCATCCTTCCACGCCGTGCGTCTGCTGTTCGTCTGCCTCGGGAACATCTGCCGCTCGCCGACGGCCGAGGGCGTGATGCGCAAGCTCGTCGCGGAGGCCGGGCTGGAGGACCGGGTCGACATCGACAGCGCCGGCACGGGCGGCTGGCACGTCGGGTCCGGGCCCGACCAGCGGGCCGCGGAGGCCTCGCGCCGGCGCGGGATCCCGCTCGGCGGCTGCGCCCGGCGGGTCGAGCGCGCCGACTTCGAGCGCTTCGACCTGATCCTGGCCATGGACCGCGAGAACCTCCGCGACCTGCGCGCGCTCGCGCCCGACCGCGCTGCCGCGCGGAAGGTGCGGCTGCTGCGCGAGTTCGACCCGGCGTCGAACGGGGCGCCGGACCTCGACGTCCCCGACCCCTACTACGGCGGCCCCCACGGCTTCGAGCGCGTGCTCGACCTCGTCGAGGCGGCCTGCCGCGGCCTGCTCGACGAGGTCGCTTGACCCTTCCGCGGACGGTCGCCGGGCGCGCCGTGCTCGACGCGCGGCGGGTGCCGGGCGGCGACGTCAACGACGCGTTCGCCGTGACGCTGGAGGGCGGCGGGCGGGCGTTCGTCAAGACGCGCCGCGACGCCGCGCCCGGCGAGTACGCGACCGAGGCGGCGGCGCTGTGGTGGCTCGCCGAGCCGGGCGCTCTCGGCGTGCCGGAGGTGCTGGAGGCCGGGGACCGGTTCCTGGCGCTCCAGTGGCTCGAGGAGGGCGGCGCGCTCGACGAGGAGGCGCTCGGCCGCGGGCTGGCGCAGGTCCACGCCGCGGGAGCGAGCGCGTTCGGCGCCGCGCCGCCGGGCGCGCCGGAGCCGCCGCGCGGAGTCGCGCCGCTGCGGATCGGCCCGCTGCTGCTCCCGAACGACCCCGCCCCCGACTGGCCGGCGTTCTACGCCGAGCGCCGGCTGCTGGCGCTGCTGGAGCGCGCGCGCGTCGGCGGCCGGGCGGAGCGGGCGGTCGAGGCCGTCTGCGACCGCATCCACGACCTCGCCGGCCCGCCCGAGCCGCCGGCGCGGCTGCACGGCGACCTGTGGTCGGGGAACGTGCTCACGAGCGGCGGCCGGCCATACGTCATCGACCCCGCGGCCTACGGCGGCCACCGCGAGGTCGACCTGGCGATGCTGCGCCTCTTCGGCTCGCCGAGCCTGCGCTTCTACGCCGCCTACGAGGAGGTCGCCCCGCTCGCGGCCGGCCACGAGGAGCGCGTCCCGCTCTACCAGCTCTTCCCCCTGCTCGTCCACGCGGCGCTGTTCGGCGGGCGCTACGCGACCTCGGTCGAGCGCGCCGCGCTGCGGTACGCCTAGCGAAGCGCCTACGCGCGCTCGAGGACGACGAGCGGGATCTTCCGCTCCGTGTAGGTCTGGTAGTCGGCGTACGGCTTGTAGACGGCCACCGCGCGCGGCCACAGGCGCTCGCGCTCGTCGTCGGCGGCCACCCGCGCGCGCACGCGCACGCGCCCCTCGCGCGGCAGCTCGACCTCGGTGTCGGGGTGCGCGCGCAGGTTGTGAAACCACGCCGGGTGGCGGTCGACGCCGCCCTTCGAGGCGACCACGACCACCCGGTCGCCGTCGGGCACGTAGATCAGCGGCGAGACGCGGTGCCTGCCGCTCTTCGCGCCGACGTGGTGGAGCAGGAGGATCGGCGCCTTGCCGAGGCGGCCGCCGACGCGGCCGTTCGTCAGGCGGAACAGCGCGACGTTCGCGCGGGTCCCGACCTCCCAGACCTTCCAGAAGCGTGAGTCTGCGGGCGGCGGCTTCGGCATGCGGGCACCATAGACGGGTGCCCCGCTTCGTCGTCCAGCAGCACGACGCGACCACCCTCCACTACGACTTCCGGCTCGAGCACGACGGCGTCCTGCGCTCGTGGGCGGTGCCGAAGGGCCCGTCGATGGACCCGGCGCACAAGCGCCTCGCGATCCCGGTCGAGGACCACTCGCTCGCCTACGGCGGGTTCGAGGGCCTCGTCGGGATGGGCGGCGGCAGCGGCGCGGTGATCGTCTGGGACCGCGGCGAGTACGAGCTGCTCAACGGGACGCCCGACGACGACCGCTTCACGTTCGCGCTGCACGGCGAGAAGCTGCGCGGCGGGTTCGCGCTGACCCGCACCGGCCCGAAGCAGTGGCTGCTCGTCAAGAAGGCCGACGAGGAGGCGCGGCGCGGCAGCGACGTCACCGCCGAGCGGCCGGAGTCGGTGAAGACGGGCCGGACGTGGCGGGACGTCGCGGAGGGCGGGCGGCGCCAGGACGCGTCTCGGCGGGGCGGCGGGTTGATCGATCCATCCCCGTCACCGTAATCTTCAATAATGAGCAACGGGACCGTATCGATCACCGCCTCGTCGCCCGGGATGTGGATGATCGAGCGCTCGGGGATCCCGTGGACCCAGGACATGACCGTCCTGGAGGCGATGGAACGCGCCTACGACGACGTTCAGCCCTGGCTGTACGCGATCGAGTACTACGGCAGCGCTGGGGGGTACCTCGTCGTCGGCGTCCAGTGGACCTTCGACGGGAATGCCGGGGTCTGGGCGTACAAGGTGAACGGCAGCTACGCGTCGGCGGGGGTTGACTGCGTGACCCTCGACTCAGGCGACCAGGTCGACTTCGTGTACCAGTCCTTCGCGCCCGAGGAGCGCAGCGACGTTCCCATCATCGAGGCCAAGTACCAGCGCCGCGCCGCGGCGACGAACGCCCCCGGCGACTAGATGATTGATTCCACGATGCGGTCACGGACCGCGTCGTGCGATCTCGGCGACGAGTAGGCCGCAGACGACGGCGGCGGTGAACGGCGTGGCGGTCGGGCCGATGCTTATGGCGCTGAGCAGGACGCCGAGCGTCCCGATGATGAGGGCGAGCTTTTCGTTCTCGATGCCGATTGCGCGTTCGCGGGCGGTCGAAAGAAGGGCGCGACGCGCGCGACTATCGGGCAGTTCTCTTCTTCGGTTGCTTGGTCGGCAACGGAAAAGAGCAGCAGCGGTCGAAGTCGGCGGTGCCTAATCGCAACGTCGACCCGGAAGGGGCCACGATGCTCGCCGACCTCGACCTGCTGCTCACGGCCGTGTTCGCCACGGCCGACGATCTCCTGCCCGAGCGGGCCAAGAACGCCAGGCGCAGAGTGACCGACGCGGAGGTCGTCACCCTCGCCGTCGCGCAGGCGATCATGGATGTCGCGTCGGACCGCGAGTTTCTCGCGGTCGCGCGACGGCGCCTGCGCCACCTGATCCCGAAGCTGCCGCAGCAGCCGGGCTACTGGAAGCGCCGCGCCAGGCTGTCGGAGACGATCGAGTGGCTGACGGCGATGTTCGCGCAAGACTCGCCGGGCTACTTCGACGACGTCGTGCTCGTCGACTCCACGCCGGTCGAATGCGGCCGCTCGGTCGACACCGCGCGTCGCTCGCAGCTGGCGCCGGCCTGCGCGCACCACCACAGCCGCAGCCACAGCCGCTGGTTTTGGGGGATGCGCCTGCACCTGCTCGCCGCCCCGGACGGCACGCCACGCGCCGCGATCCTCGCCTCCGCCGACCAAAAAGAGCGCGAGGTCGCGCTGCGGCTGTTTGAGATCGGGCTGCACGGCGGCGAGCTGGTCGTCTGCGACAAGGGCTACGCCGGGCGCGACTTCGAGGCCGCCGCGGCGGAGCGCTTCGGCGCGACCATTCTCAGGCCCGCGCGCAAGACCGAGCCGCACCGCGGGCCGGTCCTCTCCTGGATCCGCCAGCGAATCGAGTCGATCTTCTGGACGCTCAAAGACCGCCTCGGCCTGGAACGCCACCGCGCCCGCACCCTGCACGGGCTACGGGCGCGGATCGCCACCAAACTGCTCGCGCTCGCC
>DASZEJ010000098.1:0-5210 GCA_035940955.1 Solirubrobacteraceae bacterium
GGTCCTCGATCCGGAGGATGCCGCACGGCGCGTTGCGGGCCTCGCGCGCGACGACCGGCGTCGGGATCACGCCGTCCTGCGGGCGGCAGCGCCCGCCCATCGCCGCCGCGCCGAAGCACGGCGGCTGGCGCTCGAGCACGCGGGCCACGGCGTCCTGCTCGCGGTCGAGCCGGTCGTCGAGCGCCGCGGTCCCGGAGAGCGACAGGAGCAGCACCGCCGCGGTGGCGGCCGCGGCCGGCGCGAGGATCGCCCGCGGGCGCCAGCGCAGGCGGCGGACCGGGTCCTCGACGGCGACCTTCGACGCCCACCCGAGCACGAACGTGAGGGCGAGCAGCACGACCTTGCTCGCCCCGCCCGCGAACGGCGCGAGCACGATCAGCGGCCAGTGCCACAGGTACACGGAGTACGAGACGTCGCCGACGCGCTCCAGCGGCCGGAACGCGAACGAGCGCGCCGCGATCACCGCGGCGGCGCCCAGCACCGGCAGCAGCGCGGCCACGCCCGGGAACGGGGTGTCGCCCGAGTAGAGGACGGCGGCGAGCGCGATCGCCCCGATGCCGAGCCACGACAGCGCGGGCGAGCGGCCGCGCAGCGGGACGAGCGCGAGCAGCCCGCCGAGGCCGAACTCCCACGCGCGGGTCGGCGTGATGAAGTACGCGGCCGCCGGGTCGCCGGCGGTGGCGACGATCGACCACACGAGGCTGACGAGCACGACGGCGCCGAGGACCGGCCCGATCGCCCTCCGTCCCCACACCAGGGCGAGCATGATGAGCAGCGGCCACACGAGGTAGAACTGCTCCTCGACCGACAGCGACCAGAAGTGGCGCACCGGCGAGGCGGCGTCGTCGGCGTCGGCGTAGTCGACCGCCGCCTCGGCGAGCTGCCAGTTCTCCACGTACGCGGTGCTGGCGGTGATCTCCGCGAAGAACTCCCGCCAGTGCGTCTCGGGCACGACGGCCTTGGTCGCCAGCGCGCAGAACGCGAGGACGACGAGCGCCGCGGGCAGGATGCGCCGCGCGCGCCGCGCCCAGAAGCCGGCGAGCGAGACGCGCGAGGTGCGGTCGACCTCGCGGACGAGCTGCCCGGTGATGAGGAAGCCGGAGATGACGAAGAAGACGTCGACCCCCACGAACCCTCCGGGCAGCACCGACGGCCACAGGTGGAAGACCACCACGGTCAGCACCGCGACGCCGCGAAGGGCCTGGATCTCTGGTCTCAGTGCAGTGGAGCGCACACCGACGCCTCAACGTAGCGATGCGCCGGTTCCCAGCGGGCGGTCCTAGGCGCCCACGAGCACCGGCGTGCCGACCTCGACCCGCTCGTACAGGTCGATGACGTCGGCCTCGCTCATGCGTACGCAGCCGTGCGACGCGGCGGTCCCGAGCGAGCCGACGCTCGACGTCCCGTGGAAGCCGACCGAGCCGTTGAAGCCGATCCAGCGCGCCTTGAGCGGGTTGCGCGGGTCGCCGCCGGGGATCGTCTGCCCGGCCAGCTTGCCCGCCCACTCCGAGTCGGGGACGTTCCACGGCGGGTCGACCTGCTTGCCCTGGACGCTGAAGCTGCCCATCGGCGTCGGGTAGCGCGGCTCGCCGACCGCGACGCGGTAGCTGCGGACCAGCTCGCCGCGCCGGAAGACGCGCGCGGTCTTGGCGGCGCGCGAGACGGTGACGACGACCGGCGTGCGGTCCCAGACGTCCTCCTGCGTGACCTCCGGGTCGATCACCTCGGTGCGGGCGCGCAGCGTGCGGTCGGCGCGCGGGTCGAGCAGCGCGGCGGTGACGCGGCGGGCGAGCGCCTCGCGGTCGGCCAGCCGGCGGCCGGCCTTGGCCTCGCTGACCGCGACGCGGTCGACCTGGAGCGTCAGCTGCGCGTCGACGGGCGCGCGGGAGACGTTCGCGTGGACGTGGTTGACGAAGGCGCGGACGCGGTCGCGGTCGACCTTCACCTCGGTCCGCTCGTCGTGGTCCACCTCTCCCCCGGTCAGGCTGCGCCAGCCGCGGGTGACGAGGTTGCCGCCGCGGCCCGCCTCGTACGCGCGCTCGATCGCGTCCTTCAGGCCGAGGGTCATCCCCGCCGTGCGGGCCGAGAGCGTGAACCGCTCGCCGTCCACGCGGACGCGCACCGGGCGGGTCGCGCTGGGGCGCAGCCGGGCGTGGACGCGGCCGAGCGCCTCGCCGGTGGTCAGCCCGCCGACGTCGACGCCCTCCACGCGGACGCCCTCGGCGATCTTCTCCTCGCCCTGCCGGTCGGCGAACGCGAGCGTCGCGAAGGCCGCCGCGGGGACGAGGACGATCACGAGGGCTAGGGCGAGGCGGGCGCGGGTCATCGTCGGCGGGCGGACGCGGCGGGCGCCGCGAGAAGCAGCGCAGTGTAGGAGGTGCGTGCAGCGATCCCTGCAGGACTTTCTTCAGCGGCGCCGACGGCCGCGGGCGGCGCTCAGCGCTTGGCGCAGAACGGGCCGGCGGCGACCTCGAACCGGCCGGACCAGCCGAGCGGGACGTCGGCCTTCGCGCCGGTCAGCGCCGACTGCAGGTGGTCGGCCGTCCGGTACGTGGCCGTGTTGCCGCTCGTCGAGCTGAGCCCGACCAGCGCCCGCGACCCGTCCGCCCACGTCACGGCGACGCTCGACGGCGCGTCGGCGCCGGCCTTGGTGAGCGCCAGCTCCCACGCGCTGCTGGAGCACTTCACGCCGTCCCTGGTGGCCGTCACGCGCTGCTTGCCGGGCGCCGCCTCGTCGCGCACCGCGAGCGAGCGGGTTGCCGTGGCGGTGGCGCCGTCGTCGTCGGTGACGGTCAGCGAGACCGTGTAGGTGCCCGGCCAGTCGTAGGCGTGCTGGGCGCTCGCGCCGGTGCCGGTCGTCCCGTCGCCGAAGTCCCACGCGTACGAGGCGATCTGGCCGTCCCGGTCGGTGCTGCCGGTGCCGTCGAACGTGACCGCCTCGAAGTTGCGCACCGAGTCGGTCGACGTGACCGACGCGGTGGGCGCCTGGTTCGGGACGGTGCCCGAGCAGCCGGGCAGCGCCCGCAGCCAGTCGAGGCTGCGCCGGACGTCGAGCCCGCCGTAGCCGACCTCAAACGGCTCGGCGACCGCGGTCGTGCTGCCGGTCTTGAGGACGCGGTCGCGGACGGCGCCGGCCATGACGGCGCGCATGACGTCGAGCGGCGTGGCCGACGGGCAGGCGCCGAACATCAGCGCCGCGGCGCCGACGACGTGCGGGGTCGCCATGCTCGTGCCGCTCATCGTCGCGTACGGGACGAAGCCGCCGCTGCCGCCGCCGAGCACGTCGTTGACGTTGGTGCGCGGGGCGCCCGAGGCGGCGCCGCCGGTCAGCGTGCGGGCGGCCCAGATGCCCGTGCCGGGCGCGGCGACGTCGGGCCGGCGCAGGCCGTTCGGCCCCTCGGACTCGGGCGTCCACGTCGCCGGGTCGGCGAGCGTGCCGGTGCTCGCCTGGTGGCCGCGGCTGGAGGAGGCGGCGAGCTGGTGGTTGTGGTGGTCGTAGTTCGCGACGCCGAGCGCGTACGGGCTCTGCGCGTTGCCGGAGAGCGCCGCGCCGTCCGGGCCGCCGGCGTCGTTGCCCGCCGCGAACACGACGACGATGCCGGCGCGGTACAGGTCGCGGATCTGCAGCGCGGTCGCCGAGTTCCCGTTGAACGAGCAGCCGCCGATGCAGCCCCAGGAGTTGTTGACGGCGCGGATGCCGTACTCGGCGCCGTGGTCCTTCAGCCACTCCAGGCCGAAGCTCGACAGGCCGGCCCAGATCGTGTCGCCGTTCTTGATCGAGACGAGCTCGGACTGCGGGGCGACGCCGAAGACGTAGCCGTCGCCGCCGTAGCGGGCGGGGTCGGCGTCCCCGTCGCGGGTGTAGAACCCGTTGCCGGCGATGATCCCGGCGACGTGCGTGCCGTGGCCGCTCGCGAGCTCGGTCGTCGGCAGGCCCTGGAAGTCGAAGCCGTCGCCGGCGAGGTGGTCGAGCACGACCGTGTGCTTGATGCGCGACTGGCACGGCTGGTACGGCTGCGGGGTGCAGTCCCAGCCGCCGAAGTCCTTGTGGGTGTTGTCGATGCCGCTGTCGATGACGGCTGTCGTGACGCCCTTGCCGGTCGCGCCGTCGGCGGTCAGGCCCGCGGCGTCGGGGCGCAGCGCGCCGAACGGCCCGCCGGCGGGGTCGAACGTCCACACGCCGGTGCCCGCGCCGTTGAGGCTGCGCGCGTGGGTGTCGAGCGTGGCGCCGGACATGAGCGGCTTGAGCGGGTAGTCGGGCTCGACGAAGCGGATCACCGGGGACTCGAGCAGCGTCGCGAGCTGCGCGGGTGTGACGCGGGCGAGGAAGCGCGCGGAGCTGCCGTACCACTTGACCCACGTGGTGGCGCCCGCGACGAAGTCCTCGACCTGCGCGTCGCGGCGCTCGGTCGCGACCATCACGCGCAGCGTGCCGTCGGGCAGGGCGTACTGCAGGCGGTCGCCGAACTCGGCCGGGACCTTGTTCGCGTTCGCCTGTACGGCGGACGTGGCGCCGGCGGTCAGCCAGGACGCGTGGGCGGTTGAGGTGCCGGCGAGCGCGAGGAGCGCGGCGGCGAGGAGGGCGGCGGTCGTCGAGCGCATGGTGTCCCCAACGCGTTTCCGCAGTCAAACTTGCGCGGTGAGGGTGGCGCGCCGTTCGGGGCCCGTTCTCCGGCCGGCGGCGGGACTGACGGCTCAGCGAGGGGGAACATCCGCCTTCCGCCCGGGTGTGGGCGACATTCTGGTTCGTATGGGATCGGAATGTCGCCCACACCCCCGCGCCCGGCTGACCCTGCCCTCGCTGAGCCGTCAGCGACGCCGCCGGCCCGCGCCGCGAGAGCGCACGGAGCGCCTCACCCCACCAGCCCCGCGCACACCCAGTTCCCCGCACCCCGGCCGCCGTCCCACAGCGCCGCGGCCACCGCGTCCTGCTCGGCCTTGGGGCGCAGGTACGCGTGCGGGCCGCGCCCGCCCATCCCGCGCCACGTCGCCGGCATGATCTGGTAGTAGCCCGACGCGCCCGCGGAGTTCGGCGGCAGGTTCTGGCCGCCCGACTCGCACTGCACGATCGGCCACGGGATCGCCCAGCCGCCGGTCGGGACGCCCGCCGGGGCGCCGGCGGTCGTGGCCGCGGCCATCGCGCGCTCGGCCGCGCGCAGCCGCGCCTCGACGCGCCGGCGGTCGCCGCGGGTCGCCGCGAGGGCGGCGGC
>DASZEJ010000099.1:0-46878 GCA_035940955.1 Solirubrobacteraceae bacterium
GACGCGCCGGAGGCGGAGGGGCCCCGCGGGGCGGGGAGCCCTCCCCCGGTGCCGTGAGCGGCGGCCCGGGCGCGGGGGCGTTGACGCCTCCGCGCCCGGGCGAGTAGCTTCCATGCGCTGTCGGGATCGATCTACTGAGGACTCCTGGAGGAGATGGCGCGTGAGGCGGCCGAAGCTCGATGTGTCGGTGGACCCGTCGCGAGCCGCCGACCGCGCGGCCGACCCGGCGGGCTGGCGCTACCCGGACGCCGATCGCGAGGTGATCGCGCGGGTCATCGCCGAGCGGCGCGACATCCGGCGCTTCCGGCCCGACCCGGTGCCGGACGACGTCCTCGACCGGCTGCTCGACGCCGCGCACCGGGCGCCGTCGGTGGGCCTCTCGCAGCCGTGGCGGTTCGTGGTCGTGCGCTCCGACGAGGTGCGCGGCCAGGTGCGCGCGCTCGCCGAGCGCGAGCGGCTGCGCCAGGCGCCGCGGTTCGACGAGCGCGCCCGGCACTTCCTGGAGCAGAAGGTCGAGGGCATCATCGAGGCGCCGGTCGGGCTGTGCATCTGCTGCGTGCCGCCGCCCGCGGAGGTCGAGGTCCTCGGCCGCGGGACGATCCCCGAGACCGACCTCTACTCCACCGTCTGCGCGATCCAGAACCTGTGGCTGACCGCGCGCGCCGAGGGGCTCGGCGTCGGCTGGGTCAGCTTCTACCAGCCGCCGGACCTGCGCGCCGTGCTCGGCATCCCGGAGGCGGTCGACCCGGTCGCGTGGCTGTGCATCGGCTGGCCCGACGAGCGCCCGGTCCGCCCCGGGCTGGAGCGCGCCGGGTGGGCCGCCCGCGGGCGGCTCGACGAGTTCGTCTACCACGACCGGTGGCCCGCGCCCGAGTCGCCCCCGCGACCGCCCGCGGCGGAGCCGGCCGCCAGCCCCGTCCCCGACGCGGCGGCGCGGACCGCGGTGCGCGACCGGGCCGACACGATCGTCAAGCCGATCGGAAGCCTCGGGATGCTGGAGGACGTCGTCGAGCGCTGGGCCGCCGCGACCGGCGAGCCGCCGAAGGGCGCGCTGCGCGCCGCCCACCTCGTCCTCGCCGCCGACCACGGCCACACCCGGCACAGCACGAGCCTGTACGCGTCGCCGGTGTCGGCGCAGGTCGCCGCGGCGGCCGCTCGCGGGGACACGGCGATCGCCGTGCTCGCGCGCGCCCGCGGCGAGCGGCTCGTGGTCGCCGACCTCGGCCTGCGCGGCGGGACGCCACCCGGATGCGCCGCCCGCCCGGTCCTTCCCGGCACCGCCGACATCGCCGCCGAGCCGGCGATGCGGCGCGAGGACGCCATCGCGGCGATCGCGGCCGGGCGCGACCTGGCCGGCGAGCTGCTCGCCGAGACGGGCGCGGACTGCCTCGTCGTCGGCGAGATCGGCATCGGCAACACGACGACGAGCGCGGCGCTCTTCTGCGCGCTGCTCGACGTCGACGCGCGCCACGCCGTCGGGCGCGGCAGCGGGCTCGACGCGCAGGGCATCGTCCGCAAGCGCGCGGTCGTCGACGCGGCGGTGGCGCGCCACCGGGAGGCGACGCCGGGCGACGACGTCGTCGACCTGCTCGCGGGGCTCGGCGGGCTGGAGATCGCCGGCCTCGTCGGCGCGATCGAGGCCGCGCACGCGCGGCGCGTCCCCGTGCTGCTCGACGGCTTCGCCACGTGCGTCGCGGCCCTGCTCGCAGTCCGGCTGGCGCCGGGCTGCCGCGAGTGGCTGTTCGCCGGCCACCGCTCCGCCGAGCCGGCCCACACGCGCGTGCTGACCGAGCTGGGGCTCGAGCCGCTGCTCGACCTGCGGCTGCGGCTCGGCGAGGGAAGCGGCGCCGCGCTCGCGCTCCCGCTCGTCGAGGCGGCCGGGCGGATGCACCGCGAGATGGCGACGTTCGAGGAGGCCGGGGTCGACGGGCCGTCGCGCTAGCGGCGCCGCTCGAGCGGGCGCATGAACGTGCGCTCGTGCCGCACCACGCAGCCGCTCTCGTCGCGGATGCGGTCGGCGGCGACGAAGTCCGGGTCCCTCCCGAACAGGCCGCGGTAGCGCTCGTACTCGGCGAGCGAGGGGAAGCTGAACAGCGCCAGCGCCTCGTCGCTCGCGCCCTCCGCCGGCAGGTAGTAGCCGTGGTGCGTGCCGCCCTCGCGCTCGACGAGCTCGATCCAGCGGCGGCCGAACTCCTCGAACGCGTCGATCTCAGCCGGATCGATGACGTAGCGGACGACGCAGGTGATCATGGGCCGGCGCATCATGCACCATCGCGCGCCGCGCCCTTGCTCGCCGGCGGCGCGTCCGGTTGCATGGCGCGCCATGCACGGCGACCTCACCTCCCTCCTCTGCGACCTCGTCGCGATCGACTCGGTCAACCCGGCGCTCGTGGCGGGCGGCGCGGGCGAGGCGCGGATCGCGGCGTACGTCGCGCGGTGGGCGCGCGACGCCGGGCTCGAGGCCGAGGTGCTCGAGGAGACGCCCGGCCGGCCGTCGGTGCTCGTCCGGGCGCGCGGGTCGGGCGGCGGGCGGACGCTGCTGCTGTGCGGCCACGTCGACACGGTCAACGTCGAGGGGATGGTCGACCCCCATGCGCCGCGGATCGACGGGGACCGCCTGTACGGCCGCGGCGCGTACGACATGAAGGCCGGCGTCGCGGCGGCGCTGATCGCCGCGCGCGACGCCGCGCGCGCCGGGCTGGCGGGCGACGTGGTCGTCGCCGCGGTCGCCGACGAGGAGCACGAGAGCCTCGGGGTGCGGGAGGCGCTGCGCGCGGTCCGCGCGGACGCGGCGGTCGTGACCGAGCCGACCGAGCTGGAGCTGGTCGTCGCGCACAAGGGGTTCGTGTGGAGCGAGGTCCGCGTGCGCGGCCGCTCCGCCCACGGCTCGCGCCCGCACCTCGGCGTGGACGCGATCGTGAAGACCGGCCCGGTGCTGACCGCGATCGGCGAGCTGGACGAGGCGCTCGGCGCGCACGAGCACCCGCTGCTCGGCCGCGGCTCGGTCCACGCCTCGACGATCGAGGGCGGCGTCGAGCTGTCGAGCTACCCCGCGCACTGCCGGCTCGCCGTCGAGCGCAGGACGCTGCCCGGGGAGACCGGCGCGGACGTCGAGCGCGAGCTGGCCGCGCTGCTCGACCGCTGCCGGGCGGCCGACCCCGACCTCGACGTCGAGTCGCGCACGCTCCTCGTCCGCGACCCGTACGAGCTGGACCGCGACGCCGAGGTGGTCGGGGTCGTGAGCGACGCGGCGGCGGAGGTCCTCGGCGAGCCGCCGCGGGTGGCGGGCGCGAGCTACTGGGCGGACGCGGCGTTCATCGGCGCCGCCGGCATCCCGACGGTGATCTTCGGGCCGGGCGGCGAGGGCGCGCACGCGGTCGAGGAGTGGGTCAGCCTGTCGGACGCCGCCGCGGTCGCCCGGACGCTGCTGGGCGTCGCCGCGCGCGTCTGCGCGTGATCGGCGCTCAGCGCGGGCGCCGCCGGGGGAGCGCTCGACCGCGGTCCCGGCGAGCGCGCCGAGGGCGAGCTCCGTCAGGCCCCACACGAGCAGCACCTGGTTCGGGGACGGCATGACGGCCCGGCAGCGCACGGGACGTGTCACAGGAGCGCGCGCCGCTCGTCTATCTGGACATGCGGATGCGCTCGAAGCGGCCGGGCACGACGCCCGACGGTGAGGCGTTCGGGCTGTTCTACGACCGGCACGTCGACGCCGTGCTGGCGTACTTCCGGCGGCGGACGGCCGACGCCGAGCTCGCGCTGGACCTGACGGCCGAGACGTTCGCCCGCGTCCTCGCGGCGACGCCGCGCGAGCCGCTGCCCTCGGGCGCCGCCGCGACCGCGCTGCTGTTCGCGGTGGCGCGCAACCTGCTGATCGACTCCTACCGGCGCGGCCGGGTCGACGACCGCGCCAGGCGTTCGCTCGCCCTCGAGCCGCTCGTGCTGACCGACCACGGCCTCGAGCGGGTCGAGGAGGCGGCGGTCGCCGGCGAGTCGCGGATCGCCGAGCTGCTCGCGGAGCTGCCGGAGGCACAGCGCGAGGCGATCGTCGCCCGCGTCGTCGAGGAGCAGCCGTACCCGGCCATCGCGGCGGCGCTGCGGTGCTCGGAGTCGGTCGTGCGCAAGCGCGTGTCGCGTGGGCTGTCCACGCTGCGCGCCCGGATCGTGGAGGAGGAGCTGTGAGCGACGACCCCCTGCGCAGCCTGAGGGACGACCTGGTGGCGCGTGCGCGCGGCGCCGCGACGGCGCCCGTGCCGCCGCGCCGCGGGCGGCGGCGGGTGCGCCTGGCGGCGGTGGCGGTCGCGGCGCTGGGCGCGAGCGGCGCGATCGCGACCGGCGCGTTCGACGGGGCCGAGATCGACCGCGGCGCCGAGCGCGACGGCAGCTGGCCGTACACCGTCCGGCTCGAGCGCGGCAAGCTGCCCCACGAGTACTGCCTGACCCTCTCGCGCCCCTACCCGCGCGCGTCGAAGTACCCGCTCCCGCCCGGCGGCATGCTGGGCCGCTCGCAGGAGTGCGGAGTCCTGGTCCCGGGCGACGTCGTGCCCAGGACGAGCCAGCTGCTGGCGGGCGGCAGGCACGTCGTCTACGGGATGGCAAGGCTGGACGCGGCGACCGTCGAGGCCCGCGGCCCCGGCCCCGACGAAATCCACCGGGTGCGGCCGCGGCGCGTCGCGGGCTACGAGGTCGCGGCGTTCGTCATCCACGTGCCGGTGGACGAGCGCGAAGACGCCCCGCCGCGGTGGACGGAGGAGCCGGTTCTCACCCCCGCCGGCGTGCTCTGCCGGTCGCTCGGCCCCTCGGACGCGGCGCTACAGGAGATCCGCGAGTTCCTGCGCGACCCGGACGCGCGGTGCCCTCGCGTCGAGAGGGTGCGGCTGCCGCCCGCGCCGCCGTCCATGCGGCCCTTCCCGGAGGGGCCGAGAGCGGTCGTCGCGCGCGACCGCGACGGCAGGATCCTCGAGGTGGTCATGGCCGACACGCGGATCGGCCGCGACGGCCGCGTGCGGCCGTACGGCACCCCGGGGTCCGCCGGCTCGAACACGGCCAGCAGGTCGGACGTCCCGCCCGCCCGGCGCCCGTGACGCCAGCGCTGCCGGCCACGGGTATGGTGCCGCGGCCATGCCGCTCCTCGACCGCTTCCGCCTCGACGGCAAGGTCGCCGTGGTCACGGGCGCGTCGTCGGGGCTCGGCGTGGCGTTCGCCGACGGGCTGGCGGAGGCCGGCGCCGACGTGGTCGTCAGCGCGCGGCGGGCCGACCGCCTGGAGGAGACGCGGGCGAAGGTCGAGGCGCACGGGCGCCGCGGCGTCGCCGTGCCCGCCGACGTCGGCTCGCCCGAGGACTGCACGCGGATCGTCGAGACCGCGATGGCCGAGCTCGGCCGCGTGGACGTGCTCGTCAACAACGCCGGGATCGGCACGGCGGTCCCGGCGACGCGCGAGACGCCCGAGCAGTTCCGGCAGGTCATCGACGTCAACCTCAACGGCTCGTACTGGATGGCCCAGGCGTGCGGGCGGGTCATGCAGCCGGGGTCGAGCATCGTGAACGTCGGCAGCGTCCTCGGGTCGACGACCGCCGGTCTCCCGCAGGCCGCGTACTCGGCGTCGAAGGCGGCGATCATCGGCCTCACGCGCGACCTCGCACAGCAGTGGACGGGGCGCAAGGGCATCCGCGTCAACGCCCTCGCCCCCGGCTTCTTCCCGAGCGAGATGACCGACCAGTACCCCGAGGGCTACCTCGAGACGATGAAGTGGCGGATCCCCGCCGGCCGCACCGGCGACCCCGCCGAGCTGACCGCCGCGCTGCTGTTCCTCGCCAGCGACGCGTCGTCGTACGTCACCGGCGTGGTGCTGCCGGTCGACGGCGGGATGCTGACGACGTAGTTTCGGGGCCCATGGCGACCGTCATCCTGCTCGAGCAGCTCCGGCGCAGCCCGACGGCGGCGCTGTTCGAGGGCGGGGACGAGGTCCCCGTCTCGGTGTTCGTCACGCGGTACGAGCGCGGTCAGGGCCCCGACCTTCACCTGCACCCGTACCCGGAGGTGTTCGTCGTCGAGACCGGCACGGCGGCGTTCACGGCGGGCGACGACGAGCTGACGGCGGCGGCCGGCCACGTCGTGGTGGTCCCGGCCGGCACGCCGCACGCCTTCAAGAACCCGGGCGACGACACCCTGTGCGTCGTCAGCGTCCACCCCAGCCCGACGGTCCGGCAGACGAACCTGTGACGTCCCCCTCCGTCGACGCGCGCGGCATCCTCTCGTTCCCGCGGACGGTGAACGAGAAGGCGGCGCGGGTGGTGGCGGCGGGCGTGTTCTCGATCGGCGTGCTGATCCTCGCGACCGGCGCGCAGTGGCTGCTCGCGGTGCTCTTCGCGGGCTTCGTGCTGCGCGTCGTCGCCGGCTCGTCGCTGAGCCCGCTCGCGCTGCTGGCGACGCGCGTCGTGGCTCCGCGCCTCGGCCCGCCGAAGGAGGTCTCCGGGCCGCCGAAGCGCTTCGCCCAGGCGATGGGCGCCGCGATGACGGGCACGGGCGCCGTCCTCGCGTTCGCCGGCGCGACCGGGGCCGCGACGGTCGTGACCGCGCTGCTCGTCGCCGCCGCGGGCCTCGAGGCGTTCCTCGCCTTCTGCGTCGGCTGCAGGGTGTTCGCGCTGCTCATGCGCGCCGGCGTCGTGCCCGACGAGGTGTGCGAGCAGTGCGCGGACATCTGGGCGCCGCGCTAGCCGGTCCGCGCGGGCAGGCGCTCCGCGCGCCGGTGTAGGTTCCGCAACATGGACCTCCACCCCTCGCGCGCGGCGACCGGACTCGCCGCGCTCGTCGCCGCCTTCGCTCTCGCGCTTCCCGCCGCCCAGGCCCACGTCGAGCGCCCGGCCTACTTCCCCGACCCGACCGCCGACGGCGCGGTCAGCCCGGCGGCCGGGGGCGGGGTCCCGAAGGTCCGCTCGCTCGCGTCGGCGCTGGACGACCGGCTGCCGGGCCGGACGTACGTCGTCTGCCAGCGCGACTCGATCGCGCGCCTGAAGCAGTCGCTCAGGCGGGCGCGCGCGGGCGGGTACGAGGTCCGCCCGTCCGACCGGCGCGGGCTGAGCGCGCGGCAGGCGCGCCGCCTGCTGCGGGTCAACGTCCGGCTGCGCAGGCGGTGCGGCTTCAACCAGATCCAGCCCGCCGTCGACCGCGCGGGCAACAACGACCGCGTCGTGATCATGCCGGGCGTCTACACCGAGCCGCGCTCGCGGGCGATGCCGACCGACGACCCGGCGTGCGACCACCTGCGCACCGACGGCGACCGCCCGGGCGAGGACGGCAACGCGCTCTCCTACGCCTACCAGCTCACCTGCCCGAACGACCAGAACCTCGTGGCGGTGATGGGCCGCGCGATCGGCGCCGAGCCCGACCCGGTACCGCCGCGGCGCGACCGGCACGGCATCCCGAACGCCGGCGCGTGCATCCGCTGCAACCTGCAGATGGAGGGCTCGGGCGTGAGCGCCGACGACGTCGTCGTCGACGCCGGCGACACCGGCGCGGGCAACGGCGGGCCGAACGGCGCCGGGTCGAAGAAGGACGTCGCGATCCGCGCCGACCGCGCCGACGGCTTCGTGCTGCGCAACGTCACCGTCCGCCACGCCGGGGAGCACGGCGTCTACGTCATCGAGACCGACGGATACCTCCTCGACCGCTTCAAGGCCTACTACTCGCGGCTGTACGGGACGCTGACCTTCGCGTCCGACCACGGCGTGCAGCAGAACTGCGACGCGGCCGGCCACGGCGACTCCGGCATCTACCCCGGCGGCGCGCCCGAGACCGGCGTGCAGCGCCCGGCGGGGACCGACGCCCGGTACAACCAGGAGATCCGCCGGTGCGACCTGCACCACAACCTCGCCGGCTACTCGGGGACGAACGGCAACGCCGTCCACGTCCACGACAACGACGTCTACGACAACGCGCTCGGCATCCAGACCGACGTGGTCACCGGCGCCGGCCACCCGGGGTACCCGGGCGACTCTGCGCTGTTCGAGGGCAACCGCATCCACTCGAACAACTTCAACACCTACATGCCGGGGTCGGACGTCAAGCCGTCCTTCCCCTTCCCCACCGGCACCGGCCTGTGGATCGCCGGCGGCAACCACCACAAGGTGAAGGGCAACTGGTTCTACGACAACTGGCGCCGCGGGACGATGCTGTTCTCCGTGCCGGACTCGCTCGTGTGCGGGCCGGCGGCGGGCGGCAACGAGCAGGCGGGCTGCGACTCGACCAAGGTCTCGACGTCGCACTACAACCAGACGTACGACAACAAGATGGGCGTCAGGCCCGATGGCCGGCCGGACCCGAACGGGACCGACTTCTGGTGGGACGCGTTCGCGGGCAGCCGCGGGAACTGCTGGTTCCGCAACACCGGCCCGAAGGCGATCACGACGAGCCCGGCCGGGCTCCCGGACTGCGAGGACGGGCGCGACCCGGCGCTCAGCGTCGGGACCGGCAGCACGAACCAGCTCGAGCTGATCAGCTGCGTGATCGCGTTCGAGACGCGCAACTTCGACCCGGACGGGCCGTGCCCGTGGATCCGCACGCCGCCCGAGCCGCGCGCGGCCGCGCGGACCGCCGGGAGCGGGCCGGCGTTCGCCCCGCTGGCGGGGGCGCGCACGACGGCCGCGGCGCCCCGCGCCAGCCGGTCCCGGATCCCGCTCGGCCAGCTGACCTGCACCGACTGGAACGGCACGGCGCAGCCGGCGCGCACGGCGCTGCTCGACCGCATCCGCGGCTTCGCGGGCGGTGTGGTGAACGACGGCAGCCGGGACCTCGGCACCGGCGCGGTCCTCACCCACGAGCAGGCCGCCGCGCTCTACGACGGCTGGTGCGGGCAGGCGTACGCGAGCGAGTTCCTGCTGGTCAAGCTCTACACGCACGCGGCGGCGTTCTCGCGCCGCCGCTGAGGCGTGGACGGCGAGTCGCACCGGGGCCTGCAGCGCGAGGCGCTCGAACTGGAGGCGGACGCCTACCGGGCGCTGCTCGCCGGCGACGACGCCGCGGCGCGCGACGCGCTGCGCGCCGCGTGGGACCGCTACCGCGCCTCGTGGGACGCCGCGCCGCCGGACGCCTACGGGCGGCTTGTCGGCATGGTCAAGGCGGCGGTGCTGGCCGGCGAGGCGACGACCGCGGCGCGCTTCGTCCGCTCGGCGGTCGGCGAGGCCGGGACGCCGACCGCCGCCTACGCGCTGGCGCTCGCCGCGCTGGTCGAGGGCGACGACGAGGTCGCCGCGCGGGCCGCCGAGGCGATGCGCGACGGCCCGGAGCCGTTCGGCCGCACGGCGGACGCCGTGGCGGCGCTCGCGGCGCGCGACGTGAGCGCCTACGCCCGCGCCGTCGAGGCGATCGTCCGGGACTTCGAGGGGCGCGAGCGCTACGTGACCGGCGTCCCGATCGCCGACACCGCGCTCGTGCTCGAGCGGCTCGCCGCCGCCCGCCGGATCGCCGCGCGGCCGCGCTCGGCGCTCCTCCCCGCCGGATGAGCGACACGGTCGAGATCCGCGGCGAGAGCATCCGCCTCGGCCAGCTGCTCAAGGCGGTGGGCGTCGTCGACTCGGGCGCCGAGGCGAAGGCGCTGCTCGCCGAGGAGGGCGTCGCGGTCAACGGCGAGGCCGAGAGCCGGCGCGGGCGGCAGATCCGCCGCGGGGACGTGGTCGCCGTGCGGGGGCGCGAGATCCGCGCCGTCTGATCGGCGGCGATCGCGCCCTCGCCGTGCGGGGGCGCGAGATCCGCGCCGTCTGATCGGCGGCGATCGCGCCAACCTGCCGCGGGCTGGGGCGTTCCGCATCATGTGAGCACGCAGTCGACTGGCCTCGTGGTTGTTCACGCGCACACAGACGGCGCCGACGTCCTGTCGCTCGTCGGCGAGCTGGACCTCGCGGCGGCGCCGCGGTTCGTCACCCAGGCGGCCGACGCCCTGCGCGCCGGCGCCAGGCGGCTGCTGATCGAGCTCCAGGGCGTGACGTTCGTCGACTCCGCGGGGCTCGCCGCGCTGCTGAACGTCCTGCGCCGGGCGACCGCCGCGCGCGCGCCGATCGTGCTCGTCGGCGCCGGGCCGCAGCTGCGGCGGGTGCTCGCCCAGACACGCCTGGACCGCGAGTTCACGCTCGTCGCGACGGTCGACGAGGTCGCCGCCGACTGAGACGGGGCGCCCGGCGCGGTCCTAAGATCGCGGGCCGTGCCCCGGCTGGTCGCCCTCCTCGCCCTGGCCGTGCTCTGCGCCGCGGCGCCCGCGCACGCGGCGGCAGCGGACTCCCCCGACACCCGCGACGTCCTCTACGTCGGCAACAACTGGGACGGCACGGCCGACGTCGTCGACCCGCACACGTTCCAGCGGCTGCACCGGCTGAACATCGTCCCCGACAAGGAGGAGCGCCTCGCCGAGATCCGGATGAACCCGGCGGCGCAGGGCTACTTCCTCGGGATCCGCGAGCTGGTCGGCGAGGGCCACGACCAGTTCGTCGACGACATGTTCAGCTCGCACGACGGGCGCCAGCTGTACGTCTCGCGGCCGAGCTTCGCCGACGTCGTCGGGTTCGACCTGCGGACCGAGAAGATCGTCTGGCGCGTCAAGGTCGAGGGCTACCGGGCGGACCACATGGCGATCTCGCCCGACGGCCGCCACGTCCTCGTGTCGGCGTCGACCGCGCGCAAGGTCCACGTCATCGACGTCGCCAAGGGCGAGATCGTCGGCGCGTTCGAGTCCGGCGACCAGCCGCACGAGAACAACTACTCAGCCGACGGCAGCACGATCTACCACGCCTCGATCGGCTCGGTGTACACGCCGGCCGACGACCCGGCGCTCGACTCGACGAAGGGCGACCGGTGGTTCCAGGTCGTCGACGCGCGCACGAACCGGGTGCTGAAGCGGATCGACATGGGCCAGAAGCTCGAGGAGGCCGGCCACCCCAACATGAGCGCGGCGGTCCGGCCGATGGCGCTGTCGCCGGACGAGAGGCTCGTGTACTTCCAGGTCTCGTTCTTCCACGGGTTCGTCGAGTACGACCTCGTGGCCGACCGGGTCCTCCGGCTCGCGGAGCTGCCGGTGAGCGAGGAGGCGGCGGGCAAGCGGCGCGAGGAGTACCTGCTCGACTCGGCGCACCACGGGCTGGCGATGGACCCGACCGGCGCGAAGCTGTGCGTCGCGGGGACGATGTCGGACTACGCCGCGATCGTCCGCCGCGACACGTTCGAGCACACGATCGCCGCGCACGGGGTCAAGCCGTACTGGGCGACCAACAGCGGCGACGGGAAGCTGTGCTTCGTGTCGTTCTCCGGCGACGACGCCGTGTCGGCGATCTCCTACGAGACCGGGCGCGAGGTCGCGCGCATCCCGGTCGGCGACCACCCGCAGCGGATGCGGATGGGCAAGCTCCAGGTGGGTTTGCTGGGGACGGCGGCGGGCGGCGCCGGCGGGCGCGCTCCCGCGGGCGGCGCCGCCGCCGGGAAGCCCCGCCTGCGCGTCACGGCCCGCCCGCGCCGCGCCCACGTCCGCCGCCCGGTCCGCGTGCGCGTGCGGGTCACCCGCCGCGACACCGGCCGGCCGGTGCGCGGCGCGAACGTCTGGCTCGCCGGCGTCCGCGCCCGCACCAACGCCCGCGGCCGCGCCGTCCTCTACAAGCGCCGCGGCTTCGAGTACGTCCGCCGCTACCGCCTCCTCGCGACCCGCCGCGGCCACCGCCGCGCCACGCTCACGATCCGGTCGGTTCGCTGACCTCGCCCTGACGCGGGCGCCGTACGGTCGGCCGCGTGCGGATCGCGCTCGTGGCCGGGGTCGTGCTCGGCGTCGCCAGCCGGGTCGAGGAGGTCGCCGGCTTCGACGCCGGCGTCAGCACGAACCTGACGTGGCTGGCCACCGCGTTCGTCGCCGGGGCGCTCGGGCGCGGGGCCGCCGGGGGCGCGGTCGCGCTCACCGCCGCGAACGCGGGCTACTACGCGCACGTCCTGGCGACGGAGCCGGGGCGCCCGCTCGCGTCGGTCGCCGGCCCGGTCGAGCGCTGGTTCGCGCTCGGCGTCGCCGCGGGCGTCGTGTTCGGGGCGGCGGGCGCGCTGCTGCGCCGGCGCTCCGCGGCGCTGCGCGCGGCGGCGTTCCTCCCGCTCGCGGCGGTGGCGGTCGCCGAGCGGGTCCCGGCGCTGAGCGTGCTGTTGCCGTAGCGGCGGGCGGGTAGGCCCGATTCATGCCCGAGACAGACGACATGGGGCGCGACGAGATGCGCCCCGGCGACGAGGCGCCGCCCGGGGAGCCCTCGGCCGGCGAGAACCTGTGCCCTCGCTGCGGCGGGTCCGGCCGCGCGGACGGCGAGCCGTGCCCGGCGTGCGAGGGCACCGGGTTCGTCGAGGAGGCCGTCGGCGGCGGGTGATCGCGGCGCTCAGGCGGCCGCCGCGAGCTCCGGCGCCCGCTCGCGGGCGTCGAAGAACCGCATCGTGCCGTCCTCCACGTCGCCCTCGCGCAGCGCCTTCGCGTCCTTGAAGTAGTCCTGCGCGAGGTACCACGGCTCGACCTCGCCCTGCTTCGGGAAGCGGTCGAGCGCGCGCAGGACGTAGCCGGCCTGGAAGTCGATGAGCGGGCGGAGCTTCATGTCCGGGTCGGTGACCTCGGGGACGAAGGCGTCATGGCCCTGGGCGAGCAGGCGGCAGAAGTACTCGCAGACGAGGTCGACCTTCAGCGTCCACGACGCGTTCGTGTAGCCGATCGCGTACACGAAGTTCGGCACGCCGCTGAGCATGAAGCCCTTGTACGCGACGGTGTCCGGCAGGTGGACGGGCTCGCCGTCGACGGTGAACTCCAGGCCGCCGAACGCGAGCAGGTTGAGCCCGGTCGCGGTCACGACGACGTCGGCCTCGAGCTCGCGGCCGGACGCCAAGCGGATGCCGCGCTCGGTGAAGCTCTCGACGTGGTCGGTCGCCACCGAGGCCCTGCCCGACTTGATCGCCGCGAACAGGTCGCCGTCCGCCGCGGCGCACAGGCGCTGGTCCCACGGGTCGTACCGCGGCCGGAAGTGCACGTCCACGGGACAGCTCGGCGGCAGGTGCCACTTGTTGACGGCGCGGATCGCCGCGCGCATCGCCCTCGGGAACCGGCGCGAGAGCCCGTAGACCGCGCGCTGGCGGTAGATGTTCTTGCGGCGCGTGATCGCGTACGCGCGCTCCTCCCCCAGCCAGCGCCGCAGCACGTTCGCCAGGCCGTCGCGCGACGGCAGCGGCAGGACGTACGACGGCGAGCGCTGCAGCATCGTCACGTGCTCGGCGTCCTCGGCCATGGCGGGGACGAGCGTCACCGCGGTCGCGCCCGAGCCGATGACGACGACGCGGCGGCCGCGGTAGTCGAGGTCCTCCGGCCAGTGCTGGGGATGCACGACGTCGCCCTGGAAGCGCTCGATCCCCTCGAACCGCGGCGTGAAGCCCTCGTCGTAGCGGTAGTAGCCGGCCGCGCAGAACAGCCACCGCGCGGTCATCGCGAACGTCTCCCCCGCGTGCTCGACCTGGACCGTCCAGAGCGCGCGGTCGCTGTCGAACTCCGCGCGCAGCGCGCGGTGGCCGAAGCGGATGTGGCGGTCGATGCCGTTCTCGCGCGCCGTCTCCTCGACGTAGGCCTTGATCGAGGGGCCGTCGGCGAGCGCCTCCTCCGCCGTCCACGGCTTGAAGGCGTAGGCGAAGGTGTGCAGGTCCGAGTCCGAGCGGATGCCCGGGTAGCGGAAGAGGTCCCACGTGCCGCCGATCGCGTCGCGCGCCTCGAGGATCACGTAGGTCTTCTCCGGCTGCCTGGCCTGCAGGTGGTAGGCCGCCCCGATGCCGGAGATGCCCGCGCCGATGATGAGGACGTCGACGTGGTCGCTGCGCATGTATCTGGAGGATGCCCGCCGGCGCGGCGGTGTGCGGCGGCGGTTCGCTCAATGTGCGGCGTCTCGGATGTGCGTTTCGCCTAGGCTGCGGCTCCCATGTCGTGGGAGCGACCGTCACCGCGCGTCGCGGAGCTGATCCGCACCGGCGCGTCCGCGCTGCTCGCCGCGCCGGAGGCGGTCTTCGAGGCGGTCGACGCCGCCGTCCTGGCGGACCCCGACTCCCCGATCGCCGCGGACCCGGTGCTGGCCGCCGCGGTCCGGCGCGGCAACCGCGCGAACCTGACGCACTGGGCCGCTGAGAACGTGCGCGACCCGGGCGCGCCGGTGAGGCCGCTGCTCGCCCCCGAGCAGCTCTCCACGGCGCGCGACTTCGTCCGCCGCGGGCTCGACGCCACGGCGCTCGACTTCTACCGCGTCGGCCAGAACGCCGGCTGGCGCCGCTGGATGGAGCTGGGCTTCCAGATGACGAGCGATCCCGGCGAGCTGCGCGAGTTCCTCGACGTCAGCGCGCGCTCGATCTTCAGCTACGTGGACGCGGTCATCGCGGAGGTCACGGAGCAGATCGAGCTCGAGCGCGAGGCGCTGACGCGCGGGACGCACGCGCAGCGGCTGGAGCTCGTGTCGCTGCTGCTGGAGGGGGCGCCGATCGCGGTCCGGCGGGCGTCGACCCGGCTCGGCTACGACCTCGAGCGGGCGCATACCGCGGCGATCGTGTGGAGCGACGAGCCGGACGCCGATCCGGGCGGGCTGGAGCAGGCGGCGGAGGCGATCGGCCGCGCCGCGGGCGCACGGCCGCTGATCGTCACGGCGAGCGCGTCGTCGCTGTGGGTGTGGGTCCCCGGGCCCGTCGCGCTGCAGCCGCTCGACGGCGTGCGCGTCGCGCTCGGCCCGCTCGCCGCCGGCGTGGCCGGCTTCCGCCGCAGCCACCTCGACGCGCTGGCGACCCAGCGGCTGATGGTCCGCACGGCCGCGCTGCGCCTGGCCAGCTACGAGGAGGTCCAGGCGGTCGCGCTGGCGACGCAGGACGAGGAGCGCGCCGACGAGTTCGTCCGCCGCACGCTCGGCGACCTGCTGACCGCCCCGTCCGAGCTGCGCGAGACGGCACGGGTCTACCTGCGCGAGGGCTCGAGCGCGACCCGCGCCGCCCGCGTCCTGTTCACGCACCGCAACACCGTGCTGTCACGGCTCGCCCGGATCGAGGAGCTGCTCCCGGCGCCGCTCGACGGCCGCGGCCTGCAGGTGGCGCTCGCGCTGGAGATCGTGCACTGGCGCGGGGCGTGAGGCCACGGCCGCCCGCGATGTGACGTCCCGGCGCCGCTTCCGCATATACGAGGCGATGCTTCGCACGGGGCCGCGGCGAACGGACGCCGAGCTGCTTCGCGCTTCGGGACGCGACCCGGAGGCGTTCGGCGAGCTGTACGACCGCCACGCGGCGGCGGTGCTGGCGTTCTTCCACCGGCGGACGGCGTGCGCGCAGACGGCGCTCGACCTGACCGCCGAGACGTTCGCCGAGGCGTTCGCGGCGCGCTCGCGCTACCGCGACACGGGCGCGCCGACGCTGGCGTGGCTGCTGACGATCGGCCGCCGCAAGCTGGCCCGGTCGCTGGAGCGCGGGCGCGTCGAGCAGCGCGCGCTGCGGCGGCTCGGGGTCGACCGCACGGAGCTCGACGACGACGCCTACGAGCGGCTCGAGGAGCTGTGCTCGACCGCGGAGCTGCGCGCCCAGGTCGAGGCCGCGGCCGCGTCGCTCAGCCCGCGGGTCGCGGACGCGGTGCGCCTGCGCGTCGTGCTGGAGCTGCCCTTCGCCGAGGTGGCCGAGCGGCTCGGCTGCTCTGAGATCGCGGCGCGCATGCGCGTGGCGCGCGGACTGTCCCAGCTCCACGAGGCCCTGGAGACGCCATGACCCGCGACGCCCTCGACGAGGTCCGCGCCAACCTGCTCGCCGGGATCGCGGCGCGGCGCCGGCGGTCGCGCACACTGCGCCGCCGCGCGTTCGCGGCCGTCGCCGCCGCGGCCGCGGGGATCGCGCTGGCCGCCGTCCTCACCGCAGGCGACCCGGAGGGCGGCACCGCGCTGGCGATCGAGCGCCACGCGCAGTGGATCGAGGTCAGGCTCGTCGACCCCCAGGCGCCGCGGGAGGACATGGCCAGCGAGCTGCGCGCCGCCGGGATCGACGCCGAGGTGCGGCTCGTCCCCGCCGGCCCGGACCAGGTCGGGACGTGGATCGGCGCCGAGATCGAGCCGCCCAACGTCCACGCGCCGAGCCCCGAGGACGCCGCCCAGGTCGGCTGGGTCCGCATCGACAACCGCCGCGACGTGCTCCGGGTCCGCGTGGACTTCGAGGGCCGGATCGTGCTCGCGGTCGGGCGCGCGCGGTTCCCCGGCGAGCGTCTAGGTTGAGGCGTGTGACCGCGGTAGCGCAGGGCGCCGGCTCCCACCCCGCCGACAGCCACGAGCTGATTCGCGTGCGGGGTGCGCGCGAGAACAACCTGAGGGACGTCAGCATCGACGTCCCGAAGCGCCGGCTGACGGTGTTCACCGGCGTGTCGGGGTCGGGCAAGAGCTCGCTGGTGTTCGGCACGATCGCGGCGGAGTCGCGGCGGCTCGTCAACGAGACGTACAGCGCCTTCGTCCAGGGCTTCATGCCGGCGCTCGCCCGGCCCGACGTCGACGTGCTCGAAGGGCTGACGACCGCGATCCTCGTCGACCAGGAGCGGATGACGGCCGACGTGCGGTCGACGGTCGGCACGGCCACCGACGCCTACGCGCTGCTGCGCATCCTGTTCAGCCGGCTCGGGCGCCCGCACGTCGGGCCGCCGGGGGCGTTCGCCTTCAACGTCCCGTCCGTGCGGGCGAGCGGAGGCATCACCGTCGAGCGCGGCAACCGCAGGACCGTGAAGGCGAGCTACACCCGCATCGGCGGCATGTGCCCGCGCTGCGAGGGCCTGGGCAGCGTGAGCGACATCGACCTCGCGGAGCTGTACGACGAGAGCAAGTCGCTCAACGAGGGCGCGCTGACGATCCCCGGCTACAGCATGGACGGCTGGTACGGCCGCATCTTCAGGGGCTGCGGCTTCTTCGACCCGGACAAGCCGATCCGCGACTACTCCCGCAGGGAGCGCGACGCCCTGCTGCACAAGGAGCCGACGAGGATCAAGGTCGACGGCGTCAACCTGACGTACGAGGGGCTGATCCCGCAGGTCCAGAAGCGGTTCCTGACCAAGGACCCTGACGCGCTGCAGCCGCACGTCCGTGCGTTCGTCGAGCGGGCGGTGACGTTCGCGACCTGCCCCGAGTGCGACGGCACCCGGCTCAGCGAGGCGGCCCGGTCGTCGAGGATCGAGGGGGTCAGCATCGCCGACGCGTCCGCGATGCAGGTCACCGACCTGGCCGAGTGGCTGCGGGGCCTGGACGAGCCGTCGGTGGCCCCGCTGCTTGACGCGCTGCAGCACACGCTCGACTCGTTCGTCGAGATCGGGCTCGGCTACCTCTCGCTCGGCCGGCCGTCGGGCACGCTGTCGGGCGGCGAGGCGCAGCGGATCAAGATGGTCCGCCAGCTCGGGTCCCCGCTCACCGACGTCACGTATGTGTTCGACGAGCCGACCACGGGGCTTCACCCCCACGACGTCCGGCGGATGAACGGCCTGCTGCTGCAGCTGCGCGACAAGGGCAACACGGTGCTCGTCATCGAGCACGAGCCCGAGACGATCGCGATCGCCGACCACGTCGTCGACCTCGGCCCCGGCGCCGGCGCGGCGGGCGGCAGCGTCTGCTTCGAGGGCACCGTCGAGGGGCTGCGGGGCAGCGACACGGTCACCGGCCGCCATCTCGACGACCGCGCCGCCCTCAAGCAGACCGTGCGCACGCCCACCGGCACGCTCGAGATCCGCGGCGCGACCGCGAACAACCTGCGCGACGTCGACGTCGACCTCCCGCTCGGGGTGCTCGTCGTCGTCACCGGCGTCGCCGGCTCGGGCAAGAGCTCGCTCGTGCACGGGTCGATCCCGGCGGGCGCGGGCGTCGTGTCGATCGACCAGGCGCCGATCCGCGGCTCGCGACGGAGCAACCCCGCGACGTACACGGGGCTGCTCGACCCGGTCCGCAAGGCGTTCGCGAAGGCCAACGGCGTCAAGCCGGCGCTGTTCAGCGCGAACTCCGAGGGCGCCTGCCCGACCTGCAACGGCGCCGGCGTCGTCTACACCGACCTGGCGATGATGGCGGGGGTCGCCGTCACCTGCGAGGAGTGCGAGGGCAGGCGGTTCCAGGCGTCGGTGCTGGAGCATCGCCTCGGCGGCCGCGACATCAGCGAGGTGCTCGCGATGCCGGTGGCCGAGGCGCGGGAGTTCTTCGGCGAGGGCGAGGCGCGCACGCCGGCCGCCCGCGCCGTCCTCGACCGGCTCGCCGACGTCGGGCTCGGCTACCTGACGCTCGGCCAGCCGCTCACCACGCTGTCGGGCGGCGAGCGCCAGCGGCTCAAGCTCGCGACGCGCATGGGCGACAAGGGCGCCGTCTACGTCCTCGACGAGCCGACCGCGGGCCTGCACCTCGCCGACGTCGAGCAGCTGCTCGGCCTGCTCGACCGGCTCGTCGACTCCGGCACGTCGGTCGTCGTCGTCGAACACCACCTCGCGGTGATGGCGCACGCCGACTGGATCGTCGACCTCGGCCCCGGCGCCGGCCACGACGGCGGCCGGGTCGTCTTCGAGGGGACGCCCGCCGACCTCGTCGCGGCGCGCTCCACGCTCACCGGCGAGCACCTCGCGGCGTACGTCGGCGCCTGACGCGGCTCAGCCGCGCGCCGGCGCGCCGGAGAGCAGCGCCGTCGCCTCGGCGGCGGGCAGCGGGCGCGCGAGGTGGAAGCCCTGCGCCAGCGCGCACCCGCGGTCGACGAGGAAGCGCCGCTGCTGCTCGGTCTCGACGCCCTCCGCGACCGCGGCCAGGCCGAGAGCCGAGGCGAGGTCCAGCGCCGCGCCGACGAGCCGCCCGGCGCGCGTGTCGCTCGCCGCCTCGGCCATGAACGTGCGGTCGATCTTCAGCAGGTCGACCTCCAGCTCGCGCAGCCGGGCCAGCGACGAGTAGCCGGCGCCGAAGTCGTCGATCGCCACCCGCACGCCCATGCCGCGCAGGCGCTCGAGGACCGGCTCGACGCACGCCGGGTCGCGCATCGCGACCGACTCGGTGACCTCGACGATCAGCGCCGACGGCGGCACGCGGTGGCGCTCGACCTCCCGCTCGACCACGTCGCAGAACGCCGGGTCGCGGAACTGGCGCGGCGAGACGTTGAAGCTCACCGGCACCTCGAGCCCGCCCGCGCGCCACGCCGCCACCTGCGCGCAGCAGCGCTCGATGACCCAGTGGCCGATCGGCTCGATCATCCCCGTGTACTCGGCGACCCCGATGAAGTCGAGCGGCGGCACGATCCCGCGGTCGGGGTCGTGCCAGCGCAGCAGCGCCTCGACCGCCATCACGTCGCCGGCGGGCAGGCTGAAGATCGGCTGGAAGTGCAGCAGCAGCTCGTCGCGCTCGACCGCGCGGCGCAGGCGGCCGGTGATGAGCAGGCGCTCCAGGGCGTCGGCGGTGCCGCCGTCGTAGAACAGCACGCGGTTGCCCTCGCCGCGGCGGGCCGCGCGCATCGCGGCGTCGGCGTGGCGCACCAGCGACTCCTCGTCGGCCGCGTCGCCCCGCAGGACGCTCGCGCCGACGCGCGCGACCAGCTCGAACTGCTCCCCGTCGACGGTCAGCGGGCGGCCGGCGGCGACGATCAGCTGGCCGGCCGCCGTCTCGACCAGCGACGCGGGATCGCCCTCGACGTCCGCGAGGAGCACCGCCAGCTCGCCGTCGTCCAGGCTGGCGACGATCGCGGTCTCGGGCAGGGCGTCGCGCACGCGCCAGGCGACCTCCCGCACGACCGTCTCGTAGGCGCCGCGCCCGAGCCCCGCCGCCACCAGCTCCAGCCGGTCGAGGCCGGCGTGGAGCACGGCGACGGTGCGGTCGCTCTGGCGGGCGCGCGCGACCGCGGCCCGGACGTGCTCGAGCAGCAGGGCGCGCGCCGGGAGGTCAGTGAGCGGGTCGTGCGCCGGGTCGGCCGCGACGAGCGCGCCGTACGTGCGCCGGACGCCGTCCTCCTCGACGGTCGTCGACACCTCGCGCAGCTTCGCGGCGTCGCGCGCCCAGGCCGCCGCGTCGCCGAGGTAGTGCTCCGGCGGATGGCCGAGGAGCGCGGTCGCGGCGGGGCTCACGTACGTCGGCCGGCCGCCCTCGGCCACGAAGAGGACCGCGGGCAGCCGCTCGGCCAGCTCCTGCAGCGGATGTGCGCGCGTGCGCAGCGAAAGGCCGCTCACACTGGTGCGGGTACCCAGATCGCCGGGATCGCACCGCAGCGCGGCGGATCGAGCCCTGCCTCAGCTCGACGCGACGGCCGCGGGCGCGCCGAGCGCGGCGGCCAGCGTCGCCACCGGGCGCCCGAGGCCGAAGCCCTGCCCGCCCTGGATCGTCGCCTTCGGCTCGGCGTGCAGGGTGCGGAGCGTGCTCAGCATCCCCTCGTTCTCGATGCCCTCCGCGATGACGAAGGCGCCTGTCTCCGCCGCGTACGCGTTGATCGCCTGCAGCACGGCGCGCGCCGCGTCGTCGGTGAGGGCGGCGGCGCAGATGGCGCGGTCGATCTTGACGAAGTCGAGGGTCAGCTCGCGGAGCGTCTGCAGGCCGGAGTTCCCGGCGCCGACGTCGTCGAGCGCCAGCCGGAAGCCGTGCTCGCGCAGCGCCGCGACCCCGCGCACGACCGACGAGGCGCGCGCGCCGAGGCGCTCGGTGACCTCGATGACGACCTGCTCGGGCCGCATGCCGGCGGTGCCCAGCGCCTCGAGCAGCACGTCGATCATCTCGGAGCCGACGTCGATGCTCTGCGGTGCGACGTTCAGGAACAGCAGCACGTCGTCGGGCAGGTCGCCGGCCGCGGCGATCGCGCTGCGAACGCACAGCCGGTCCAGCTCGAACAGGTCGCCGGTGTGCTGGGCGACGTCGAACGCGGCGGCCGGCCCGCCGAGGCCCAGCTCCGCAGCGGGCCGGGCGAGCGCCTCGACGCCGAGCGGCCTCGTCGTGCGGAGGTCCCAGATCGGCTGGAAGGCGACGTCGATCGCGGGGCGCGCGAGGAGCTGGGCGAGCGCGGCGCGCTTCTCGGCCGTGACGACGGCCGTCACGGTGCGGATCGACGAGAAGGCGACGTGGCGCGCACGGCCGAGGCGCTTGGCCTCGTAGAGCGCGGCGTCGGCCTCCTCCCGCAGGACGACCACGTCGGCGGCGGCGCCGTGGAGCGCGCTCACGCCGGCGCTCGCGTTGATCCCGTCCTTGCGCAGCGCCGCCAGCAGCCGCTGCGCGACGACCTCGGCCTGCGACTCCTCGGTGTGCGGCAGGATCACGGCGAACTCGTCGCCGCCGACGCGGAACGCCCGGTCCTCGAAGCGCAGCTGTCCCTCGACATGGCGCGCCACCGAGCGCAGCAGGTCGTCGCCGCGGCCGTGGCCGTGCCGGTCGTTGACGAACTTGAAGTCGTCGAGATCGAGGAGCAGGAGCGCGACCGGTGCGGCGTGGCGGCTCGTCATGGACGCGGCACGCGCCAGCTCGCTGTGGAAGGCGCGGTGGTTGCCGAGGTGCGTCAGGCTGTCGCGCGTGGCGTGGCGCAGGGCGTCGCGGTGGGCGGCGATCAGCGACCGGCCGCCGAACAGCCAGAACAGCACGAAGGCGCCGCCGAGCGCGATCCCCAGCACGATGAGCAGGTCGATCCGCAGCGCCGCGAGCTGGCGCTCGAACGCCGTCCCGTCCTCGCGGAGCACGAGCGCGTAGTACCGGGAGCCCAGCGTGACCCGGATCGCGTACTTGAAGTCGCCGTCGGGCAGGCGGACGACGATGGGACCGCCGCTCACGATCGCCCGCAGGGCCTCGCCGTCGCGCACGCGGCTGCCGGTGCGTCCGTGCCTGCCGGCCGCCGCGACGTTCCCACCGCGGTCGATCAGCTCCGCCCGCTCCACCCCGGGCCGGCCGTCGATGACGTCCATGACCTCGGAGGCCTCGGTGAGGATGTCCTCCTCGTCGCCGGAGATGAGCGTCGGCACCCTGGCGAGGCTCACCGCGTCGGAGCGCAGCGCCTCGACGCCGCGCTGCTCGAGGTCGCGGCGCAGCGGCGTGCCCATCGCCCAGCCGCCGGCGGCGCCCGCCAGCGCGAGCGTCACCCCCAGGACGATCAGCATGCGCGCGGCGAAGCCGATGCGCAGCTGTGACCGGGGCGGGCGGCGGAGGGGCTCCATGCCGCGTTGATCGGCAGGTTCCGTTACGACTTAATCGGCGTGCAGCGCTGGGGCCGCTTCCGCGCGCGTGGCCGGGGCGGCTGGTCACACCGGGGCGCAGCGGATCGCGTGCGGCTCGACGAGCCAGCGCCCGCTCGCGCCGCGGACCGTCTGCACGGTGCCGGTGCAGCGCTCGGTGCGGTCGGTGTGCTCCGCGACGGTCTCGAGCGCGACGGTGGACGTGTCGCCGGCCGTGCCGGTCTGCGCGAGCCGCCGGAAGGTGATCGAGCGCAGCGAGCCGAGGTCCGCGCTGAACACCTCCAGGCTGTTGCCGAAGGCCGCGCGCATCCGCGGGCCGGCGAGCCGCCACGCGCCGGCGAGGTCGCCCTCCGCCGCGCGCTCGTAGAAGGCGCGGACGGTCGCGACGGGCGTCGTGGGCGCGCGCGGGCGGGGCGCGGGCCGGGTGGCGGCGGTGGCCTTGGGCTGCGTGGCGGTCGCGGCCGAGCGGGGCAGCTCCGCGCGCCGGCCGGCGTCGTCGTCGCCGCCGCGGGAGGACGCGACGACGACCGCGACGGCCGCGCCCGCCGCGGCGAGGAGCGCGAGCGGGACGAGCGAGCGGCGCGGGCGGCGGCGCGGCGGCAGGGCGGGCGAGTGGCTCGGCGGCGCGGCCGGCGCCATCGGGCGCGTGGCCTCCGCCGGCATGTCCTCGCCCTCGGGCTCGAGCGCCGCCTCCAGCTCGGCGACCAGCTCCCCCGCCGCGGGCCGCTCCGCCGGGTCGCTCGCCAGGCCGCGGCGCAGCACCGCGCCGACCGCGGCCGGCAGCTCGGGGCGCAGCTCGCTGACGTCCGGCGGCGTCGCTCCCGCGCGCAGCCGCTCGAAGACCTCGAACGCCGTCGCTCCCGGGTACGGGCGGCGGCCCGCCAGCGCCTCGAACGCCACGGCGGCGAGGGCGTACACGTCGGCGGCCGGCGTCGCGGGGCCGGGCTCGAACTGCTCGGGCGCCATGTACGCGACGGTGCCCAGCGCGCCGCCGGTCCGGGTGATCCGCGTCACGTCCTCGGCGGTCGCGATCCCGAGGTCGGCCAGCTTCACCGCCCCGCTCTCCCCCAGCAGCACGTTCGCGGGCTTGACGTCGCGGTGCACGATCCCGCGCTCGTGCGCGTGGTCGAGCGCGCTCGCGACGGCGCGCAGCACCGCCAGCGCCCGCGGCGGGTCGAGCGGCCCGCGGCGCAGCGCGTCGGCGAGCGTCTGCCCCGCGACGTACTCGGTGACGAGCAGGATCGCGCCCTCCTGCGGCACCACGTCGTAGACCGTCACGAGGTGCGGGTGCCGCAGCCCCGCGCCGAGCCGCGCCTCGCGCATGATCCGCCGGCCGTGCTCGGACTGCGGCTCGGCGTGCACCGCCTTGACCGCCACGTCGCGGTCGAGCACCTCGTCGTGCGCGAGGTACACCGTCGCCGTGCCGCCCGAGCCGGCGTGCCGCACCACGCGGTAGCGGCCGGCCAGGACGGTGCCGGGGCGCTCCATCTAGCCCTCGGCCGGGAAGTGCGCGAGGACCCACGCGGCGTCCAGCGGCTCGCGCCGGTAGGACCGCCCGTGGATGAGGACGTAGTCGCGCGTGCGCGGGTCCACCGGGAGCTGGCGCTCGATCGGGAACCAGTCGTTGTGCTGGCGGATCAGCTCGTTGACGTCGTCGAACGACCAGGCGTGCGCCGCGGCGCGCCAGCGGCGGGCGAACTCGCGGCGGTCGTCGCCGCACTCCGCGCGCAGCGCCGCGTACGCGCGCGCGACCCGGCGCCGCTCGCGCGCGACGCCGTGGTCGATCTCCCCCAGCCGCTCCATCCACCGCGGGCGGTGGCCGGCCTTGAGGTAGCCCTCCAGCGTCCGCTGGTACTGGCGAGCGTGGCGCGACAGCGGGCGGCCGGAGTCCTCGGCGTCGCGGTTGCGGTCGAGCAGCCGCTCGGTCGGCGAGCGGGGGTCGTTCATCCCCCGCAGAGGGTAGGACCCCTCCCGCCAACCAAACCCACTCGACGGCGTTTAACCAGACATGAGAACTTCAGGCATCGCCCCGCGGATCGCGGCCGCCGTGACCCTGGCGGCGCTCGCCGCGGCCCCGGCCGTCGCCCCGGGGCAGAACCGGCCCCCGCGCGACCGGCCGTCGCTGACGCTCGACGCGCGGCCCACCACGATCGTCTTCGGCAGCGCGTCGACGCTGACCGGCCGGCTGAGCGGCACGTCCCGCGACCGCGGCGTGCGCGTCGTGCTCGAGGCCGACGACACGCGGCCGTACGGCGACTCGTACCGCAACACCGGCATGGTCACGACCACGTCGCCCAGCGGCGACTTCGGCTTCACCGTCAACCCGCCGCAGAACACCCAGTACCGCGCGGTGGCGCAGGCCTCGCCGCCGGTGACCAGCGGGGCGCGGCTCGTCGTGGTGCGGATGCGCGTCGGGCTCGTCCTGTCCGACTCGACGCCGCGCCGGGGCGCGCGCGTGCGGTTCTCCGGCTCGGTGACGCCGGCGCACGACGGCCGGGTGGTGCTCATCCAGCGCCGCGGGTCGACCGGCCGCTGGGCCACCGTCGCCCGGGCGACGCTGCGCGACGCCGGCGACCAGCGCTCGCGCTACAGCCGCCGCGTCCGGATCCGCCGCGACGGCGTCTACCGCGTCAAGGCGCCGGGCGACGAGGACCACGTCAACGGCTTCAGCCGGGCGCGGACGATCGACGTCCACGGGTAGCCCCGCCGTGTGCCGCTGCCCGAGGGCCTGACGTACGTCGAGGAGCTGGTCGCTCCGGAGGAGGAGCGGCGGCTCCTCGACGCGATCGAGGCGCTCGACTTCCGGGCGGTGACGATGCGGGGCCAGACGGCGCGGCGGACCGTCCGCCACTTCGGGCTCGACTACGACTACGAGTCCGGCGAGCTGGTCCCCGCCGACCCGCTCCCCGAGGCGCTGGAGCCCCTGCGCGAGCGGTGCGCGCAGCTCGTCGAGCGCGACCCGGCGGACCTGGTGCAGGTCCTCGTCTCGCGGTACCCGGAGGGCGCGGGGATCGGCTGGCACCGCGACGCCCCGATGTTCGGGTCGCGCATCGCCGGCGTGTCGCTGCTCTCGGCGTGCCGGATGCGGTTCCAGCGGACGGTCGGCGGCGTGCGCGAGACGGCGGCGATCGAGCTGGCGCCGCGGTCGGCGTACGTGCTGAGCGGCAAGGCGCGGTGGTCGTGGCAGCACTCGATCCCCGCGGCGAAGGCGCTGCGCTACTCGGTCACGTTCCGGACGCTTCGGCGCGGGTGAGCAGCCGCCGGAGCGCGAGGTACGCTCGCGACTCATGGAGCAGTCCGACGCGATCGCGGTCGTGAAGGCGAACTCCGAGGCCTTCAGCCGGATGGACGTCGACGCGATGATGGAGTACTACGCGGAGGACGCGGTCGCGGTCGACTGCCGGCCGAGGGTCAGCATGGGGACGTTCCGCGGGCACGCCGAGCTGCGGCCGTACTACCTGAGCATCTTCCACAGCGCGTCGGAGCTGCACGAGACGCTGCGCGTCGTGGCCGCCGAGGGCGACGTCGTCGTGGCGGACTGCGAGCTGCGCGGGCGGCTGGCCGAGGCGCCGGCGCGCGCGCCGGACGTCGTCGTGCCGTACGGGCTGATGCTGGTGGTGCGGGACGGGAGGATCGTGCGGCTCGAGCTGCACGAGAGCGCCGAGGACGCCCTGGCCGCGAGCGGGCTGGGCGAGGCGTCGGTTTAGGGGGTTCCCCCACGCGAGGGGTGGCCCGGCCGGAGGATGCTGAGCCCATGTCCCGCCAGATCCTCACCCTCCAGCTCGACGGCCTGACCGCCGGCGACTACCTCGCGCACGTGAGCGATCCGGAGCCCCCCGCGCTCGGGTCCGGGCTGCGCTCGATCGACGTGCGCGCCGACGCCCTCGGCGGCAGCGTCGAGGCGACCCTCGACTGGGCGGGCCCCGCCCCGGCGGCCCGCGCCGCGGCGCAGGCCGCGGGCCTGCCGCTCGTGGCGGAGGTCCTCGCGGTGGAGGCGCGCACGGTGCCGGCGGAGCCGGTCCCGGCGGCGCCGGTGCGGGCGCGCGAGCACCGTCCGCGGCGCGAGCGCCGGCCCGGCCGCATCGCCGCCTTCGCGGACCGGTTCGCCGCCCGCCTGACGGCACGGCCGCGGCCGGCCGCCGCGGGGCCGCTCGTGGTGCGCTGGGCGTAGGGGCGCGCTGTCGTCGCGGGGCGCGGCGGGCCGCGGCGCCCCCGACGCCGGGCGGTGGCGGGCCGCCGCACGGGCCCCTCGTCGGGACGCGTAGCGCCGCGGCGCCCTCGGCGCCGGGCGGTGAGGGGGCCGCCGCACGAGCCCCTCGTCGGGGCGCGTAGTGCCGCGGCGCGGCGGGCAGGTTGGGCCGCATGCCGTCGCGGCTCGACCTCCCGCCCGCTCTGCGCGCGCTCGCCGACGTCGCGGCCGGGCTGGTGCGGCGGGCGCCGTCCGCGCGGATCGCGATCGCGCGCGCCGGGGCGGTGATCGACCCGGCGGCGCTCCCGGCCGACGCCCGTGCCGCCTTCGAGCGGGAGGTCGCCGTGGCGCGGGAGGCGGTCGGGGGGCCGATGTCGCGGCGGGACGTGGAGCGGGCGCTGCGGGAGGCATGGGGCAGGCCTCCAGGCAGGGTGCTCGACGACCTCGACGCCGAGCCGCTCGCCGTGCGGCCGGCCGCGCAGGTCCACCGCGGCGCGCTGAACGGTGACCCGGTCGCGGTGAAGGTCCGCCGGCCGGGCGTCGAGCGCGCGGTCCGCAACGACCTCGCGCTGCTCGACACGCTCGCCGGGCCGCTGCGCGCGGCGTTCCCCCGGCTCGACGCGGGCGCGGTGCTGCGCGACGCGCGCGAGCAGGCGCTCGACGAGCTCGACTTCGAGCACGAGGCGTCGCAGCAGCGGCGGGTCGCGCGGGCGCTGCGCGACGTTCCGGGCGTCGCGGTGCCGCGCCCGCACCTCGACCTCTGCGCGGCGGGCGTGCTGGTCAGCGACCTGCTCGACGGCGCGGCGCTCGCCGGCGGCGCCCGCCCGCCCGACCCGGCCGCGGCGGCGCGGGCGCTGGTCGCGGCGTTCCGCGCCGCGACGCTCGACGCCGGCCTCGCCCCCGTCGACGCGCGGCCCGGCCACGTCCTCGTCCGCCCCGACGGGACGCTCGGGCTGCTCGGGATGGGCGTCGCCCGGCCGGTCGACCGCGCCCGCGCGGCGCAGGCGCTCGACGCGCTCGGCGCCCTCGCGGCCGGCGACGCGGAGGCGTTCGCCACGGTCGTCGCCGCGAGCGGCGTCCTCCCGGCGGCGGAGGCCCGCACCGCGCACGCGCTGCTGCGCGAGCTGCTCGGCGACCTCACGGCGGGAGCCGCGACGCTCGACGCCGCCGCACTGCGCGCGGTCGCCGGTCGCGCCGCCCGCGCCGCACCGGAACTGGCCGCCCTCGCGACCGCCGCCGCCCCCGAGCCGCAGGACCTCGCGCTCGCCCGCATGCTCGCCCAGCTCGTCGCAGTCCTCGCCCGGTTCGAGGCGACCGCCGACTGGCCGGCGCTGGCCCGCGGGGCGGCGTAGCCCGGGCGGCGCGGCGCCATGCTGCACCCCGTCGCTTCCGCGCGCGGGTACGCACGGTCCGTGGACGTCGCCGCGATCCTCCTCGCTCCGGTCCGCGTGCCGATCCGGATCGCCGGGGCGCTCGACGACCTGGCGACGCTTGCCGAGCGGGCTCGCCGGGAGCCGGACCCGGTCGAGGAGGTGCGCGAGCGGATCGACAAGCTGCTCGCCGAGCTCGTCGGGGTCAACGCCGTCGCCCGGGACGTGGACGCGGTGGCGCGGGCGCTCGTCGCGGTCGGGCGGCAGGTTGTGGCGGGCGGGAGCGAGTTGACCGAGGAGACCCGGCGGCTGCAGGTCGTGGGGCGGGAGATCGTCGTCGGCGGCCAGGACCTCACCGCCACCGCGCGCGTGCTGGACGCCGACACGCGCGAGCTGACCGCCGGCGGCGCGCGGCTCACCGAGGTGACCGAGGAGCTGGAGGAGCACGCGCGGACGTTCCGCGCCGCCCTCCCCCGCCTGCTCGCAGCGCTCGACACGGTCGAGGAACTCGAGGACGCCGTCGGGACGGTCGCCGACACGGTCGAGCCGCTCCAGGGCGCGGCGGAGCGCGTCGGCCGCGTGACGAGCCGCTTCAGCCGCGCGCCGTCGGACTGACGAGCCCGCTCAGAGCCCGACCGGGCGACGCACGAACCCGCTTACGGCCCGACCGGGCGACGCACGAGCCCGCTTTACAGCCCCACCGGGCGACGCACGAGCCCGCTCAGAGCCCGAGCGTGCGACGCAGCATGAGCCCCGCCACCACCGCGAGGATCACGGCGAGAATCGGCAGCCCCGCGCCGATGACGCCGATCGCCGCGAGCACGATGCCGACGACCGCGACGACGGCCAGCGCGCCGGTCGCCAGCGTCAGCTGGTACGCACGCTGCTCGCGCTGGCGCCGGGTCATCCGCCCGCCGCGGGACCTTTCGAGGTCGGCCATCGCGGCCCAGTCTAGGGGGCGGACGCCAGCAGCGAGAGCTGGTCCGCGCCGTTCCCGGCCCCGTTGAGCGCCGGCGAGACCGGCGCGATCTCCAGCGAGCCGTCGGGCAGCGGCCGGACGAGGTCGATCGCCCCGTCGAGCCCGACCTCTCCGTGCAGCCACGCCGCCTGGTCGTCGTCGCCGGCCAGCACCGCCGGCATCCGGTCGTGCAGCCGCGCCGCCTCACGGCTCGCCGGGACCGTCACGATCGTGCACGACGCGATCTCGCCCGGCGCATCCTTGGGTCGCGCGACGCACCACAGGCCCGCGAACGCGAACGGCTCGCCGCCCCGCAGCCGGTGGAGGAACGGCTGGCGCGGTTGACGCGGGTCCTCGGCGCGCTGCCACTCGAGCCACCCATCCGCCACGACCAGGCAGCGGTGCGTCGCCTCCCCGGCCAGCGACCGCCACGCGCCGCTCGACCGCAGCTTGTCGTCGCGGGCGTTGATGAGCGGGCGCATGCCCTTCAGCGTCGCCCACGACGGCGCGAGCCCCCACCGCAGCATCGCCGGACGGCGCACGCCGCCCGGGTCGGCGACGACGGCGAGGACGTCCTCCGTCGGGCACACGTTGGCGCGCCCGAGCGCCTCGGCGGGCAGCGGCGCGCCGGCCAGCCCGAACCGTCCGGCGACGTCGGCCGGCGTGGTCGTCGACAGCGTGTAGCGCCCGCACATCCGGCGCCCGATGCTACGGAGGCGACCCGACGGCAAGGGCGCGCGCGGGGCCTGCCCGCTAGCGTGCGCGGATGCACGCGTTCGACGAGTGGCAGCTCGAGCTCCACGGCCACCGGGTGATCTACCGGATCGCCGGGAGCGGGCCTCCGGTCGTCCTGATCCACGGGATGGTCAACTCGTCGCGGCACTGGGAGCGCGTCGCGCTGCGGCTCGCCGACCGGCACACGGTCATCGCTCCCGACCTGATCGGCCACGGCGACTCGGCGACGCCCCGCGGCGACTACTCGCTCGGCGCGCACGCCGCCGTGATCCGCGACGTGCTGTCGGCGATCGGGGTCGACCGGGCGTCGGTCGTCGGGCACTCGCTCGGCGGCGGCGTCGCGATGCAGTTCTTCTGGCAGTTCCCGCAGCGGACCGAGCGGCTCGTGCTCGTGTCGAGCGGCGGGCTCGGGCACGAGGTCAGCCCGCTGCTGCGCAGCATGGCCATCCCGGGGATCGGGCTGGCGGTCGCCGCCGCGGCGCACCCGCGCGTCGTCGACGCGCTCGCCATGAGCGGGCCGCAGGCCCGGCACGTCGCCCGCGCGCTGCGGCCGCTCTCCGAGCCCGGCGCCCGCCGGGCGTTCCTCCACACGCTGCGCTCGGTGATCGACGTCCGCGGCCAGCGCGTCAGCGCCGCGGACCGGCTCTACCTGCTCCGTGCCCTCCCCACCCTGATTGTCTGGGGCGAGCGCGACAACACGATCCCGATCGAGCACGGCCTCGCCGCGCACCGAGCCATCGGGAGCAGCCGGTTCGCCTCGCTCCCGCGCGCCGCCCACTTCCCGCACCTGGAGGACCCCGACGGCCTGGCGCGCGTCCTGGGCGACTTCCTCGCGTCCACCGTGCCCGCGCGGCTGGACGACGCGGCCTGGCACGAGCTGGTCGCCCCGCGCTCGCAGCGGCGGCGAAGGATGACCGCGGTGGCATGACCGAGCCCGCCGCGCTCCTGCAGCAGCTCATCCGGTTCGACACGTCGAACCCGCCGGGCCGGGAGCGCGAGTGCATCGAGTTCGTGGCGAACCTGCTGCGCGACAGCGGGATCGAGGACGTGCGGGTCCTCGGCGACGACCCCGAGCGCCCGAACGTCGTCGCGCGCGTGCCGGGCGAGGGCGCCGCCCCGCCGCTGCTCCTGCAGGGCCACGTCGACGTCGTCCCCACCGCCGGCCAGCGCTGGACGCACCCGCCGTTCGACGGCGCGATCGTGGACGGCGAGGTCTGGGGCCGCGGCGCCCTCGACATGAAGGGCGGCGTCGCGATGATGCTGAGCGCGGTCCTGCGCCGCCCGCGGACGGCCGGCGACGTCATCCTCGCCTTCGTCGCCGACGAGGAGGCCGGCGGCCGCGCCGGCGCGCGCTTCCTCGTCGAGCGCCACCCCGAGCTGTTCTCCGAGGTGCGCTACTCGCTCGGCGAGTTCGGCGGGTTCTCGCGGGACGTCGCGGGGCGGCGCTTCTATCCGATCGCCGTCGCGGAGAAGCAGATGTGCGCGCTGCGGGCGACCGTCCGCGGCCCGGGCGGCCACGGGTCGCTGCCGATGCGCGGCGGCACAGCGGCGCGCCTGGCCGCGCTGCTGCGCGCGCTCGACCGCGGCCGCCTGCCGGTCCACGTCACCGACGTCGCCCGGCGGTCGGTCGGGGCGATGGCCGATGCGCTCCCGAGGCCCGCCGCCGCCTCGCTGCGCGCGCTGCTGAACCCGCGCCTGACCGACCCGGTGCTGCGCGTCCTCGGCGACGCCGGCCGCACGTTCGAGCCCGCGCTGCGCAACACGGTCAACGCGACCGTCGTCCGCGCCGGCGGCGCGCTGAACGTCGTGCCCGGCGAGGCGACCGTCGACCTGGACGGCCGCCTGCTCCCCGGCCACCGGTCGGAGGACCTGCTGCGCGAGGTCCACGCCGTCGTCGGCGACGACGTCGAGCTCGAGGTGACCCGCTACGAGCCCGCGCCGACCGCCGACGTCGACTACGGCCTCTTCGACCTGCTGGCCGGCGCGCTGCGCGAGGCCGACCCGTCCGGCACCCCGATCCCGCTGCTGCTGCCCGGCATCACCGACGGCCGGCTCTTCGCCCGCCTCGGCATCCAGCACTACGGCTTCGTCCCGCTGCGGCTTCCGAAGGAGCTGCGCTTCGACGAGCTGATCCACGCCGCCGACGAGCGGGTCCCGATCGAGGCGCTCGAGTTCGGCACGCGCGCGATCGGCACGGTGCTGGAGCGCTACGGGCGCTAGTCCCTGCCGGTCTTCGTCACCGCGACCCGGCCGAGGCTCCCGCCGCCGAGCCGGCGCAGCAGTCCCGGGGCGACCGCGCGCACGACGGGCAGGACCGCCCACGGCCGCGGCACGTAGCGCTCCGCACGGCCCCCGAGCCCCGCGTCGAGGATCGCGCCGGCCGCCCTGCCGTCCGTCGAGACCAGCCAGCGCGTCGCCCGCCGCGCGGTCAGCTCCGCGGCGGGGAACCCCTCGGTCCGCACGAACCCGGGCAGCACCAGGCCGACGTGCACGCCGTGCGGGCGCTCCTCCTGATGCAGCGCGTCGCTCCAGCCGATCAGCGCGAACTTGCTGGCCGAGTACGCGCCCGCCCCGCCGCGCGCGACCCGCCCGGCGACGCTGGCGACGTTCACGATCGCGCTCGGCGCCGACGCGCGCAGCAGCGGCAGCAGCGCCTCGGTCAGGCGCAGCTGCGCGTCGAAGTTCAGCTCCATGTGGCGCCGGACGTTCGCGTGGCCGCCGTCGGCGAACGTCGCGCGCCACGACGCCCCGGCGTTGTTGACGAGCAGGTGCAGCGCGCCGCCGTGGCGCTCGGCGAGGTGGTCGCGGACGCGGGCGGGCGCGTCGTCGTCGGTCAGGTCGGCCGGGACGTACGAGGCGTCCAGCTCGGCCGCCAGCTCACGCAGCCGGTCCTCGCGCCGCGCGACGAGGACGATCTCGCTGCCGGGCCGCCGGCGGGCGAGCGCGCGCGCCGTCTCGGCCCCGATGCCGCTCGACGCGCCGGTGATGACCGCCACCATCGCGGCGGAACCCTACGCGCCCGCAGTGCGAGCCCGCGCCCCGCCCCGGGGCGCGGGCTCGCCGGGTGCTCGCTCCTAGCGCCCGGAGCTGGGGCAGGGCGCGTTCGTGGCCCGCGAGAGGGTCCCGTCCGCGTTGACCTGCGAGAAGCTCGCCCCCAGGAACTCGAGGATGCGCGTCGTCCGCATCCCGACGAGCTGGCCCGGCGTGTACGCGAGGCTGGGGTCGAGGATGATGATGTGGGTGAAGTCACCGGCGGAGCGGTTGTCCAGCAGCGTGATGCCGCTCCCCGAGTCGCCCGGCAGGCCGACGCCCTGCCAGCCGTAGCCGTCGCTGTACCACGTGTTCGCCACGCCGACCTCGGGCTTGCCCTGTGCGACGGCGACGCCGTAGCCGTGGCCCCAGTTCTTGATGACCTGCGGGGAGCACCCGGTGTAGATCCCCTGCGGGCCGCCGGTGGGGATCGCCGGGTTGACGCCCCACTTCTGTGCGACCGCGGGATCGACCTTGATCAGCGCGAAGTCGTCCCCCGGGTCCTCCGCGGTCGTCTGCTTGTAGACCGTCCCGACCACCGCGAGCGTCGTCGTGTCGACCTGCATGATCACCGGCTCGCCGATCTTGTCGACGCAGTGGCTCGCCGTCCCGATGTACGGGTTGGTCCGCCAGTCGGTGCCGTCGCTGAAGATGAAGTTCGCGGTGCAGCCGGCCGGCGAGACGATGCAGCCGTTGGCGCTGACGCCCCGCGCCTGGTAGCCCGGGCACCAGATGTTCAGCTCCTCCTGAGCCACCTGGACGCCCTCCGGTCCGGCGGCGAGGACGCGCTGCTTCAGCTCGGCGCTGAGCTGGTCGGGCTTGGCGAGGGTCTTGAGGTCGGCGGCCGTCGCGGACTGCGCGCCGAGCGCGCAGGCGAACATAGCGACGAGGACCGCCAGCGTCTTGTACAGGCGCATGGCTCTCCCGAGGTCGTCGGTGTGGAGGTGGCGGCGCCGCCCGCTCCCGCAGCGGGGCGCCGTCATGTCTCGGGTTCCCCGTGTGCGCGGCGGCACAAACACCGGATCGTCTCAGCGGCTCCACTCAGTGCCGATTTCGCATAAGGCAGAATGCCGCCCCGATGACGAGGTGCTTCCGCTTCTGCGACCGCGCCGACGCCCGCAGCTGGCGGCCTCGGCTCGATGACGCGTCACGGGTGCGCCGCTCGCTCGTCCGCGGGGCGCTCCGTGTGCCGGCCTGGCGCAGGTGGCGGGCCGAGCGACACATGCGGGGCGACGTCGCCGCCAGCCCGTTCGTCTCGGTGTGCCTCGACCATGCTGCTCTCGCCGCGTCGAGCGATCCGTGGGCGCGCTGCATCGTGCTCGAGACCGAACGTCTGTCGCCTCGGCGATCTCGGGCATCATGATCCGATGGCAACGCAACCCGTACTGAGCCGGCGCGGCCGCGCGGGACAGCACTTGCCAGAGGACGTCCTGGTGACGATCGAGCACCCGCATGGTCCGGTCGAGGTGCCGCTGGCCGACTGGATCGAGCGCGGGCCCGGGCCGCGGGATCTTCTGCGGCCGACCGCGGCGCACGATCGGCAGACCGGCGAGCGCCTGCCGCTCAGCGTCATCCCGCTGCCGTTTCGCAACTCCCGCGTATCTCGCGCGCTGGTGCGGCTCGGGGTGCTGCAGACGCCCTGGCCGTAGCGCGGGACGAGGCGCCTACCTCACCACTCGGTACTTCACGTGCGTCACGCGCGGCGAGGCGACGACCTTCACAGGCTCGAGCGTGGGGTCGCCGACGTTCTCGAGCAGGCGCGTGCCGCCGCCGAGGAGGACCGGGACGACGTGCAGGTGCAGCTCGTCGAGCAGGCCCGCCGCGAGGTACTGCTGGACGGTGCTGGCGCCGCCGGCGATCGCGACGCGCCCGCCGCCCGCCGCCGCGCGCGCCTGCTCGAGCGCCGCCTCGATCCCCTCCGTCACGAACGTGAACGTCGTGCCACCCTGCATCCGCAGCGGCTCGCGCGGGTGGTGGGTGAGGACGAACACCGGCGCGTGGAAGGGCGGCTCGTCGCCCCACCAGCCGGTCCAGGCCTCGTCCCACGGGCCGTCGCCGCCGCCGAACATCCGGCGGCCCATGACGTAGGCGCCGACGCCCTCGACGTCCTCGGCGACCACCTCCGAGTCGGCGTTGCGCTCGCCGCCGGGCCTGCCGTGCGGCGCGCGCCACGCCTCGGTGGCGAGCGCCCACTCGTGCAGGCGCTCGCCGCCCTCCCCGAGCGGGTGCTCGACGCTCTGGTGCGGGCCGGCGGCGAAGCCGTCCAGCGAGATCGACATCTGGCAGGTGACCTTGCTCATGCCCTCAGAGACTCGCAGGGCCGCCCGGACTCATCGAGGCGGCGGCTGCGATAGCCCCTCACCGCTTAACACGCGCCTAATCGCCGCCCAACCCCGGCAGGGGACGCTTTGAGCGGTTCGCCATGCTGGAGTTCAGCCGCGCCCTGTACCGCGAGCTCGCGGCCGACGTCGACCCGGCGCTCGCGCGCGCCGCGCGCCGGCACGTCCTCGCGTCGTCGGAGGAGTGCATGACGCGGCTGGCGACCGACCGGCGCTACTTCGCCGACCCGGCGCGCAAGCTGTTCCGCGACATCCGCTGGTGCTTCCCGGTCACGCGGCAGGACAAGGTGCACCGCGCCGTCCTGCTCGCGGTCGAGGCCGCCGAGCGCCACCTGGACGAGCAGCCGCACCGCGCGCCCGACGGGATGCCGCTGCGCTGCCCGGCGATCACGCGCCACGGCGAGCCGTGCCAGCGGGCGCCGCTGCCGGAGACGGGCTTCTGCCCGTCGCACCGTCACCTCGCCGCGTAGGCCAGCCGGCGCGCCGCCTCGGCGACGTCCTCGTCCGGGATCGCCAGCGAGAGCCGCACCCAGCCGCGCCCGCGCTCGCCGAACCCCTCCCCGGGCGCCACCGCGACGCGGTGCTCGTCGAGCAGCCGCTCGGCGGTCAGCCCGCCGGGCAGCCGCCACCACGCGTAGAACGTCCCCTCGGGCGGCGTCAGACCGGGCAGCGCGGCGGCGAGCACGTCCCGCCGGCGCTGGTAGACCGCGCGCCGCTCGTCGACGCTCGACTGGTCGCCGTCGAGCGCGGCCTGCAGCCCGCGCTGCAGCCCGGTCCACACGCCGGCGGTCATGTGGTCGATCAGCTCCTGCACGCGCGCGACGATCGCGGCGCAGCCGACGAGGAACCCGATCCGCCACCCGGCGATGCCGTAGACCTTCGACGGCGACCACAGCTCGACCGCGACCTCGCGCGCGCCCGGCGCCTCGAGCACGCTGCGCGCCCGGTGGCCGTCGAACGCGAGCCGGTCGTAGGCGAGGTCGTGCAGCAGCCAGCCGCCGCGCTCGGCCGCGTACGCCACCGCGGCCTCGAACGTCCCGTCGCGCACGCAGGTCGCGGACGGGTTGGACGGGTAGTTGAGGACGGTCAGCGCGGGGCGCTCGGTGCGCACCGCGTCGAAGTCCGGCTGGAACGCGGCGGTCGGGTCGAGCGGCAGCGGCACCGCGCGCGCGCCGGCCAGCGCGACGCCGGACGGGTAGTCGGGGTAGCCGGGGTCGGGCAGCAGCACGACGTCGCCGTGCGCCGCGGTCGCGAGCGCGGCCAGCATGATCCCCGTCTTCGTGCCGGGCACGACCGCGACCTCGCGCTCGGGGTCGAGCGTCACGCCGTGGTCTGCCGCGTACCGGCGGGCGATCGCCTCGCGCAGCGCCGGGTGGCCCGCGAAGGGCGGGTAGCCGTGCACCGGGACGGACGGCTCGAGCGCCGCCGCGGCGACCGCCTCGCGCACGTGCGAAGGCGGCGGGATGTCCGGGTTGCCGCGCCCGAGGTCGACGAGCCGCTCGCCGGGCGCGTCGCGCGCCGCGGCGACCGTCGCGAGCAGCCGCATGAAGTACTGCTCGGGCAGGCGGTCGACGACGGTCACGCCGCCCTCAGCGTGAGCAGGCGGAAGCCGGGCGCCGCGCGCTCGGCCTCGACGCGCCAGCCGGCCGCGTGCGCTGCGCCGACGACGGCGTCGCGGTCGGGGCGGTCGCCCGCGAGCGGCTCGCCGCCGACGCGCTCCCCGAACAGCGCCGCCCCGCCCGGCCGGACGAGCCGCCGCAGCCCGGCGAGCGCCTGCTCGCGGCCCCCGAGCTCGTCCGCCCCGTCGATGCACACGACGAGGTCCCACGCCCCCTCCATCGGCGCGACCTCCGCTAGCGGCGCGGCGTGGACGAGGTCGACCCGCTCGTGCGCGACGGCCGCCTCGCGCGCCGACGGCTCGATGCCCATCGTGGTCACCGCGTGGCGGCGCTTGACGCGCGCGAGCACGTCGCCGTCGCGGCAGCGCACGTCGAGCGCCGTGCCGCCCGCCGGCAGCGCGAGCGCGGCGATCGCCGCGTCGAGCTCGGCCTCGGGCAGCGCCCCGGCGGCCTCGCCGCTCACGAGGGCGGGACCCATCCTCCGAGCGCCCGCTCCAGCTCGAGCGCGCAGGCGATCGACACCTCGTCGGCGTCGTGGCGCGCGACGACCTGGACTCCGAGCGGCAGCCCGCGGTCGTCGAGCCCGAGCGGGACCTGCGTGACCGGCATCTGCAGCAGGTTGAAGACCGCGGTCGGCGTGATCACCCACGCCCTCCCCACCGTGCGCCCGTGCTTCGGCGCCGGGCGCGCGTACGGCGGGTGCAGCAGCACGCCGTCGCCCATGACGCCCTCGACCTCCGCGCGCAGCGCCTTCGCGCCCGCGAGCGCGCGGCGCACCCGGCGGTCGGGGATGCGGCTCGACACGCGCTCGAGCGCGATCAGGATGAGCGTCGGCAGCGTGTGCGGCCCCGTCCCGCGCACCGCCCCGCGCAGGGAGCGGCGCAGCGAGACGCCCTCGACGCCCGCGTCGGCCAGCACCTCGGCGAACGTGGCGGGCGAGCCGTCCTTCAGCGCGAGCAGGTACAGCTCGAGCGCGCGGCGCATCGACCGCAGCGACTCGCGGCGCACGCGCGCGCCCGCCGCGCCCAGCGCGTCCGCGGCTCGCTCGCGCGCGTCGCGCAGCTCGCGGGCGATCGGGACGTACCACGCGCCCTCGCTGACGACCACGTCGAGCGCGCCCAGGTCGACCGCCGCGGGGTCGCGCAGCTCGACCTCGCGCGCCAGCGGGTCGGCGCCGTCCGGCCCCGCGAGGACGCGCAGCACCGGCATCAGGTCGCCGGCCCGGCGCGCGATCGGGCCGGGCGACAGCATCCGCGCCGCCTCGCCCTCCGCGGCCGGGAAGTGGCCGGTCGCCGGCACCACGCCGCACGACGGCTTGTGCGCGAACACGCCGTTGCAGAACGCCGGCAGCCGGACCGACCCGCCGATGTCGGTCCCCAGCCCGAACGGCGAGCCGCCGCTGCCGACCGCCGCGCCCTCCCCGCCCGACGACCCGCCGGCCGTGCGCGACGGGTCGTACGCGCTGCTCGTGCGCCCGTAGACGTGGTTCGAGGACTCGATCCACATCGTCATCTCCGACGTGTTCGTCACGCCGAGCGGGATCGCCCCGGCCGCCCGCAGCCGCGCGACCGCGGGCGCGTCCTCGGCCGCGCGGTGCTCGCGGCGCGCGACCAGGCCGGCGGTGTTCGGCATCCCGGCCACGGCGAACGACTCCTTGACCGTGCACGGCACGCCGTGCAGCGGCGGCAGCCCGTCCGGCTCGTCGGCCGCGCGCCGCTCGTCGGCCGCGTCGGCGTCGCGCAGCGCGTCCGCGAACCGGTCGGCCGCGAGGGCGCCCGTGCGCGGCTGCGCGCGCCGCAGCGCCTCGACGTGCGCCTCGACGACCTCGCGCGCGGACGCCTCGCCGGCGCGAATCGCGGCCGCCAGGTCCAGCGCCGAGCGGCGCGTCAGCGGCAGGGTCGGTCGCGCCGTGGCGGTCACGCGCGCAGTCAACCACGTCACGCGCACGGCGCGCTCCACTCGCCGCTCACCGCTCGGGGGCCGTCCGTGCCGCCCGTCACACACGCTTGCGGTGCACCGCGTACCGTTCGCTCGCGCCATGCGCAACGAGCTGCCTCCGGGCCCGAGCTGGCCCGCAACCGTCCAGTCGGTCGCGTGGTGGGCGCGGCCGGTCCCGTTCCTCGAGCGCTGCCGGGCCCGGTACGGCAAGCGCTTCACCGTCCGCCTGCTCGGGACGCCGCCGTTCGTGAACCTCTCCGACCCCGCGGAGATCAAGGAGGCGTTCATGGCGCCGCCCGACGTGCTGCACCCGGGCGAGGGCGCGCAGGTCCTCGAGCCGGTCGTCGGGACGTACTCGCTGATCCTGCTCGACGAGGACGTCCACCTCCAGCAGCGGCGGCTGATGCTGCCGGCCTTCCACGGCGAGCGGATGAAGCGGCTCACCGGCGTGATGACCGAGGTGATCGAGCGCGAGGTCGAGAGCTGGCCCCGCGGGGAGCTGAAGCTGCACCCGCGCATGCAGGAGCTGACGCTCGAGATCATCCTGCGCGCGGTGTTCGGGCTCGACGCCGGCGAGCGCCTCGACGCTCTGCGCACGCGCGTGACCCGCATCCTCGAGTTCGGGACGAACCCGGGGTCGCTGCTGCCGATGCTGCGCCGCGACTTCTGGCCGATGCGGACGTGGTCGAACTTCCTCGCGCTGCGCGACGAGGCCGACGCGCTGATCTACGACCTGATCGCGGAGCGCCGGGCGGCCGGCGGCGACCGCGACGACGTCCTCGCGATGCTCCTCACCGCCCGCCACGAGGACGGCTCGCCGATGTCGCCCAAGGAGCTGCGCGACGAGCTGATGACGCTGCTCGTCGCCGGCCACGAGACGACCGCCTCGCAGCTGGCGTGGACGTTCGAGCGCGTCGTGCGCGACCCGCGCGTGCTGCGCCGGCTCACGGAGGCGGTCGACGCCGACGAGGACGAGTACGTCGACGCGACCGTCAACGAGTCGCTGCGCAGCCGTCCCGTCCTGCCGATCGCCGAGCCGCGCCTGGTCAAGCAGGACGTCGAGATCGGCGGCTGGCGCTACCCCGCCGGCTGCGCGCTGGCGATCAACGTCTACCTCGTCCACCACGACCCGGCGATCTACGAGGAGCCGTACGCGTTCCGCCCGGAGCGCTTCCTCGACCAGCAGCCCGGCACGTACACGTGGATCCCGTTCGGGGGCGGCCGGCGGCGCTGCATCGGCGCGAGCTTCGCCCAGCTGGAGATGCGGCTCGTGCTCAAGGCGGTGCTCAGCCGCTACGAGCTGGAACCGACCGAGGCGGGGATGGAGACCACGCGCCGCCGGGCGATCACCTACACGCCGAGCCGGGGCGCGAGCACGATCGTGCGCGACCGGACGCCGGCGAGCGCTCCGGCCGAGCCCGACCCCGTGCTCGTCTGAGCCGCCGGGCTAGGTCGCGAGCAGCACGACGACGACCGCCAGCACGAGCAGGCCGAGCCAGAACAGGGCGACCGCGAGCGGCCGCTGGGTCGCCCAGAAGCCGGGGTTCGCGCGGTCGCGGGCGTGGCGACCCTCCGGGGGCTCGCCGACCCAGTCGTCGTCGTCTTCGAAGTTGGCGCGCGGGCGTTTCACAGACGGGGAGTCTTCCCGCTGCGGCGCCGCAAGAACCGGCGGATCGCTCCGTTTGGACGCGATATGCGAACCGTTCTGCTTACCTTCATCGCCGTTGCGGCCCTGGCCGCGCCCGCCACCGCCAGCGCGCACGACCCGATCCTCTTCGTGCACGGGTGGAACTCCAACTCGACGACGTGGACGACCATGGTCAACCGCTTCGCGGCCGACGGCTGGACGTCCGCCGAGCTCAACAACTGGTCGTACAACACCTCCCAGTCCAACGCGACGACGGCCCAGGAGATCAAGACGAAGGTCGACGGCATCCTCGCCGCCACCGGCGCCGCGAAGGTCGACGTCATCACCCACTCGATGGGCGGCCTCTCGTCGCGCTACTACGTCAAGAACCTCGGCGGCGACCTCAAGGTCGACGAGTGGGTCTCGCTCGGCGGGCCGAACCACGGCACCGACACGGCGAACTTCTGCTTCTCGACCGCGTGCACCGAGATGCGGATCGGGTCGAGCTTCCTGGCCGCGCTGAACTCGGGCGACGAGACGCCGGGCGCCGTGAGCTACCGGACGTGGTGGTCGCCGTGCGACTCGGTCATCAACCCGGACAGCAGCGTGTCGCTGAGCGGCGCGACGAACACGAAGACCGCGTGCCTGTCGCACGGCGACCTGCACGAGGACGCGACGGTCTACGCGCAGGTCCGCGACTACGTGCGCTGAGGCGTGCGCGTGAGGTCGTAGGTCACGCCGGTCAGCCTCTCGCTCTCGGCCCACAGGCGGCGCGCGGCCTCCGGGTCGCGCGCCCGCTGGGTCATCCCGACGAGCTTGGGGTGGCCGCGCTGCTCGCCCATGCCGTCCGGGCCGACGTAGGCGCCGCTCTCCAGGTCCTCGGTCGCGGCGTACAGCAGCGGCAGCGCCCCCATCGCGTCGCTCTGCGCGATCAGCCGGTTGGTGACCTTCATGAGCAGGTCGTCGACCTTGGTCCCGGTCGACTGGAGGTGGGTCGAGGCGTAGCCGGGGTGCGCGGAGACGCTGACCAGCGGCGTGCCCGCCTCGGCCGCGCGCCGGGCCAGCTCGCGCATGAACAGCAGGTTCGCGAGCTTGGACTGGCCGTACGCGCGCCAGCGGTTGTAGCCGCGCTCGAAGTTCAGGTCGTCGAACTGCATCCTGCCGATGCGGTGCGCGCCGCTGGAGACGGTGACGACGCGCGGGCGCTCGCTCTCCAGCAGGCGCGGCAGCAGCAGGCCGGTCAGCGCGAAGTGGCCGAGGTGGTTCGTGCCGAGCTGCATCTCGAAGCCGTCGGCGGTCCTGCGGTACGGCCCGGCCATGACGCCGGCGTTGTTGACGAGCAGGTCGACGGGCTCGTCGACGCCGTCCGCGAACGCGCGGATCGCGTCGAGGCTCGCGAGGTCCAGGCGGCGCAGCTCGGCGTCCGCGCCGGGCACCTCGGCGAGCAGCCGGTCGAGCGCGGCCTGCCCGCGCTCGGGGTCGCGCGCGGCGAGGATCACGCGGGCGCCATGGCGCGCCAGCTCGAGCGACACCTGGTAGCCGAGCCCGCCGTTGGCGCCCGTGACGATCGCGCGCCGCCCGGACTGGTCGGGGATGTCGTCAGCGGTCCACTTTCCCATGCGCCGACGCTACCGCCTGCGAAGCTCCGGCGATGCAGCAGATCCTCCCCGGCCTGTGGCGCTGGACGGCGCCCCACCCCGCGTGGCGCCCGGGCGGCGCGCCCGGCTCGGTCGACGACTGGCCGCAGGCGGTCGGCTGCGTGGCGTACGAGGCGCCGCGCACGCTCGTCCTCGTCGACCCGCTCGTCCCCGAGGACGGCTTCCTCGACGAGCTGGTCGAGCGGTGCGACCAGCCGGTCTCGATCCTCCAGACGATCCGGTTCCACTCGCGCAGCCGCGACCTGCTGGAGCGCCGCTACGCCGACCGGCTGGCGCCCGAGCCCGGGCCGGGCGTCGAGCCGGTGCCGATCGGCGGCACCGGCGAGACGATGGTGTGGCTGCCCGAGCTGCGCGCGCTCGTCCCCGGCGACCGGCTGCTCGGCGACGGGCGCGGCGGCCTGCGGATGACGCCCGACTCGTGGATGCGCTACCTGCCGCTCGACCAGGCGGGGCTGGCGGAGGCGCTGCGGCCGCTGCTCGACCTGCCCGTCGAGCACGTCGTCGTGTCGCACGGCGAGCCGGTGCTGGGCGGAGGCAGGGCCGAGATCGCACGCGCGATCGGGTAGAAGTCCGAGCGAGATGATCAACGTCACGCACTTCTCCGACCCGGGCTGCCCGTTCGCGTACTCGGCGTCTCCTTCCATCACCGCGCTGCGGTGGCGCTACGGCGACCAGCTGCGCTGGCGGCACGTGATGATCGGCCTCACCGAGGACGCCGAGCAGTACGCCCGGCGCGGCTACACGACGCTGCGCTCCGCCCGCAACCAGCGCCGGTTCCGGCCGTTCGGCATGCCGTTCGCGCACGCGCCGAAGCAGCGGCTGTCGGCCACCGCCCCGGCGTGCCGCGCGGTCGTCGCCGTGCGCCTGACGCAGCCCGAGCTGGAGTGGGCGGCGTTCCGCGGGCTGCAGTTCGCCCAGTTCACCACGGCGCTGCCGCTGGAGTCGGAGGAGGCGCTGCGCGACGGGCTGCGCCGGGTCGCCGGGATCGACGTGGACGCGATCCTCGCCATGATCGACTCGCCCGAGGTGACCGAGGCGTACGAGGCCGACCGGGCCGAGGCGCGCACCGCCGCCGGGTCGCCGACCGAGTTCCAGGGCAAGGCCGAGAACACCGACGGGCTCGTGCGCTACACCGCGCCGTCGCTGATCTTCGAGCGCGACGGCAGGCGGCTCGAGGCGGGCGGCTTCCAGCAGTTCGACGCCTACGACGTCTGCGTCGCGAACCTCGACCCGTCGCTGTCCCGGCGCGGCGCGCCCGACGACCTGTCCGAGCTGCTCGCGGCGTTCCCCGAGGGCGTCACGGCGGCCGAGGTCGCGGCGTGCATCGCGCCGATGACCGACCTGGCCGACCCCGAGGCCGCGGAGCTGGCCCTCTTGGAGCTGGCCGACGACGGCCGGGCCGTCGTCGCCCCGGTCGGGGACGGCGCGCTGTGGCTGAGCGCGGACTCCCCGTTCGCGGACGTGCTCGCCGGCCGCGAGGTGCGCCTCGGCGAGCCGCTGCCCCCCGCCGTGCCCGCGTGACGGGGGTCGACGCGGGCGCGCTCGCGCGCGACGTCGCGGCGCTGGTGCAGGTGCCGAGCGTCACCGGCGACGAGCGCGCGGCACTGGAGCGGCTGGGCGAGATCGCCACCGGGATGGGGCTCGAGGCCTCGCTCGACCGGCACGACCTGCACGCGCTGCGCGCGCACCCCGGCTACCCCGGCGAGGAGGCGGCGCGGACCGAGCTGTGGGGGCTCACCGTGCGCGCCGGCGCCGGCGACGCGCGGCTCTGCCTGAACGGCCACGTCGACGTGGTCGGCCCGGGCGCGCAGCCCTGGTCGCGCGACCCGTGGTCGGGCGCGATCGCCGACGGGTTCGTGCACGGGCGCGGCAGCGCCGACATGAAGGGCGCCGTCGTGGCGGCGCTGCACGGGCTGGCGGCGGTCGCGCGGTCGGGCCGGCTCGGCTGCGAGGTCGTGCTGCAGGCCGTCGCCTCGGAGGAGGACGGCGGGCTCGGGACGTTCGCCGCCCTCGAGCGCGACGATCGCTTCGACGCGGCGCTGATCCCGGAGCCGACGGCGTTCGCGGTGGCGTGCGCGCAGGCCGGGGCGCTCACGTTCACCGGCGTCGTGCCCGGCGTGTCGACGCACGCGGCGGTGCGGCTGGAGGGCGTGTCGGCGATCGACCGGTACGTCGACGTGCACCTCGCGCTGGCCGAGCACGAGCGCCGGATCAACACGGACGTGGCCGAGCCGCTCCTGCGCGACCACCCCCTCCCCTACCCGATCTCGGTCGGCCGGGTGGAGGCGGGGCGCTGGTCGAGCCAGGTGCCCGACCGGCTGGAGTTCGAGGGGCGCGTCGGGGTCCGCGTCGGCGAGACGATCGACGAGGCGCGGGCGGCGTTCGAGGCGGTCGTGCGCGACGCGTGCCCGGAGGCGACCGTGGAGTGGACCGGCGGGCAGTTCGCGCCGGGCACGACGCCGGCCGACCACCCGTTCTGCGTCCTGGTGCGCGACGCCGCGGCGTCGGTGCTCGACGCGCCGCCGCCGTTCGTCGGCGTGTCGTACGGCAGCGACCTGCGGCACTTCAGCTCGCGCGGGATCCCGGTCGTCATGTTCGGCACCCGCGGGCTCGAGCTCGCCCACGGGGTCGACGAGCGCGTGTCCATCGACGAGCTGGCGGCGGTCGGGCGGGTCGTCGCCCGGGTGCTGGAACGCTTCGGTCCCTCCGCCGCGGGCTAGGGTGCGCGCGTGGACCGCAACACGCTCCTGTGGACGCTCGTCGTCTTCTTCGGCGCGTCGATCGTCTTCCGCGCGATCCGCGACGCGACGAAGGACGAGCCGCTGGCCGTCTCGCTGCTCGCCGCGGCCGCCGCGCTCGGCGTGATGGTCGCGGCGATCACGGTCTTCGTCCGCCGGCGCGGCGGGCGCTGACCGCCTCCCGGTTCGCTCGCGATCCGCCGTCCTCGACCGTGGGGCAGGCCGCCGTTCATAGTCACCGGCGTGCCCGACATCGAGATCGTCGGCCTGATGTGCCTCGCCGCCCTCGTGGCGGGCTGGGTCGACGCGGTCGTGGGCGGCGGGGGGCTGATCCAGATCCCGGCGCTGCTGGTGCTGGTGCCGGGCGCGACGCCGGCGCAGGTGCTCGCGACGAACAAGCTGTCGAGCGTGTTCGGCACCGCCGTCGCGGCGTGGATCTACGTGCGGCGCGTGCGGCCGGACCTGCGGACGGCGGTGCCGATGGCCGCGACGGCGGTCGTCGGGTCGGCCGGGGGCGCGGCCTGCGCGACGCTGCTGCCCAAGGAGGTCTTCCGCCCGATCGTCCTGGTGGGGCTCGTCGTCGTGGGGACGTTCATCTGGCGGCGGCCCGCGATGGGCGGGGTCCAGCAGCTGCGGTTCGCGGGCGGGCGGCACCTCGCGACGGCGCTCGTCGCCGCCGTGGCCATCGGGTTCTACGACGGCATCTTCGGGCCGGGGACGGGCTCGTTCCTCGTCTTCGCGCTCGTCGCGGTCATGGGCTACTCGTTCGTCCAGGCCTCCGCGAAGGCGCGGATCGTCAACTGCGCGACGAACCTCGCCGCGCTCGCCGTGTTCGTGCCGCAGGGCGCGCCGATCTACGGGCTGGGGTTCGCGATGGCCGCGTGCAACGTCGTCGGCGGGCGCATCGGCGCGGCCACCGCGATCTCGCGCGGCAACGCGTTCGTGCGGGTCGTGTTCCTCGTGGTCGTCAGCGTGCTCGTGGTGCGCCTCGGCTACGACGTGCTCCGCGGCGCGTGACGCGCGCCGGTAGCGTTGGCCGCGATGCCGTTCGGGCGGCCCGATCCGCTGCGCCGCGAGCTCGCCGCGGCGTTCCCCGAGCGCCCGTTCGCCGTCGCGTTCTGGGACGGCGGGTCGCTGCCCGCGACGAGCGGCGACGGCCCGGTGTTCACCGTCCGCTCGCCGGAGGCGGTCGCGCACGCGCTGCGGGCGCCCGGGCAGCTCGGGATCGGCCGCGCGTACGTGACCGGAGCGCTCGAGGTGGACGACCTCGACGCGGTGATGCGGGTCCTCCAGTCCTGGCGCCCGCCGCCGCCGGACGCGCGGCAGCGGGCGCGGCTGGCGCTCGCCGCGGCGCGCGCCGCCGGGCTGACGCGCCCGCCGCGGCGGCCGCGGGCCGAGCTCGTGCCGCGCGGCAGGCGCCACTCGCGCGGTCGCGACGAGCGCGCCGTGCGCCACCACTACGACGTGTCGAACGAGTTCTTCGCGCTGTTCCTCGACCGGTCGATGACGTACTCGTGCGCGATCTTCTCGCGCGGCGCGCAGACGCTGGAGGAGGCGCAGGCGGCGAAGCTCGAGCTGATCTGCACGAAGCTGCGGCTCGCGCCGGGCGAGCGCGTGCTGGACGTCGGCTGCGGCTGGGGGTCGTTCGCGATCCACGCGGCGCGCGAGCACGGCGCGCACGTCACCGGGATTACGCTGTCCGAGCCGCAGGCGCGCCTGGCGCGCGAGCGGGCGGCCGCGGCCGGCGTCGGCGACCGCGTCGAGGTCCGGGTCATGGACTACCGCGCGATCCCGGACGGCGAGCGCTACGACGCGATCGCGAGCATCGGCATGGTCGAGCACGTCGGCGAGGCGCAGATCGACCGCTACGCGCGCGACCTCGCCCGCTGCCTGAAGCCGGGCGGGCGGCTGCTCAACCACGGCATCGCGCGCCTGCGCCACAGCGACCCTCCCGCCGGCCCGTTCTCCGAGCGCTACGTCTTCCCCGACGCCGAGCCGCTGCATCTGTCGCGCTCGACGCTGGCGCTCGAGCGAGCCGGGTTCACCGTCGAGACCGTCGAGGGCTTCGCGGGGGACTACGTGCGCACGCTCACCGAGTGGGCGCGGCGGCTCGACGAGAACCTCGACGCCGCCCGGCGGCTGGCGGGGGACGAGCGCGTCCGCGTCTGGCGGCTGTACCTACGCGCGGCCCGCAACGGGTTCGAGGTGGGGTTCACGTCGGTCTACCAGACGCTGTGCCGGCTGGCCTAGCTCGCTGAGCCGCGCCGCGCGGCGCGCAGGGCCAGATCGAGCGCGTGGCGCCCCTCCGGGTCCTCCAGGCGCAGGCCGAACAGCTCGCGCAGGCGCCCGACGCGGTAGCGCACGGTCTGCGGGTGGACGCCGAGGTGGTGGGCCGTCTGCTCGATCCGGCCCTGGTCGTCGAGCCACACGCGGAGCGTCTCGGCGAGCTTCGCGCGGGTGGCCGGCGACAGGTCGTCGAGCGGAGCGAGCTCGCGCTCGGC
>DASZEJ010000100.1:0-3691 GCA_035940955.1 Solirubrobacteraceae bacterium
CCGCGAGGACCGCGACGAGCACCGCGAGCGCGGCGACGGTCGCGACGCGCAGGGGCGAGCGACGCCCGGCTCCGCGCGCGGCGCGACGCGCGGCGGGGGCCGGGGCGGGGGCGGGCGGCGGCGGCGTGCCGAAGCCGCGCGTCGGCTCGGGGTCGTCGCCGTCCACCGGCAGGTCCGCGGCGCGGAGCGCGTCGCGCAGCGCGGCGGCGTCGGGCGCGGCCGCGACGAGCGGCGCGAGGCCGGGCGCGAGCGTCGTGAGGAGGGCGGCGAGCGCGCGTACGTCCTCCGCCGGCTCCCCCACCCCGGCGAAGTCCGCGAGCAGCGGCGTGCCGGGGCCGTCGAGGAGGACGTTGCCCGCCTTGACGTCGCCGTGGACGAGGCCGGCCGCGTGTGCCGCCGCGAGGGCGTCGGCGAGCGCGGCGCCGAGGGCGGCGGCCTGCGGGACGGCGTAGCGGGCGCCCGCGGCGAGGGCGGCGGCGAGCGAGCCGCCGGGGACGTACGGCAGCACGAGCACGTCGCCGTCGGTGGCGAGGACGCCGAGGACGTTCGGGTGGCGCAGCGCGGCGGCGGCGAGCGCGGGGCGCGCGTCGGCGGTGCGCTTGAGGGCGACGAGGCGGCCGGCGGCGTCGCGGGCGAGCCACACCTCGGCGGTGCCGCCGCGGCCGAGGGGACGGAGGCGTTCGTACGTCATGTCACCGCCTGGATCAGCTCGACGTCGCCGTCGGCGACGAGGTAGCCGCGCCCGGTCCCGAACCGGCCCGCGCGGCGGGGCAGCGCGACGCCGAGCAGGTCGCCGTCGGCGTCGTCGGGCTTGAGGAGGACGCCCGTCCGCGAGCGGCGGGCGATGTCGGTCCAGTGGCCGTACGCCGTCCGCAACGCGTCCGCGCGGCCCGCCACGACGGCGCGCAGGGTGGGGCGCCGCTCCGCGAGCAGGGTCGCGAGGTCGGGATGGTCGACCAGCTCGGCGTCGTCCACGAGGAGCAGGTGGCGGCGCGCGTCGGTCGCGAGCGCGGCGAGCAGGTCGGGCAGGTCGGCGGGGTCGTCGACGAGGCCGGCGAGGCGGGGCGAGGCGGTGAGTGGCGAGGGGCGGTACGCGACCGCCGTGACGAGGACGCCCGTGTCCGCGAACGACGCCGCGACGGCGGCGAGCAGGCCGCTGCGGCCCGAGCGCGCGGGGCCCGCGACGAGCGCCGGCTCGCCGGCGCGGAGGGCGAGGGAGGCGGGCGCGAGGGTGGTGTCGGCGACGCCGACGGGGACGAGCCACGGTCCGGTGGCCGGGACGCTCGCGGGAGCCGAGTCGGTCACGTGGTCGGGCAGCGCGCCGATCGCGGCGGGGCCGCCAGCCGCAGGGGTCGTGGCGGGCGCGGCGGGCGGGGGCGGTGGCAGCGCGAGCTGGACCTCGCGGCCCGTCGCGACGTCGATCGCCCGGCCCGGCGGCATCGCGGGGACGTCGCGGATGCCGTACGCCGCGTAGTCCGAGGGGTCGGCGAGGCGGAGCAGGAGCTTCGCGGGCGCGAGCGCGGCGACGGACATCGGCACCCCCATGACGCGGTCCGCCGTGGCGACCGTGGAGATGCCGAGCGCGGGGCCGTCGGCGAGCACGCGTACGAGGTCGTCGCGCGTCGCGAGGCCAGAGACGTCGTCGTACGCCGCCTCGAACCCCGCCCACCCGTCGACCAGCAGCACGACGTGGGGCGCGCCGTCGAGGCGGCCTTCGAGGGCGAGGCGGCGGCGGCGCGCGACCTCGTCGCGGAGGTGGCGCACGAGCCGTTGCTGGCGGTCGCGCTCCGGCGGCTGCACGACGGCGCCGACGTGCGGCAGGTCCACGAGCGGGGCGAGCGCGGCGGTGCCGAAGTCGAGGGCGTACACGTGCACGCGCGACGGGTCGTAGCGCCGCGCCAGCGAGAGCGCCAGCGTGACGAGCGCGGTGGACGTGCCGCTGCCGGGGACGCCGTAGAGGAACAGGTTGCCGCCGGTCCACTCGTACGCCACCTGCCGCTGCTCGCCGGGCTCGTCCGCCAGGCCGAGCGGCGCGGAGACCCCGTGCTCGGGCAACGGCGTCTCGGGCACCTCGACCGACGGCGGGAGCGGCGGCGGCCACGGTAGGCGCGGCGGCGCGAGGCGCAGCGCGGACGCGGCCTCGCGGGCCGCGGCGACGAGCGCGGCGAGGTCGCTCGGCCCGTCGGCCGCCGCGGCCGGCGGTGGGGTGCCGAACGGCCGCAGCGCGACCCGCGCGCCGCCGCTCGGCGTGGTGGTGGAGACGAGCGCGGCCTGGAACGCCGTCAGCTCGCCTGGCCCGAGGCGGGCGTAGCCGCGGCCCGGCGTGCGCCGCGACAGGGCGGCGGCGTCGGGCGCGCCGACGACGTCGGTGGAGTCGGCGGTGTCGGTGACGCGCAGAGCGACGCGGAGGGTGGTGTTGGCGCGGATGTTGTCGTTGACGGCGCCGTTGGGGCGCTGGGTCGCGAGGACGAGGTGGACGCCGAGGCTGCGGCCGCGCTGCGCGATGCCGACGAGGGAGTCCACGAAGTCGCCGAGCTCGGCGGCGAGCGTCGCGAACTCGTCCACCACGACGACGAGGCGGGGCAGCGGCCCGAGCGGGCGGCCCGCGGCGGCGTAGGCGAGGAGGTCGGGGACGGCGGCGTCGCGCAGGACGCGTTCGCGGTGGCGCAGCTCGGCCTCGAGGCAGGCGAGCGCGCGGGCGCCGAGGTGGGCGTCGAGGTCGGTGACGAACCCCACGACATGCGGCAGCCGCGCGCAGTCGGCGAACGCGCTGCCGCCCTTGTAGTCCACGAGCACGAACGTCAGGTCGTCCGGCGAGTGCGTCGCCGCCAGCGCCGCGACGAGCGTGCGGAGCAGCTCGCTCTTGCCGCTGCCGGTCGTGCCGCCGACGAGCGCGTGCGGGCCGTCGGCGACGAGGTCCACGGCGAACGGCCCCGAGTCGGTGACGCCGAGCGGCACGGCGAGGGACGTGGGGCGGGCGGCGCGCCAGCGTTCGGCCAGCGCGTCCGCGAGGGAGGCGGCGTCGAGGCCGAGCAGCGGCAGGAGGGTGACGCGCTCGGGCGTGCGTACGGCGGCGGGCACCTCGGGGTCGTCCACGCGCGCGAGGGCGAGCGCGCAGCGGCGGGCGACGTCCTCGGGCGCGCCCGCGGTGAGCAGCGGCGCGCCGCCGAACGTCGCCGCACCGTCGGCGTCGACGGTGACGACGACCGTGCACGACGCGGGCAGCTCGTCCGCGCGGCCGGCCACGACGATGCCGGAGACGGTGCCGGAGGCGAGGGCGTCGCGTACGGGCGCCGGGCGGCCCGACGTGAGGGCGGGATCGTCGACGACGAGGAGGTTCGGGTCGTCGGGCGCGACGTGCGGGAGCCAGCGCGCCCACGCCCACGCGGACGGCTCGCGGGTGAGGACGCCGACGCGCAGGTCGGCCGGCCCGGTGAGGACCGCGGCCTGGCAGAGCAGCGCGCGGGCGAGCGCCAGCGCGGCGGCGCGGTCGCCGACGACGCCGACGACGTTGCCTGGCGAGAGGTCGACGGTCACGGGGACGTCGTCCAACGTCGCGGGAACGGCGTCCAGCGCGGCGGGTGCGGGGTCGTGCGGCCGGTCGAGCGGCGGCGTCCACGGCACCGTGCCGAGGCCGAGCGCGAGCCGCAGGTGGTCGGGGTGCGCGGGGCGGCGCTCCCACAGGCGAGGG
>DASZEJ010000101.1:0-13775 GCA_035940955.1 Solirubrobacteraceae bacterium
CGGGGGCGCCGTCGTCGTGCGGGCTCGCCGGGCCGCGGGCGCCCGGCGCGGTCGATCGCTCGCCGTCGCGCGGCGGGCTCGCCGGGCCGCGGGCGCCCGGCGCGCTCACCGCTCCACGCGCTCGCAGTCGCCCTCGATCGCGTCGGCGCCGTCGGCGCGGACGACGTCGCGGCCCGGGCCGCACGAGACGCGGTCGGCGCCGCCGCCGCGGACGCCGACGAGGTCGGGCCCGGCGCCGGCGGCGATGACGTCGGGGCCGCCGCCGCCGAAGATGCGGTCCCCATGGCCGCCGCCGACCAGCGTGTCGGCGCCGGGGCCGCCGCGCAGGCGGTCGCGGCCGGCGTCGCCCGCGAGCAGGTCGCGCCCGCCGCGGCCGATGAGGACGTCGTTGCCGCCGCGGCCGCGCAGGCGGTCGACGGCGGACGTGCCCTCCAGCCGGTCGGGGCCTGCCGTGCCGGTGCGTTCGACGGCGAGCGCCCCGGCGGCGGGCAGCGCGAGCAGGGCGGCGAGCAGGGCGACGGCGGCCAGGCGCGGCATGTCGCCGCCCATGATGGCGCGCGCGCGGGCGGCCCGCGCCCGCCTTCTCATGGTTCTCTCACGGAGCGTGAGAAGTCCGTGAGAGCCGCGCCACCTGAGGGGTGCGGCGCGGGATCACTCCTGGCGAGACCCGACCAGGAGGAGCGACATGCACGCCACCAAGCCCGCCGCGATCGCGCTCGCCGCGCTGGCCATCGTGCCGGCCGCGGCGCTGGCCGCGACGATCGACGGCGGACCCGGCAACGAGCGGCTGCGCGGGACGCAGGCGCCCGACCGCATCGACGGCAACCAGGGCGACGACCGGATCTGGGGCCTCGACGCCGCCGACACGCTGATCGGGGGCGCCGGGAACGACGTCGTCCGCGGCGGCCCGGGCGACGACGAGATCCGCGGCGACGCGAACCTCGTCGGCGACCGGACCTCGTTCGACCGCCTGTTCGGCGGGCGGGGGAACGACACGCTGCGCGGCGGCGACTCGCGCGACCGGATCCACGGCGGGCCGGGGAACGACACGAGCTTCGGCGAGCACGGGCGCGACCTGATGTTCGGCGAGGGCGGCGACGACACGCAGCACGGCAACGGCGGCGACGACGTCATCCGGTCGGGCCGCGGGGTGGACGTGGCGTTCGGCGGCGACGGCGACGACGTGCTGCGGGCGGGCGCGCCGCGCGACGTCGAGGGGCCGAACGACCAGGTCGGCGACACGCTCGACGGCGGCGCCGGCGACGACCGCTTCCGCACGCGCGACGGCGAGGTCGACCGCATCACCTGCGGCCCCGGCCACGACGTGGCGTTCCTCGACGGCCGCGACGTCCTCGTGGACGCGACCGCGGAGGACCCGGACGGCTCGTGCGAGCGCGTCGTCCGGCGCCCGGCCCGCCGCCGCTGAACGGCTGAGGGGTCAGACCCCTTGAGTCGGGTCGGCTCAAGGGGTCTGACCCCGTGAGTGGGTGGCGCGCAGGGGGTCTGACCCCGTGAGTGGGCGGCGCGCAGGGGGTCTGACCCCGTGAGCGGGCGGTGCGCAGGGGGTCTGACCCCGTGTCGGCGACGCGGGCGTCATAACGCTGCGCTACTCTCCGGCGCGCCGTAGAGATACGGCGCCGAACCGCGGTCCACGGATCGCGGACGGGGGACCCAGTTTCTTGGGGCGAGTGGGTGCGTGTTCGCGCCCTAGCGCTGCTGTTGCAGCGCGAGCCCGTCAGCTCACCTCGTAGGCGCCGGTACCGAGCCAGGGGGCTGTTTCCACCGTTGTCGATCGTCCGAAGGACCTCGTTCGCCGTCGCTGTCGCGCTCGCCGCGCTGCCGGGCTCCGCCGCCGCTTCCGGCGACACCGGCGGCTCCGCGGCCCCCGACGAGCCCGAGGTCGTCGCCGCGGTCTGCGAGGACGCCGCCGCGTGGGAGTGCCCGCGCGGCGCGCGCCTCACGCTGTCCGGCGACTCGCTGTCCGAGGTCGAGTCCGTGCGCTTCATCGGCCGCCGCGGCCGCCGCGACGACCGCCTCGCCAAGCCGCAGGAGGCCGACGAGCACGCGCTGTCGGTCGTCGTGCCGCGCGACGCACGCACCGGCCCGGTCGCGGTCGTCAGCGACGCCGGCAGGGACGTCACGCCGCACCGGCTGCGGGTCCGCCCGGGCGCCCCGCCCGCCGCCCCCGCGTTCGAGACGGGCATCTATCCGATCGCCGGTCCCCACTCCTACGGCACGGAGACCAACCGCTTCGGCGGTGGGCGCAACCACGGCGGCCAGGACGTCTTCGCGAAGTGCGGCACGCCGCTCGTCGCCGTGTACGACGCGACCGTCCAGCACAAGGCGTGGCAGGACCGCGCGGGCAACTACGTCGTCCTCCAGACCGCCGACGGAGCGAGCTACGCGTACATGCACCTGCAGGCGCCCTCGCTGCTCGTGAAGGGCCAGCTCGTCGCCGCGGGCGATCCGGTCGGCAACGTCGGCGACACCGGCCGCGCCACCGGGTGCCACCTGCACTTCGAGCAGTGGACGGCGCCGGGCTGGTACGAGGGCGGCACCGCGGTCGACCCGCTGCCGCTGCTGCGCCGGCTCGACCGCTGACCGACCGGCGGCGCGCCCGCTTGGCCGCGCCGCCGCATGGGCCTCGCCGAGCGGCGGGTAGCGCGCCGCGCATGACCACAGGCGCACACTCGCTCGACTCCGCCGACCGCGGCCGCGGGCGCACCGACCACCGCGGGCGGACGCCGGCGCAGTGGTTCTGCCTGCTCGCCGGCGCCGCGCTCCTGCTCGCCGGCATCCTCGGCTTCATCGCGGACGCGACGTTCGACGCGGGCGGCGAGCTGCAGGGCGACAGCTTCCTCGGCTTCGAGGTCAACGGCTGGCACAACCTCGTCCACGTCGCCTCCGGCCTTCTGCTGCTGTCGGCGTTCGGCCGGCGCGCGACCGCCCGGACCGTCGCCCTCGTGTTCGGCGCGCTCTACGCGATCGTCACGCTGATCGGCCTGATCGACGGCAACGACGTGGTCGAGCTGCTGCCGGTCAACGCCGCCGACAACGTGCTGCACCTGGTGCTGAGCGCCGCGGCGATCCTCGCCGCGCTCGCGTCGCGGCCGGACCGGCACCGCGACGGCGACCGCGGGCGCGTCCACCGCGCGCCGGACCCGGACCTCGACCCGGACCTCGACCGCGACCGCGACCGGTTCGGCGAGCGCCTCGCTCCCCGCAACCTCAACCGCACCGACCGGCGCTAGCGACGGTCGCCCGGTGCGGCCGCCGATTGGCGCCCGCGCGAAGGCGGCGCTGCACCGCCGGATGGCCGAGCCGCAGCAGTCCGGCAACGGCTGACGCGCGCGGGGCGCCGCCTGCCCCGACAATGGGGCGGTGACCGTCTACGCCCGCCTCGTCGAGCGGCACGGCCTCGCGCCGAGCCACGAGCTGCTGCTCGCCGCCGTCCCCGGCGGCGCGCGCGTGCTCGACGTCGGCTGCGCCGAGGGCTACCTCGCGCGCGAGCTGCGGCGCCGCGGGTGCGCCGTGGTCGGGCTCGAGGGCGACCCGGCCGCCGCCGCCGCGGCGCGCGAGTGGTGCGACGAGGTGGTCGCGGGCGACGTCGAGGACCCGGCGGTGCGGGCGCGCGTCGCGGGCCCGTTCGACCGCGTCCTGCTCGGCGACGTGCTCGAGCACCTGCGCGACCCCGCCGCCGTGCTGCGCTGGTCGCGCGGCCTGCTCGCGCCGGGCGGCCGGGCCGTCGTCTCGCTGCCCAACGTCGCCCACTGGACCGCGCGCCGCCAGCTCGTCCGCGGCCGGTTCCCGCGCGAGGACCACGGGCTGTTCGACCGCACCCACCTGCACTTCTTCACGCGCGCCACCGCCCGCGCGCTCGTCGAGGAGGCCGGCCTCGCGGTCGTCGCCGAGGCGTTCGCCCCCGCGCCGCTGCCGCTCGAGAGCCGCGTCCCGCCGCTCGGGCGCGTGCGCCCGGCGCTCGTGCGCCGCTGGCCCGAGCTGCTCGCGCTGCAGGTCGTGCTGACCTGCGCCCCGGCGGCTCAGGCCTCGGGGTGACGCCAGTGCGGCGGGCGCCCCGCCGGCGGGCGCGGCGGGTCGAGCCGCGGCGTGCGCGGCACCGGGCGGCGCTCGGGCGCGTCCGGCCGCAGCGTCAGGCGCTCGCCGTGGTGGACCAGCTCGAGCGGCCCGCCGTCGAGCAGCTCGTAGCGCGCGGCGTCGGGGCGGATCTCGATCCGCAGGCGCCGGCCGCGGTACAGCATCCGGAACGCGATCCGCGACAGGCGCGACGGCAGGCGCGGTGCGAACGTCAGCGTGTCGCCGTGGTCGCGCATGCCGCCGAAGCCGGCGACGACCGCCAGCCACGCGCCGGCGAGCGCGGCGAGGTGGACGCCGTCGCGCGTGTTCCCCGCCAGGTCGCGCAGGTCGACGAACGCCGTCTCGGCGAAGTACTCGTACGCGAGCCCCAGGTGGCCGACCTCGGCCGCGACGATCGACTGGATCGCCGCCGACAGCGACGAGTCGCGGACGGTCACGCGCTCGTAGTACGCGAAGTCGCGCGCCTTCTGCTCGGGGTCGAAGCTCTCGCCGCACGCGTACAGCGCGAACACGAGGTCGGCCTGCTTGACCACCTGCGTGCTGTAGAGCAGGTAGTTGTGGTAGTGGAGCAGGAGCGGGTACTTGTCCGGCGGCGTCGCCTCGAAGTCCCACTTGCGCAGGCGCGTGAAGCCCTCGGACTGGGCGGTGATCCCCAGCTCCTCGTCGTACGGGATGACCATCGCGTCGGCCGCGTCGCGCCAGCTCGCGATCTCCTCCTCGTCGACGTCCAGCTCGGCGGCGCGCTCCGGGTGGTGGACCGCGAGCTCGACCGCCGTGAGCAGGTTCCGGGCGGCCATGAGGTTCGTGTAGACGTTGTTGTTGACGAGCGCCGTGTACTCGTCCGGGCCGGTCACCCCGTCGATGCGGAAGCCGCCCGCCGCGTCGTGGTGGCCGAGCGAGCGCCACAGGCGCGCGGTCGCCACGACGAGGTCGAGGCCCGGCCCGCGCTCGAACTCCTCGTCGCCCGTCGCCATCACGTACCGGCGGACCGCGTCGGCGACCGCGGCGTTGACGTGGAACGCCGCCGTGCCCGCCGGCCAGTAGCCCGAGCACTCCTGGCCCCGGATGGTCCGCCACGGGAACGTCGCGCCCTCCAGGCCGATCTCGTGCGCGCGCGCCTCGGCGAGGTCCATCGTCGCGTGGCGCCAGCCGAGCGCGTCGCGCGCGGCCTCCGGCGCGAAGTACGTCAGCGCGCGCAGCGTGTAGGCGTCCATGTCCCAGAACGCGTGGCCGTCGTAGCCGCTGCCGGTCAGCCCCTTGGCCGGGATCGCGCGCCGCTCGGCACGCGCGCCCGCCTGGACGACCTGGAAGATCGCGAAGCGCACGGCCTGCTGGAGCGCGGGGTCGCCGTCCAGCTCGACGTCGGCGCGCTCCCACACCTCGTCGAGGTACGCGCGCTGCGCGCGGACGAGGCCGTCCCAGCCGGTCCGCCGCGCGGCGGCGAGCGCCGCGTCGACCTGGTCGCGCAGCGACGGCAGCGACCGCTGGCTCGACCAGCCGTACGCCAGCAGCTTGACGATCCGCAGCCGCTGGCCGGGCGCCAGCTCGGTGCTGATCGTCACCCGGGCGAGGTCCGGCTCGGTCTCCGCCGCGGTCACCGTGCCGTCCGGCCCCTCGACGATGTGGTCCATGCCCGCCGCCATCCGCAGGCCGCTCTGGCGCGCGTGGTGGATGAGCCGCGCCCGCAGCTGGTGGTGGCCGTGGTCCTCGCTGACCAGCGGCGCGCGCAGCGCCGCCGCGGCCCGTGGGTCGCCGTTCTCCTCCGGCACCGGCTCGTTGGCCACGAGCTCGGACTGCACCACGACGCGCGCCGCGTGCCCGAGCGGCTCGACCTCGAACAGGATCGCGGCCACCGACCGCTGCGCGAACGAGACGAGCCGGGTCGTGCGCACGCGCACGGCCTGCCCCGCCGGCGAGACCCACTCGGCCTCGCGGCGCAGGACGCCGTCGCACAAATCGAGCGCCCGCTCGTGGCGCTGGAGGTGGCCGTACCGGACGTCGAACGGCTCGTCGTCGACGAGCAGGCGGATGACCTTGCCGTTCGTGACGTTGATCATCGTCTGCCCGTCCTCGGGATAGCCGTACGCGACCTCGGCGTACGGCAGCGGGCGCGTCTCGTAGAACGCGTTGAGGAACGTGCCGGGCGCGCCCGAGGGCTCGCCCTCGTCGAGGTTGCCGCGCAGCCCGAGGTGGCCGTTCGACAGCGCGAACAGCGTCTCGGTCTCCTCCAGCAGGTCGAGCTGCAGCTCGCGCTCGGTCAGGCGCCAGGGCTCGACGGCGAAGACGTCGTCGGGGATCACGGGCGCTCCAGCAGCTCCTCGAGGTCGCTGACGACCACGTCGGCCCCCTTGCGCCGCAACGCGTCGGCCTGGCCGGTGCGGTCGACGCCGACGACCCACCCGAACGCGCCGGCGCGGCCGGCCTCGACGCCGGCCTGCGCGTCCTCGAACACCGCGCACGCCGCGGGCTCGGCGCCGAGCGCGCGCGCCGCGGCGAGGAACGTGTCGGCCGCCGGCTTGCCGGCGAGCCCCTCGCGCTCGGCGACGACGCCGTCCACCACCACCTCGAACAGGCCGTCGATGCCGGCCGCGGCGAGCACGTCGCGGCAGTTCGTGCTGGACGACACGACGGCCCGGCGCAGGCCCTGGTCGCGCGCCGCCTGCACGAAGCGCACCGAGCCCTCGTACGGGTCGACGCCGTCGCGGCGGATCAGCTCGAGCACGAGGTCGTTCTTGCGCGTGCCGAGCGCGTGGACGGTCTCGGCGTCGCGCGGGTCCGACGGCGAGCCCATCGGGAGGTCGATCCCGCGCGAGCCCAGGAACGAGCGCACGCCGTCGAGCCGCGGCTTGCCGTCCACGTACTCGTCGTAGTCGGTCGGGCGGTCGAACTCGCGGAACGGCTCCCCGCGCCGGCCGTACCAGTCGCGCAGGAAGTCGTCGAACATCTCCTTCCAGGCGCGTGCGTGCACCTTGGCGGTCTGGGTGAGGACGCCGTCGAGGTCGAAGAGGCAGGTCGTGATGCCGGCAGGGAGGTCGAGCATGGTCCAGCGGCGGGATCGTGCCACGTAGCGAAGCGGCGCGCCGCCGGGTCCCGATTCGGGCGGTCGCCACGGGGTAGCGCGAGCGCCATGAGCCGGCAGCGTCCCGGGACCCTCCTGCACCGCGCCGCCGAGCGCGCCGAGGCGGCGCCGGCGCTCGACGCGCCCGGCGCGGCGCTGGCCGCGCTGGCCGGGCGGCTCCCGCGCCAGGGGCCGGTCAAGGAGGCGCTCAGCGGGAGCTGGCTCGGCCATCCGTTCCACCCGCTGAGCACGTTCGTGCCGATCGGCATGTGGTGGGCGTCCGGGCTGCTCGACGCGACCGGCGCCGACGAGGCCGCCGACCGCCTGGTGGAGGCGGGCGTGCTCACCGCGCTGCCGGCGGCGACGGCGGGGCTGTCGGACTGGTCGGACCTCACGAGCCGCGGCTCGCGGCGCCTCGGCGTCGCCCACGCCGGCAGCAACGCGACGGCCACGGCGCTGTTCGCCGCGTCGGCGCTGGCGCGGCGCGCCGGGCGCCGGCGCGCGGGGCGGCTGCTCGCGCTCGGCGCCCACTCGGCGCTGACGGTCGGCGGCTACCTCGGGTCGCACCTCAGCTACGTGCGCGGGATCGGCGTGAGCCGGACGACGTTCGAGGAGCGCCTGGACGACTGGACGGCGGTCGACGGCCGCCTCGTCCGCGTCGTCGGCGACCACGCGGTCGGCGCCCGCTGCACGCGCTGCGGCGAGCCGCTCGACGCCGGGCTGGCGTGCCCCGCGGACGGCAGCGCGTTCCGGGCGAGCGACGGCGCCGTCGTGCGCGGCCCGGCGGCGACGCCGCTGCCGGTGTACGAGCTGCGCCGCGACGGCGGCGCGGTCGCGATCCGCTCGCCGCGCACCGCCTGACCGTCCCCCCCGCGCCGCGTCCGGCAGACTGCCGCGGTCGATGGCCCGCCGGGAGGACTCGCTCGCGTCGCTGTTCGTGCGGTTCCTGAAGTTCGGGATGCTGGCCTGGGGCGGCCCCGCGGCGCAGATCGCGATGATCTCGCGCGAGTGCGTCGACGAGGAGCGGTGGGTCGACGACGAGACGTTCAGGAAGACGCTCGCCGTCTACCAGGTGCTCCCGGGCCCGGAGGCGCACGAGCTGTGCGTCTACTTCGGGCGGCTGCGGGGCGGCAGGCTCGGCGGGTTCGTCGCCGGGCTGGGGTTCATGCTCCCCGGGTTCCTCCTGATGCTCGGGCTGTCGGCGCTGTACGTCGAGGCCGGTCTGGACGAGCGCTTCGAGGAGCTGTTCTACGGGCTGAAGGCCGCGGTCGGCGCGCTCGTCGCGATGGCGATCGTCCGCCTCGGGCGCAGGTTCGTCACCGACGTGCCGCTCGCGGCCATCGCGCTGGCGGCCCTCGCGGTCACGCTGGGGCTGCACCTGAGCTTCGTCGTCGTGCTCCTCGCCGGAGGCGCCGCGTACTGGCTGTGGACCGCCGGCGAGCCGCGGCTCGCGACCCTGCGGTCGTCGGCGCTCGCGCCGCTCCCGGTGGCGCTGGCCCTCGCGAGCGCGGTCACCGTCTCGCTGACCGCCGAGGTGCTGCTCGAGGGGCTGAAGGCGGGCCTGCTGACCTTCGGCGGCGCGTACACGGCGGTCCCGTTCCTGCAGGAGAGCGCGGTCGACGGCCAGGGCTGGCTGACCGACTCGCAGTTCGTGGACGGCCTGGCGCTGAGCGGCGTGCTCCCGGCGCCGCTCATCATCTTCTCGACGTTCGTCGGCTACCTGGCCGGCGGGCTCGCCGGCGGGCTGGCGATGACCTTCGGGATCTTCCTGCCGGCGTTCGCCTTCCCGATCTTCTTCCACCGCACGCTGGTCGCGGTCGCCGAGAGCCCGCGCATCCGGCCCTTCCTGCTGGGGGTGGCCGGGGCGGTGATCGGGCTCATCGCCGCGGTCACCGTCGAGATCGTCGGGGACAGCGTGGTCGACGTGCCGAGCGCGCTCCTGGCCCTGGGCGCGTTCGCGCTGCTCTACCGCTTCCACGGCAAGCTGACCGTGCTGTTCGTGGTGCTGGGGTGCGGGCTGGCGGGGGCGGCGCTGCAGGTGACGGTGCTGTAGCGCCCGCCGTGCGGCGAAGCGCGGACGCTCAGCCGCCGCAGCGCTCGCCGGCCGGGTCGAACAGCCGGCCGGTGAGGCCTCGCCGCCCGCCTCCGACCGTCACCGCGAGCCGGGCGCAGCGCCCCTCGTCCGGCGCCGCGGCGTAGTCGACGGCGATCTCGCCCGGGAACTGCGTCCAGCGCCGCGGGCAGGCGCGGAAGGTCACGACGTGGCTTCCCTCCGCGCCGCCGTAGGCGCTGCCCTCGTAGAAGAGGCGCATCCACGGGCGCTGCTCCGGCGGCACGGAGACGGTGACCGTGTGCCCCGGGCGGACGATCGCGAGCGCCTTCATCGGCGGCGCGGCGACCCGGCCGACGCGGCCGCGGCGCTGCGCGCCCGGGTCGAACCGGGTCGGCATCTCGTAGAAGGCGATCGGCCCGATCACCGCGTCGCGCCCGGCGCGCGGCCGGATCGGCGCGGCCTCGGCCCGCTCCGCGCAGTCCCGGAACGCCCGCGGCAGCTCGCGCGGCCCGCCGTCGTCATCCTCGTCGCGCGCCGCCAGCACCACGGGCGCGGCCACCGCGGCCGCCGCCGCGCAGCCCAGCAGCACCCGCGCCCGGCGCATGGCGGCCTCAGCCGGGCCCGCCGCTCCGCGTACGACAGCGGCGTGCGTGGCCCACTTGCGCGACTCCCTTCCTCATGCCTGCGCGGCGAACGTACACCCGCCGCGATCGCCCAGGCAAGAGTGTTCTCCCGCCGCCCGAAAGCTACAAATCCGTAGCGGCGTGCCGATTCAAGAGCGCGACCTCGCCGCTCACGATGCAGCACCCGTCCCAGATCGATCCACCTTCCCTGCGCGGCTTCCTGCGCCGCGCGCTGCGACCGCCCGAGCCGGGCGGCACGTGGCTGTGCCGGGACGAGCAGGCGCGCGCGCGGCTGGTCGAGCTCGACCGCTTCCTGCAGCCGGCGTTCACCGTGGTGGCGCTCGGCGGACTGGTCTCGATCGGTGCGTGCGTCGCGGCGGGGCTGTTGTGGGGGCTTCTCCCGCTGCTGGCGCTCGCGCCGATGATGCTGATCATCCGCCCGCGCGTGCGGCGCGCCACCCGGCCGGAGTACCTCGTGGCGGGCGCCGCGGTCGCGCTGATCGTCACGCTCGCGTTCGCGACCGCGCACACCGGGGGGCTGAGCAGCCCGCTGGCGTTCTGGCTGCTGGTCCCCGCCGTCGCGCTGCCGACGCGGTTCGACGGCCGGGTGGTCGTCGTCGCGCTCGCGCTGCTCCTCCTGATGCTCGTCGTCGCCGGCGTCTCGTTCGCCGGGGACGAGAGCGTCCCGGCGGCGGCGCGCGCGGTCGGCTTCGTCGCGGCGTTCGTCTCGTTCACGACGTTCGCGACCGTGCTCGCCGGGGCGGAGTTCCGCTACCGCACGGCGTCGGCGCTCGACCAGCTCACCGGCCTGCTCAACCGGGGCGCGCTGCAAACGCGGTTCGAGGAGCTGCGCCAGCAGGCTTCGCTGACCAACGCGCCGATCTGCCTGATCGCCTGCGACGTCGACGACTTCAAGGGCATCAACGACACGTACGGCCACCAGGTCGGCGACAACGTCCTCGAGGACCTCGCCCAGACGATGCGCGCGCACCTGCGCAGCTTCGAGCTGGTCTACCGCCTGGGCGGCGACGAGTTCCTCGTCGTGCTGCCGGGCGCCGACGCCGAGCGCGGGCTGCGCGTCGCCGAGCGGCTGCGGGCGGCGGTCGACGCGACCCGGCCGGCGGGCGTGCGCGTCACCGCGTCGTTCGGGGTCAGCGCGGGCTCAGGGGCGGACGCGACGCTCGGCGAGCTCTACCGCCGCGCCGACGAGGCGCTGTACGCGGCGAAGGGGGCCGGCGGCGACAGCGCGTCGAAGAGCGCGAGCCCCGAGCCGGACCGCCGTCTCGTCACGCACGTGTGACGCGCGGTGCCAGGCGCCGGCCACGCGGAGGCACAGGTGGGCCACGAACACCGGCGATGCGGCCGGCGGCGTCCGTGGCCCACCTGCATGACTCCCTTCCCCAGGGCCCTTCTGCCCGCTCGAACCTACACCGCGGCCCGAGCGTCAGTCAAGGATACCCCTTCAGTGGAGGTCTGTATCGCCGGGCGCCAGGTAGGTGTGCTTGGCGGCGATGCGGCCGGCCTCGAGCAGCAGCAGGTCGATGGCTCGGAACGCCACCGGCCCGCGGAGGGCGCTGGTGCCGGTGACGAGCGACTCGAAGACGGCGTGGCGCCCGTCGCCGCGGGCGGTGCGCAGCTCGAAGCGCAGGTCGGGGACGCCCGCGAGCAGGGCGCCGAAGGCCTCGCGCACGGCCTGCCGGCCGGTGTGGGGCTCGCCCGTCTGGTTCGGGCCGTACCCGCGGTAGACGGTGTCGTCGGTGTGGAAGCTCATGATCCGGTCGAGATCGTGGGCGTTCCAGGCGGCCCCGTACCGCGCGACCAGGAGCGGCGTCGGCAGGTCGAGCCGGACGCCGTGGTGCTCGAGCGTCGCCAGCAGCTCCGCCGCGGGGAACGCCTCGCCGGCCGCGAGCGCGCCGCGTCGCGGCGGCCCGTCGAGCAGCCGCGCGACCGCCTCGACGACGATCGGCGCGCTGATCGCGTAGATGTCGCCGCCGCGGGCGGTCGCGTCCACGGTCGTCTCGCCGCGCGACGCCCGCGCGACGACCGTGAAGCTCGACTCCCGGCGCGGCTCGCCGGCGGGCCGGCCGGCCGACGCCGCGACCTCCTGCAGCGTCGAGGTCGTCATCGCCGCCCGGACCCGGCGGGCGCGGACGTGGCGGGCGATCGCGACCGGGTCGGCCGACGGGTACGGCGACACCACCTCGCCCGGCCCGACCGGCTCGGGGAACGGGAACTCGAAGGTCCCCGGCTGGCGGTCGTACAGGCGCAGCGTCCCGCCCTCGACGACGAACCGCTGGGCGCCGACCTCGGGCACGACGCGCAGCGAGCCCGGCGTCAGCTCCCACCCTTCGACGGCGTACGCGACGAGCACCTCGTCGACCTCTCCCAGCTCGCCGGCGGCGACATGGGCGAGCAGGTCGCCGAGCGCGCAGTAGAAGGCCATCGACGGCACCACGGCCACGCCCGCCGCCCGCGCGGGCGCGTCCATCTCCGCGAGCAGCTGCCGGACCACCGCCGGCTCGGCGCAGGTGTCGACGTAGTGGACGCCGGCCGCGACGGCGGCGCGCGCGACGGCGGACGCCGTGCCGCTGAACGGGCCGGCGCAGTTGACGACCGCGGCGCAGCCGTCCGCGAGACGGCCGAGCGCGCCCGGGTCGTCGACCGCCGCCGGGCGCGTCTCGACGTCGTACGGCCCTGCTGCGCGGAGCCGCTCCGCCGCCCGCGCGAGCGCCTCCGCGTCGCGGCCGCCGAGCACCGGTGCGAACCCGCGCTCGGCGAGCTGGCGCGCGACCAGCCCGCCGGTGTGCCCGCCTGCTCCGTACACCGCCACCCGTTCGGTTCCGCTCATGTCCGCTCCGCCGTCGCCGCCTGTCACGAAGGCCGGGTGGATACCAGCGCGGGGAGCGGCCGTCTGGCGGGAAACCGACGCGGTATTTCGCTCTAGGCTGACCGCATGCCTGACGTCAAGCCGATTCCCGACGGCTACCCGGCCGTCATGCCGTACCTGCACGTCGACGGCGCGAGCGCGGCGATCGACTTCTACACGCGCGTCCTCGGCGCGACCGAGCGGATGCGGATGGACGCTCCCGGCGGGCGCATCGGCCACGCCGAGCTGCAGATCGGCGACGCGATCGTGATGCTCGCCGACGAGTTCCCGGACATGGGCGTGCGCGGGCCGAAGTCGATCGGCGGCACCGCGGTGACCATCCACGCCTACGTCGAGGACGTCGACGCGGTCTTCGCGCGCGCGATCGAGGCCGGCGCGACCGAGGTCCGCGCGGTGGAGGACCAGTTCTACGGCGACCGCAGCGGCCAGTTCGAGGACCCGTTCGGCCACCGGTGGAACGTCTCGACGCACGTCGAGGACGTCCCGCCGGACGAGATGGAGCGGCGGGCCGCCGCGGCGATGGGCGGCTAGCGTCCGCCCTCAGCCGGCGAGCTCGGGCGGCAGCGCCTTCGGCCCGTCCGGGTAGCCCCAGGCGAGCTCGGCCTCGGTCATCTCGGCGGTGTTCGCCGGCTCCGAGCAGCTCGTCCTCGATCCGCATGCGCCCGATGCCGCTCAGCACGACGTACAGCTCGGCCGTCTGGCGGTGGCGGTGCCGGGTCGAGGCCTGGCCGGGCGCGAGGCGCCACAGCCGGGCGCCGAGCGTCGTCGCCTCGAGCTGCCTGGCGAGGTCGGTGTTCTCGACGCGCATCTGGTTGGACGGGCGCCAGAAGGCGTCGGCGGCGTGCAGGACGCGGTAGGTGCTGGTCATGGCCCCTCCATGATCGCGGCGAGCCGGCGCTCGGTCGCGGCGACGAGCGGCAGCACGCGCTCGACCGCCTCGGGGTTCTGCTCGCGCCACTTGTCGGCCCGCGGCGGGGTGAGCGCGGTCGGCGCCGGGCTGCCGGTGAGCGCGCGGGCGGCGTCGCGCGCGGCGTCGCGGAAGTCGAGCCCGAGGAACCC
>DASZEJ010000102.1:0-23388 GCA_035940955.1 Solirubrobacteraceae bacterium
GGGGCTCGTCGAGGCGCTGCGCGACGTGCCGGTCACCCGCGCGCTGATCGCGCGGGCCGAGGAGGCCCGCGACGTCCTGCCCGACGCGCTGCGCGAGCGCGGCGCGCAGGTCGAGGTCCTCGCGCTGTACCGCACGGTCGCCGAGCCGCTCGACGACGGGGCGCGCGCGGCCGCCCGCGCTGCCGACTACGCGACGTTCACGTCGGCCTCGAGCGTGCGCAACTTCCTGGCCGCGGTGGGCGGCGCGCTCGACGGCCCGCAGGCCGTCTCGATCGGCCCCGCGACGAGCGCGGAGCTGCGCGCCCACGGGATCGAGCCGCACGTCGAGGCCGCGACGCACACGCCGGACGGGCTGGTCGAGGCGCTGGTCGCCGCCGCGGCTCAGGCGCCGAACCGGCGCCGGCGGACGTAGGCGACGATCAGCTCGACCACCTCTCCGTCGGTCTGCGGGCGCCGGCTGACGATCCACTGGGTGATCGTGTCGCGCTCGCCGGCGGGCAGGTGCGCCCACTCCCACAGCGCGTCCTGCTCGACGGTGCGCGCGACGGCCTGGCGGAACCCCGGGTTCTCGACGTAGGCGCGGTACTGGTTCGCGCCCGCGACCGGCGGCCGGTCCGAGACGCCGGGCTGCTCGGGCGCGGGCCGGCGCCCCAGGAGTCCGGTGGCGATCCGCTGGCCGGCCTCCATCCCGACGCCGGACACGATCGACGCCGCCAGGTGGCGCACCGCCGCGGCGAAGAGGTCGTCGAGGCCGCTCACCGCGGCGATCGTACGCCCTCGTCAGCCGGCGCTGTACGGGTCGTCGCCCTCGGTGGGGATCCCGGGCATGGCGTCGCTGCCGCGCTCCGGCTCGTCGTCGCCGCCGCCGGGGCCGAGCGGCTCGGGCTCGGGGTCGTCCTCGCCGCCGGGCATCCCGGTCGGCATGTCGTTCGGCGCCGAACCGGGCTGGGGCTCGTCCGCGAGGGGGGCGTCGTCTCGTTCGGCCATGCCCCGCGCCTACCCTTCGGGGCCGTGCTGGTCACCCTGCTCACCGACTACGGGACCGAGGACGACTTCGTCGGCGTCTGCCACGCGGTCATCGCCGGGATCGCCCCGGACGCCCGGGTCGTCGACCTCACCCACGGCGTGCCGCGCCACGACGTGCGCACGGGGGCGATCGTCCTGCGCCGGACGCTGCCGTACGCGCCGCCGGGGGTCCACGTCGCGGTCGTCGACCCCGAGGTGGGCGGGCGGCGGCGGGCCGTCGCGCTGCGGACGGCCGAGGAGGACCGCCTGCTCGTCGGCCCGGACAACGGCCTGCTGATGCCGGCGGCCGAGAGCTTCGGCGGGGTCGCCGAGGCGGTCGAGATCAGCACGTCGCCGCACCGGCTCACCCCGGTCTCGGCCACCTTCCACGGGCGCGACCTGTTCTCGCCGGTCGGCGCCCGCCTGGCGAGCGGGACCGAGCTGGCCGAGGTCGGCGAGCCGCTCGACCCCGACGAGCTGGTCGGCCTCGACCTCCCGGTCGCGCGGCTGGAGGGCGACGAGGTCGTCGCGCACGTGCTCGCGATCGACCGCTACGGCAACGTCACGCTCGACGCCGAGCACACGCTGCTGGCGCGCAGCGGGCTGCGCCTCGGCCAGCGGGTCGTCGTCGAGGCCGGCGGCGACGAGCACGAGGCCGTCTACGCGCACGCGTTCACCGACGTGGCGCCCGGCGAGCTGCTGCTCTACGAGGACGCGTACCGGACGCTCGCGCTCGCGGTGAACCGCGGGTCGGCGCAGGAGCGCCTCGGCGCCTCGCTCGACGGCGAGCTGCGCGTGCTGCCGGCGTGACCCGGCTGGGGACGCCGCGGCTGCACCTGCGGGTGACCGGCTCCACGAGCACGCGCGCCCGCGAGCTGGCGCTGGCGGGCGCCCCGCACGGGACGCTCGTCACCGCCGCCGAGCAGACCGCCGGCCGCGGCCGGCAGGGCCGCACCTGGTCCGCGCCGCCGGATCGCGCGCTGCTGATGTCGCTCGTCCTGCGCGACCCGCCGCGCCTGCTCCCGCTCGCGGCGGCGGTCGCCGTCGCCGACGTGTGCGGCCCGGAGGCGCGGATCAAGTGGCCGAACGACGTCCTGCTCGGCGGCCGCAAGGCGGCGGGGATCCTCGTCGAGGGCCGCCCGTTCGAGGGCTGGGCCGTCCTCGGCATCGGCCTGAACGTCGCCGTCCGGCCCGAGGACCTGCCGCCCGAGCTGCGCGAGACGGCGACCGGCCTCGGCCGCAACCCCGCCGACGTCGAGCCGGTCCTGAACGACCTCCTGACCGCCCTGGAGCGCCGCCTGGCCGGCGACCCCGAGGCCACCCTCGCCGCCTGGCGCGAGCGCGACGCGCTGCTGGGCCGCGAGGTCGCGTGGAACGGCGGCAGCGGCGTGGCGGCCGGGGTCGACGGCGCGGGCCAGCTCGTCGTGGAGCTGCCCGGCGGCGCGAGGACGTCGCTCAGGGCGGGAGAGGTCCACCTCATCGCGACACCGCGCCCGCCCCGGAGCTGACCGAGCGCACCGCCGCGCCCGGCGTGCCGCACGCCCCTACGCCCGGAGCGCTCCGGCCCGCCGGCCCCCGGTGACGTCGACGGCGCTCGCCGGCGGGTTGCCGCGCAGCACCCAGCGGCCGCCGGGCGCGCGGCTCAGCACCCCCCGCGCGGCGAGGTCCTGCAGCGCCCGCGTGACCGTCGGGCGGCGCGCGAACACGAGCTGAGCGAGCGTCGCGTGCGACAGCGGCAGGCTCACGACGACGCCGTCGCGCTCGACCGACCCGAACCGATCGGCCAGGTGCCAGAACAGGACGAGCAGCCGGGCGTCGACTCGGGGCAGCTGCGCTACGGCCAGGCTCAGCGCGAGCGCGTCCGCGCGCCGCGCCGCGCGGCCGACGAGGTTGCGCAGGACCGCCGGGAACCGGCTCACGATGTGCTGCACGTCGTCGTCAACGAGCGCCACGCGGGTCTGCGTGACGGCCAGCCAGGCGATCCGTGCCGGCACCGAGCCCAGCTCGCTGTGCGGATCCCACGGACGCACGAAGTCGCCGGCGCCGAGCAGCTCGACCCCCACGCGGTCGACCGCCTCGACGCGCCGTACGACCAGGCCGTCCAGCACCAGCAGGCCGAGCAGGCGGTCGGGGTCCCTCCCCGCGAGCACGTCCGTCACCGCCCCACGGCCCGGACCTCCGCGAGCGCGGCGACGAGCGCCCGTCGCGCCAGCACCCTGTGGTCGTCGCTCAGCCCGCGCCGAGGTCGGGGTCCGCGTCCAGGAGCCGGACCAGGCTCAGCATGCCGGACCGCCCGTCACGGCCGCCGACGGTACCGCAACGTGGCAGCTCTCCGTAGCGCTAACACATCGTGCAGCGTGACGGGATGGTCATCCGCGTCACCGCGTCGGCCGGCGCCGTGGCAGAAAGGTGACCATTGGGGCGCACACGACGGTCGCAGCTCTGACCGGCGACGTTCGCGCGCCGGATGCCGGCTCTACGGTCCCGCGCCGGCATCGTCACGGAGGACCGCGAGCATGACGCACGGCAGAAAGCAGGGAACGTTGAGCAGGGCGGCGCACCGCACCGCGCTACGCACGATGCTCGCGCTCGCGGCAGCGCTCGCCTGCGTCGGCGCGGGCCTCGCGCACGCGGTGCCTCCGAGCGGTCCGCACCCGGCCGACGAGCGCGTCCGCGCGGAGGCCGAGCGCGAGCGGGGAGCCCGCGCGGACGCTGGGACCGAGCAGGGCCTCCGGCGGCGCGCCGCGTCACGGCGCGCCTACGCCGGCCTCGGCCGCGCCGGTGCGATCGAGCTCGCGAAGGAGCGCCACCCCGAGCTCGTCCTGCTTCCGGCGTGGCGCGCGCCGCTCGTCCCGCCCGGGCACAGCATCGTCCGGTACCTGAACGCCTTCGCCGCGCGGATCAGCGACGGCACGGTCGTCCAGTCGACGGTGCCGCTCCGCGCCGAGGGCGCCGGCGGCGAGATGGCGCCGGTCGACCTGTCGCTCGCGGACGCCGGCGCGCACTTCGCGCCGCGCAACCCGATCGCGCCGGTGCGCATCGCCAAGGCGCTCGGCGACGGCGTCTCGCTGACGGACGCGGGCGTGCGCGTCACCCCGCTCGGCGTCACCGGCGGCAGCGCGCCGGTGCTCGTCGAGGACACCGCGTTCTTCCACGACGCCTACCGCGACGGCGACTTCGTCGTCAAGCCGGTCGACGCGGGCTTCTCGGTCAACGTGCAGATCCGCTCCGAGGACAGCCCCGAGCGGTACCGGCTGCGCCTCGACCACGCGGACGGCCACCGCGTGCGCGAGACGCCGGACCGGCGCTCGGTGCAGGTCGTCGACGGCGAGCGCGTCGTGGCGACGATCACCGCACCGCGAGCGTGGGATGCCGACCACGAGGTCGACGTCCGCTGGCGCCTCGACGGCGACGAGATGGTCATCGACGTGCCGCACCGTGCGCACGGCGGGGCGTACCCGTACCTCCTCGACCCGACGGTCGCCGACTGGTTCGACTGGGAGGCCAGCCCCGACCACGACATCGACGGATGGGAGCACTTCAAGGACACGCTCAACGACGGCGACATCGCCTGGCACCACGGCCACTGGTTCCTCGGCAGCGGCATCTACGCCTACCTGCTGAGCCCGATGACCTACAACCACGACGACAGCGCCGGCTGGTTCCTCCGCGCACCCGGGACGGCCCGGATCAACCGCGTCGAGTGGAACTACGTGACGCAGGACTGGACCGACGGCACCTGCATCACGCTCGGCATCCACAAGCCGCGGCCGCGCGGGCTCGACGGCTCGATCCCCGACCCCTCGTTCCGGTCCGCCCTGCTGGGCGGCCTGTTCGAGCACGGCCAGCGCTGGGACAGCTGCGATCGCTTCTACGACTGGTACGTCGGGCTGTGCAACGTCTGCGCCGAGACCCCGTGGACGCCCGGGAACGCCGCGGTCTACGGCGTGCGCTTCGCGGGACCGGGCCAGCGCTCGTACTTCGTGACCCACGTCGGCCGGGTGTACGTCTACATGTACGACGCCGACACGCCGACGGTCACCGCGCCGAGCGGCGGCGTGCCCTCGGGCTGGGGCGACTGGGCCGCGGACACGCCGATCCGGCTCGCCGTCGCCGACGGCGGCCTCGGCATCCGGCGGTTCTCGCTGACGTCGCGCGACGTCAGCGCGTACGACCCGGCGTCGTGGGACGCCGCGGTCGCGAGCGACCCGTGGGACGGCAAGGCGGAGGTCAAGCAGGGGCAGGCGCCGTGGGCGACCGACGCCGACGACTGGTGCGCGCGGATCGTGCTCTGCCCGCAGAGCTTCACGTCGACGGGCAACAACGACGAGGAGGGCAGGCCGATCGCGGGTCGCAACGCCCGCGTCGGCAACCTGCCCGAGGGGATCAACACGCTGACCGCGGTGGCCGAGGACCCCGCCGGGAACCGGCAGAAGCGAACGTACACGCTGCGCGTCGACCACAGCGACCCCTCGCGCGTCAGGCTCTCCGGCCCGCTGTACGAGCGGCGCGGCCGCGGCGTGAGCTCGCCGATGACGCTGCATGCGATCGGCAGCGACACGTGGAGCGGCGTGCGTCGCCTGGAGCTGATGGTGAACGGGGCGAGCGTCGAGGCGACGATGCCGGGGACGCAGGTGCACACGCAGGGCGACCCGGGCACAGGCGGCTCGATGGAGCGCGACCTCGGCTTCGACCCGAGCGTGCTGGGGCAGGGCCACCACACCGTGACGGTGGTCGCGACCGACGGCGTGAACCGCACGAAGGCCAGCGAGGCGATCACGGTCATCGTCGACCGCCAGGCGCCCGGGGCGCCCGCGAACGTGCACTTCGCCGCACCCGACGAGGGCTCGGCCCAGGCCGGCTGGGACGCGGCGAGCGACCCGGCGCTGCCCGACGGCAAGCCGGGTGCGGGCATCGCCCGCTACGAGGCCCGTTCGCGCGTCGCCGGCGGCTCGTTCGGCGACTGGCGGAGCTACCCGGCGGACGCGCGCCTCAGCGAGGAGGACTTCGACCACCCGGCGGACACCGTCGTCGAGTGGCAGGTCCGGGCGGTCGACGACTCCGGCAACGTGGGGCCGGCAGCCGAGACGAGCGGCCCCGTCTACGGCGCGGCGCCCCAGGCCGCGGCCGACGGGCCGCTGGCCGACCTCGACGACCGCCACGTCGGCTCCCAGCAGCTGGACGTGACGATCAGGGCGGACGACGACCCAGGCGACGACGGGGGCGACAGCGGGCTCGAGCGTCTCACGGTCAGGCGGGAGGACGGGTCGGAGGTCGCCGGCCGCGTCGTGCCCTGCCAGCCGCGGGTCAAGCCCGACGGGCGGCCCGACAAGGCGCTGTGCCCCATGACCGCGTCGGGGACGGTCACCGTGGACGCCGCGACCCTGCCCCAGGGCAAGGTGCCGCTAGACGTCGGGGCCGTGGACCGCGCGGGGAACTTCTCGGGCAGCGAGCTCGACGACGCGGTCAGGCTCACCGTCGATCACACGGCGCCGGACGCCCCGACGCAGCCGACGTTCACGGAGTACGACGACGCCTCCGACGAGGCGAGCCTCGACTGGCTCGAGGGCCGGGATCCCGACGTCGCGCAGGACGTCCCGGGCGAGGTTGTCGGCAGCGACTACCGCTACCGCCGGGCGGGCGGGGGCTTCACCGCTTGGCAGCGCACCGAGATCCCCCGCGCGACGGTGACCGGCGTCCAGCCGGGCGAGGCGGTGGACGTCGAGCTGCGCGCGGTCGACGCGGCGGGCAACGTCTCGGCCACGACGGCCGCGACGCTGGTCGTGCCCGACCAGGGCCAGGGGTCCCCGCCGCCGGCGCTCGCACGGTCTGAGGAACCGCTGATCGACCTGCCGGGCCTGATTCCGCCGGGCACCGGCGATGTGGGCGCCGCCGCGGTCAGCTGCGTGCCGAACATCAAGACCGCGGTCTCGCGCGAGCTGGATCCCGACGTGCGGAACTTCCGCGAGACGCGCAACCGCCTCGGGGCGGTCCTCGACGTCTACTGCTACGGCGACGTCGACAGCATCCAGTCGATTCGGCTCACCGCCAGGTGGGCGATCGAGGACGACGACGAGGACGACGGCTACCGCGGCATCAGGGGCCACTACGGCGACAACCGCGACAGAGAGCAGTTCGAGCACGTCATCGACGACGTGAGGGAGTACTCGAACATCGTGCCTGGGCTCCGGCGCTTCTGCGACATCAACCAGGGCGGGAGGCACCGCTACATCGTCGTGGGAGAGATCGACATCCGCGTCTCGTTCGGCTTCGACCCGCCGGAGCGGTCGTACAACACCGATCGCGACAGGCCGGTGTCGCTGTGGTGCCCTGGCCAGGGCGAACGGTTCGAGCGGCAGAAGCAGGCCTTCACGGCGCTGTCCCGATACGACGTGATCACCCGGCAGCGCGGCGACTCGCCGAGCCGGATGCTGCGGCGGCGGCTGGGCGACCCGCCGTACAAGCCCGAGGGCGTCAGCCGGGGATGGGAGGCCCATCACACCGTTCCTCGTGGGCGCGCCCCGATTGGAACGTTCGGGCGGGTCCAGGCGCTGATGTTCCGCTGCCTCGTGCACCCGAATGAGAGTCGCAACGGCGTGTACCTACGCGGCTGGGGGCTGCGCAAGCGGCTCACGAGCGGCAGGGCGAATCCGGCCTACGAGCGCCTGCAGGCCTACGACCGCGAGAACGGTACGCGGCTGGCGCAGCGCTACTACCACGGCAGCACGTTCAATCGCGGGTACTACGACGAGCTGACGAGCCGCTTCGGGGCGGACCTGACCGCCGAGGCGTATCCTCACGGCTGTCCGGACGGCACGTACAGCCACGTCCGGACGGTCCTCGACAACGCGAACGCCGACCTGCGAGCCGGTTCCTTCGGCGGAGAGGAGTCCGGCAACTGACCGTCGACCGCGAGCTGCGGGACCTCCCGCTCGAACCTCGCGCAAGCGCCGCGCTGCAGCTCGTCCTCGAGCGCAACGTGGCGGCGGTGCTCGACGCGCTGGGCGGCGTGGGCGACGACGAGGTCGTCCACGCCGTCGCGCTCCTGTACGGCGACGGGCAGGACGAGCTCGAGCCGGGGCTCGTCCACGTGGCCCTCGGCCCGCCCCCGTCGTGGAACGTCAACGAGTGGCACGGGCCAGAGCTCGAGCTGGAGCCGTGGCCGAGCGACTCGCCCGAGGTCACGGACGCGAGCGAGGTCCTGTTCGAGGCCCTGACGCCCGAGTGCCTCAACCCGCCCCGCTGGGTGCTCGTGCGCGTCGCGCGGGAGCTGATGTCCCTGCCGCTGCCGATCCGGACGGCGCCCGGCTTCCTGCTCCTGCCGGTCGACCTCGCGGCGCCCGAGCACGTACGGCCGGACAGCGAGTTCGTCGCTCCGGGGGTGGCCGGATCGATACCCGACGGCGGCCCGGACCGCGGGGATCAGATCGCGCGCATCCGCGAGAACCTCGACGAGGACGAGCTGCGGTGGGAGGCCACGTTCAGCTGCATGGTCGAGGGCTACGAGGGCGCAGAGGGCGAGGAGGAACACGGTCCGCGGTCCGCTGCGCTGGCGGAGGCGCTGCGCTGGGGCGACGATCGCGCTGACCGGATCGAGCTCGACGTGGGCGGCACGGCGTACACCGCGGGCCGCGTGGCGATCGCGGGCCTCCCGCGGTGGCCCGACGGCCAGGAGGTCGAGCCGCGGTCGCTGTAGGCCGCCGCCGCGACCGGGTCGCCTGCGCCGCCGGGCGCCGCGACGTCCGAGGAGATCGACGAGTCGGCGACCGTGAAGCGACCTGTGCGGTGGCTTACGCGCGGCGGGGTCGAAGCTGTCAGCCCGATGGAGCGATCCCGCTCGCCTGACGCGACGCCGGAGCCGCTCACGCCGCCGACTCGTCGATCTCCTCGATCGGCGGCGCGTCGGCCGGCGGCTTCTTGCGCCGCGGCGCGCGGCGCTTCTTCGCCTTCGCCCCGTCGCCGACACCGTCCCCGTCCGCGGCGCCCCGCGCCGCGAGCACGGCGCTCGCGGCCGCCTCGATCGCGGCGGCGGCGTCCTCGGGCGTGGCGCCGGGCGCAGCGGCGGCGTCCGGAGCGGCGCTCTCGGCGGCGGCGTCCTCCGGGTCGGGGGCCGCCGTCGCGACCGGCTCGACGTCGCCGGGCGCGGCCTGCGGCGCCTCGGCGCCCGTGGCCGGCTCCGCCGGCTCGGCCGCCTTCCGCCGGCGGCTCCGCGAGCGGCGGCGCTTCGGCTTCGGGGCCTCAAGCGACTCCGGCTCGAGCGGGTCCTCGGCGTGGTCGGCGCCGACGGCCTCGTCGTCCTGCTCGGCGTCCCGCTCGCCGGTGTCGGCCTCGTCGGCGAAGCGCTCGGAGTCGCGCTCGGGCAGCTCGTCCGGCGGGGTGTCGGCGTCGTCGTCGGCGGCCTCGTCGAGCGCGTCGGACGCGGCGTCGCGATCGTCGTCGTCGTCGAGCTCGAGTTCGTCCTCGTCGTCCAGCGCGTCGGCCGCCGCCAGCGCGGCGCCCTCGGCGCCCGCCGAGACCCCGGCGCCGTCCTCCGCGCCCTTCTTCTTCCGCCGCCGGCCGCGCCCGCGGCGCCCCTTCGGGAAGTTGCGCAGCAGCTCGCGCGACAGCGACGACGGCTTGCGGGCCATCCGGGTCCGGGCGCCGCGCAGGATCTCCTCGGCCTCGGGCGTGTGCGTGTAGCGCGTCGCCGCCGCGAGCAGCGCCGCAGCCAGCCGCCGGTCCTGCTTGCGCGCGGCGTGCACGAGCCGGCGCGCGTTGCGCGCGTGGCCGCCGCCCGACGAGTTCGCCAGCAGGCCGAGCAGCCGCTTCGTCTCCGGCCACCGCTGCACCGCGTACTCCTCGTGCAGCTCCGCCGTGTACGCGGCCACCCGCCAGATCCACGCGTCGGCCTGGTCGCGGCGCCCGATCCGCTTGTCGGCCAGCGCCTGCAGCATCACCTTCGCCGCCTCGCGCTTCTCGTCGCGCGGCCAGCCGCCGACCTCGTCGAGCGCGCTGTCGAACGCCTCCGGGTCGCGGGCCGCGGCGATCTCCTGGACCGCGCGCAGGCGCAGCTGGGGGTTCTTGTTGCGCTGGACCGCCGTGAGCAGGAACGCGCGCTTCAGCTCGCCGCCGCGGTCGAAGTGGAGCATCGCCCGCGCCCGGCGCCAGCCCGACGGCGCGACCCGCGCGCCGGCCAGCGCCGCCCACTGGATCTGCTCGCCCCAGTCCAGGTGCTCGACGGCGATCCGCCACAGCTCGCGCTCGAAGACCTCGATCCGCCGGTTCTCGTCCGACGCCACCGGCAGCACCCGGCGCTCGACCCGCACGCGCCGCCCCCGGCCCCGCCTCACCGGCCCGACGACGATCGCGCCGCCGCGGTAGACGTCGCGGTCGAGCAGCGAGTGCAGCGTCACGACCGGGTCGTCGTGCTTGGTGCCCGGGTGGACGAAGTCGACGACGATGCCGGCCTCCTTGCCCGGGTGCCGGCGCGTGACCCGGCCGACCCGCTGCTGGTAGATGCGCTTCGACGCGGTCGGCGCGAGGTGGAAGCAGACGGTCGCGCGCGGCGAGTTCCAGCCCTCGGCGAGCAGCTGCGCGTTGATGAGCACGTCGATCTCGCCGCGCTCGTACTTGGCGAGGATCTCGGCGAGCTGGCGCTTCGGCGTCTCGCCGGACACCCCCTCGGCCTTGATGCCCTCCTCGCGGAACGCCTCCGCGAGGTTGTACGCGTGGCGCACGCCGGCCGCGTAGACGACGCCCGGCAGCCCGTTGAAGCGGGTCTTGTAGAGGTTCGCCGCCGCCAGGTTGAACGGCAGCTGGTCGAGCAGCTCGGCCAGCATCTCCTGGTCGAACTCGGTGTCGACCTCGCCGCGGCGCAGCGGCACCTTGGCGATCGTCCTCACCCCGGGCCCGGGCGGGATCCGCACGCAGCGCAGCGGCGAGATGACGCCGCGGCGCGCCGCCTGCGCGAGGTCGAAGCGCGAGGTCTGCGTCGGGAAGAGGTCGGTGACGTGGCGGGCGATCAGCGCGCCCGTCGCCGTCATGCCAATGAACATCGGGCCGGTCCAGTTGCGGATCGCCGCCGCCGTCTTCTCGCCGAGCGCGGTGTGCGCCTCGTCGCAGATGACGACCGTGTACGCCGACGAGATGTTGCCGGCGTTGCGCACGAACCACTGGTAGGTCTCGACCGTGACGGGGCCGTTGGCGGCGTCCTGGCCGTCGATCAGCGCGCTGCGCACCCGGTCGCGGTAGCCGCGCGTGCGCAGCTCCTCGTTGAACTGGTCGACGAGGTTGCGGCGGTGGGTGAGGATGAGGATGCCGCCGGTGCGCGACGCCTCGACGAAGCCCATCGCGGCGACGGTCTTGCCGGCGCCGGTGGCGTGCTCGAACCAGAAGCGCTTGTGCGCGTTCGGGTCCTCGGGCGCCTCGGGGAGCTGCTCGTCGTCGGCCTCCTTCTCGGCGTCCCAGTCGAGCGGCTCCTCGTCGTCCGGGACCTCGTCGAGCACCTCCTCCTCGCCGGGGATCGCGGGCGACGCGAGCAGCTCGGGCGGCGCGCTGCCGTTGGCGCCGCTCGCCGCCGCGCCACCGTTGCCGTTGCCGTTGCCGTTGCGCTGCGCCTCGGCGAGCAGCGCGGTCAGCGTGCCGGAGAGCGCGTCGACCTGGTGCGGGTTGAGCTGGGTGCCGTCGGCGAGCTTCGGCTCGTCGTCGAAGAGCACCCGCTCGAGCCCGAGCATGAGCGAGAAGTCCCGGCGCCACTGGGTCGAGGGGTGCTTCGCGCCGGCCGCCATCTCCGCGAGCGCGGCGTCGAGCGCGCGGCGCCGGGCGCTGCCGGGGGCGAGCGCCTCGGCGGGGTCCTCGCCGGGAAGCACGAACGGCTCGCGCGCGAACTCCTCGACGCGCGCGAGCGTCTCGGTGTCGGGAAGGGTCGCGGCGGTGGGCGCCGCTCGGGTGGGCTCAGCCATGCCGGCTCGTCAGGTCACTCAAGAGATGACCGCATCGGCCTGGGGTCGCGGCTCGACGCGGGACTCCGGCGCTGTGCCGGAATCAGGGCAGGAAGGTCCTCCCTCAGGCCTTCGCTGACTGCGATTCTAGCGCACTAGCGGACGTCTGCGAAGCTGTGTCCGTGCGCGGCGCGCTTCCGTTCCTCGCGTTGGCGGCGCTCGTCGCCGTGCTCGTCGTCGGGCTGACCCAGGCCGGCGGCGGGGACGGCGGAGAGACGGCGTCCGGGCCCTCGCTGGCAGAGCTCCAGCGGGCGGTCGCGGGTGCGCCGCCGCCGCTCGCCGCGCTGTACGCGGAGGGCAACCGGGTCGTCCCGTCGGACCCCGCGGACTTCCGCCGCCGGCTGCGCGCGCTGCGCGGCCACCCGGTCGTCGTGAACGTCTGGGGCGAGTGGTGCGGCCCGTGCAAGCTGGAGTTCCCGCACTTCCAGGAGGCGGCGCAGCGGCTCGGCAAGCGCGTCGCCTTCCTCGGCGTCAAGCTCTTCGGCAGCCGCGAGAAGGCGGAGGCGTTCCTGGCCAAGCGGCCCGTCCCGTACCCGTCGCTCGACGACCCGCGCGGCGTCATCGCGCGCGAGGCCACGTCCGGCGCCCGGGGCGCGCCGCACACCGTGTTCTACGACGCTCGGGGCGAGCGGGCGTTCGTGCATCAGGGCTCCTACCGCAGCGAGCGCGACCTGCTCGAAGACATCCAGCGCTACGCGGGTGCCTGAGGTCCGCGTCGACCCGCTGAGCGGCCTCAAGACCGTGGTCGCCGGCGACCGCGCGACCCGCCCCGGCGCCGGGCTGACGACCACCCCGGCCGAGCCGATCGACCCGGCCACCGACCCGTTCCTCGACGGGCACGAGGACCGCACCCCGCCCGAGGTGTACGCCGTGCGCGACGCCGGCACCGCGCCCGACACGCCCGGCTGGAGGGTCCGCGTCGTCCCCAACCTCTACCCAGCGCTCGACCCCGACAGCCCGGACCCCGAGCCGCACGCCAACCGCGACCTCTTCACGGCGACCGCCGCCCGCGGCGCGCACGAGGTCGTCGTCAACGCGCCCGACCCGGTGACCTCGCTCGCGGACCTGACGCCCGAGCAGGTGGCGCTCGCCGTCGACGTGTGGCGCGAGCGGATGCGCGCCCACGCCGGCGCCGCCTACGTCCACATGATCGTCAACGAGCGGCGCGAGGGCGGCGCGTCGCTGCCGCACACCCACGCGCAGCTCTACGCGCTCGACTTCGTCCCCGCGCAGGTCGCGCGCGAGCGCGAGCGGTTCGGCGCGTACGCCACCCGCACGATGGGCGGCAACCTGCTCGCAGACCTCGTCCAGGACGAGGTCCGCCAGCGCAAACGGATCGTCGCCATCGACGACGAGGCCGTGCTCATGGCGCCGTACGGCGCGCGGCTGCCCTACCAGCTCATGATCGCCCCCCGCCGCGTGCGCGCGCGCTTCGAGGACGACGGGCCGACCGGCGCCGCGCTGCTGCACGACGCGCTGCTGCGCCTGCGCCGCCGCCTCGGCGCCAGCCCGCCGCTGAACCTCTGGGTCCGCACCGCGCCGCGCGGCGCCGAGCACTTCTGCTGGCGCATCGACGTCGTCCCGCGCCTCACGCACCTCGCCGGGCTCGAGCTGGGGACCGGCGTGCACCTGAACGTGGTGGCGCCCGAGCAGGCCGCGCAAGAGCTGCGCGAGGCTTGACCCTCGTCGCGCTCGCGATCGCCGTGTCGGTCGCCGCCGGCGCGCTCGCCGAGCGGCGGTGGGGCGAGGGGGCGCGCACCGCGGCGCGCGGCGCGCTGACGGCGACGCTGTGGACCGCGCTGCCGTTCGTGACGTTCTTCACGCTCGCGCGCCTGGAGCTGACGGCCGGCGTCGGCGCCGGGCTCGGGCTGGCGTTCGTCGAGCTGGCCGCCGTCGGGACCGCCGCCTACCTCGTCGCCACGCGTCTGCTCGGGCTGTCGCGGCCGTCGACCGGGGCGCTGCTCGTCGTCGTCGTGCTGGCGAACACCGGCTACCTGGGCGTCCCGCTGAACGGCGCGCTGCTCGGCGGCGACGCGATCGCGCCGGCGATCGCCTTCGACACGGTCGTCTCGGGGCCGATGTTCTACGTCGTCGCGTTCGCGATCGGCGCGGCGTTCGGCGCGGCGGCCGGGGACACGCGGCGCGAGCGCGCCCGCGCGTTCCTGACCCGCAACCCGTCGCTCGCCGCGGTGGCGCTCGCGCTCGTCGCGCCGGACGCGCTCGCCCCCGACGTCCTGGTCGACGTGGCGACGGTGGTGGTCTACGCGCTGCTGCCGGTGGGCTTCTTCGTCCTCGGCGTGAACCTCGCGGCGGAGGCCGAGGAGGGCGCGCTCGCGTTCCCGCCCCGGTTCGACGCCGCCACGGGCGCGGCGCTCGCCCTGCGGCTGCTCGCCGCGCCCGCGCTCATGCTCGCGTTCTCGGCCGCGATCGTCCGGCTGCCCGACGCCTACCTCGTCCAGGCCGCCATGCCGTCCGGCATCAACTCGCTCGTGGTCGCCCACGCCTACGGCCTCGACCTGCGCCTGACCTCCGCCGTCCTCGCGTGGTCGACGGCCGCCGTCGTCGCCGTCGCGCTCGCCGCCGCGGCGCTCTGACGGCGCTCGGCGCGCTAGGCGACGCAGAGCCGCGCGAGGTCCACGCCGTAGACCAGGTGCTCGGTGCGGCACTGCGGCGGGACGCGGGCGGAGAACAGCAAGGCAAGGCGGCGGTAGCCGAGCGGCACGACGTGCGCCTCGTCGACGATCCGCCGGTCCGCGGCGGCCGCCGGCTCCGCGACGCTCTGGACCGGCGACTCCTTCACCCGGTCGACGAGCGCGTTCAGCTCGGGATCGTCGACGTTGCCGACGTTCTGGTTGTTCGTCGGCTGGATCGTGTCTCCGTCGACGAGGAACAGGAAGTTCGCCGGGTGGACGTAGTCGGCGAACCAGTTGAAGATGCCGGCGTGGGCGCGCGTCCGCCGGTTGCCGACGACGGTGAAGTAGCTCGCCGTCGGGACGATCCGCAGCCGCGGGCGCAGGCCGATCGACCGCAGCGTGCGCGTGAGGATCCTTGCCAGCGACAGGCTCGTCCGCTCGCGGTTGCCGTAGACGCGGACCCCCGCGCCGGCCGCGCCGGCCGCCCGCACCAGCTCCCGCGCCCGCTCGACCTGCGGCGCCCCGTTCGGGTCGCCGTAGGGGCACTCCCGCGCCTGGTAGCCGGGAATGCCGGGCGGCAGGAACGTGCAGCCGGGCGTGAAGAGGCCGCCGAACGCCCGCCGGACCGCCCGCTTGTCGACCGCGAGGTTCACCGCCCGCCGGACGTCGGGGTTGCGGAACGGCCGCTGCCGGTGGTCGAGGAAGAAGTAGTACGACGAGAGCGAGTCGCGCTCGACGTAGCGGTCGCCCGTCCGCAGCCGGCGGGGCGGCGGGTCGATGTGGACGTCGACGCTGCCGTGCCGCGCCCGGTACCGGACGGCGATCGCGTCGAGCGCGGCCTGCGGGAAGCCGGGGATCGCGAAGTGCTCGTTGCGCCGCAGGACGAGCCCGCGCCGGCCCGAGCGGGCGATCCGGTACGGCCCGACCCCGGGCGGCGGGCGCCGGGTCAGGTTGCGGAACGGCGTGCCCGGCGGCACGAGCGCCGCGAACGGCGTGGCGAGCAGGTTCGGGAACGAGCCGTCGCGCCGCTTCAGCGTGATGCGGACGGTGCGCGCGGCGTCGTCGGCGACGATGCCGGAGACGTCGCCGCGCTCGCGGCCCCGGCGGAGGTACGCGCCCGCCCCGCGGATGACGAGGAAGAACGGCGCGCCGCCCGACCGGAGGTTGAGGACGCGCTTGATCGCGTGCTCGAAGTCGCGCGCCCGCACCTCGCGCCCGTTCGAGTACCGCAGCCCCTCGCGCAGCCGCAGCGTGTACGTCAGCCCGTCCTCCGACACCTCCGGGAGCGCCTCGGCGGCGCCGGGGACGAGCGCCGTGCCGGCGTCGCCGGGCTCGTGCGCGTGCGCGAGGAGCCCCGTGTGGGTCGCGTACAGGACGCTCCACCCCTCCACCGTGTACGACAGCGCGGGGTCGACGAAGTCCGGCGCCGACGTCAGCCCGAACGTCCCCGTCGCGCCGTGCGCGGCCGGAGCGAAGGCGAAGGTCGCCGCAACGGTGAGCAGGAGTCGACGCATCCGCGACCGGCATCATGCACCACCGTGCGTGCGCTCGTCCAACGCGTGGCGTCGGCCGCCGTCACCGTCGAGGGCGCCGAGGTCGCGGCGATCGGCCCCGGCCTGCTCGTCCTGCTCGGCGTCGCCCACGGCGACGACGCGGCGACCGCCGACCGCCTCGCCGACAAGGTCCGCGCGCTGCGCGTCTTCCCCGACGCCGACGGCCGCATGAACGAGCCGCTCGGGGACCGCGAGGCGCTGTGCGTCAGCCAGTTCACGCTGTACGGCGACGCCCGCAGGGGCAACCGCCCGAGCTACGTCGCCGCCGCGCCGCCCGAGCACGCCGAGCCGCTCTACGAGCGCTTCAGCGACCGCCTCGGGGCCAGGCGCGGCGTGTTCGGCGCGGCGATGCAGGTCGCCCTCGTGGGCGACGGCCCGGTCACCCTCCTGCTAGAGCTTTGAGTGATGCCGCCGACCGACCGCCTCGTGTGCCGCTTCGCCGCCGAGCCCCCGCAGGAGGGCCTGCCCTACGGGCGCTGGGCCGAGCGGCTCGCCCAGGAGTTCCTCGCCGCCTGCCTCGCCGTCGACGCCGACGGGGAGGACCTCGGCGAGCCCGGCGACATCGCCTGGTACCCGGACCGCACGTGGAACGGCCGCACCTACGTGCCCGCCACGAGCCGCACGAGCACGAACCTCGAGCTGTTCGGCTACGTCTCCTTCGCCCCCGGGCACGAGGGCGAGGAGCCCGAGGACTTCGCCGCCGTCGCCGACTTCACCGACGAGATCGCCGAGGCGCACCCCGAGTGGCGGCTGGACCTGTGCGACGAGGTGCTCGGCGGCTGGCGCGGCGAGCACGGCAACGTCGCGGCGATCACGCTCGTGTGGGGCCGCCCGCTGCTCGGCCGCGGCGCGGTCGTGACCGCCGAGCTGGCCGGCCTGGCCGTCGACCAGGCGGCGGTCGTCGAGGGGCGCTTCACGCTCGTCGCGCCCGACGACTACCGCGGCGACACGCTCGAGATCCACCTGTGGGACGCGCGCGGCAACGAGCTGGCGCGCGAGTCGCTGTACGACTAGCCCGGCGCGCCGATGGACGTCGAGGAGGCCATCCGCACCCGCCGCACGCACAAGGCGTACGGGCCGGAGCCGGTCGACCGCGCCACGCTCGACGCGCTGTTCGAGCTCGCCCGCTGGGCGCCCAACCACCACCTGACGAACCCCTGGCGCTTCCGCGTCCTCGGCCCGCGCGCGCTCGCGCGCCTGAAGCAGGCCGCCGGCCCGGAGGCGGCCGGCAAGCTCGACCGCGCCCCGACGCTGATCGTGGTGTCCGCGGCGGGGAACGAGGAGGACCGCGACGCGACCGCCGTGGCCGCGTACATCGTCCTGCTGGCCGCCCACGCGCGCGGGCTGGCCGGGTACTGGCGGACGCCGGAGGTCCTGCGCACGCCCGCGGGCCGCGCGGCGGTCGGCGTGCCCGACGGCGAGGAGGTCCTGGGGCTGCTGCACCTGGGCCGCCCGCGGCAGGCGCAGCGCGTGCCCGAGCGCGCCCCCGTCGGCGAGGTCGTCACCTACCTGGAATGACGGCTACGGCGATTGACCGCGCGTTAATTGGGATTTGCCGATCAGGCCCCCCGCTGTAGTCTCCAGCCGCTTGCTGGAAGGGAGGGCGGAGGCCTGCCGCGAACCTCGAAAACGCCGGCAGGGCCCCGAACACTATGAGGAGGATGCAGATGCGAAGCACATTGAGGACCCTCATGGGCCTCATGGCCGTGCTCGTCCTCGCCCTCGGCGCTGCCGCGTGCGGCGGCGACGACGGCGATGACGGCGGCGGCGGCGGCGGCGACGGCGCTGGGGGCGGCGGCGGCCGCACCGGCGGCACGGCGATCGTGAACTACACGTCGTTCCCGGACTACATGGACCCGGCGCTCTCGTACACGCTCGAGGGCTGGAACTCGCTCTGGGTCGTCTACACGCCCCTGCTCGCCTATCGCCACGAGGAGGGCGCGGCCGGCGCCGAGCTGATCCCCGGCCTCGCGGAGGCGCTGCCCGAGGTCACCAACGGCGGCAAGACCTACAAGCTGAAGCTGCGCCAGGGCCTGAAGTACAGCGACGGCAGCCCCGTCAAGGCCAGCGACTTCGAGCACTCGATCAAGCGCGTGCTCAACCTCGAGTCGGGCGGCAGCGCGTTCTACCTGGGCATCATCGGCGCCGAGGACTACGTCAAGAAGGGCAAGCCCAAGGGCGACATCAAGGGCATCGTCACCGACGACTCCACCGGCGACATCACGATCAACCTCAAGGACGCCGACGGCTCGTTCCAGTACGTCCTCGCGATGAACTTCGCGAGCCTCGTCCCGAGCAACACGCCGTTCGAGAACCTGACGAAGGACCCGCCCCCGGGCGTCGGCCCGTTCAAGTTCGAGAACATGCGGCAGAGCCGCGGCTACGACCTCGTCCGGAACGAGAACTACACGCCGATCGAGGGCATCCCGGAGCCGAAGCTGGACAAGGTGACGGTCAGCATCGTCAAGAACCAGCAGCGGCAGGTCCAGGACGTGATCCAGAACAAGGTCGACTGGATCATCGACCCGCCGGCGCCGGATCAGATGCGCGAGGTCAAGGCGAAGTACTCGGACCGCTTCGAGGAGTACGTCACGAACTCGACGTACTACTACTTCATGAACGAGCGGGTGAAGCCGTTCGACGACGAGAACGTCCGCAAGGCCGTCAACTTCGCGCTGGACAAGCGCGCGCTGGCCAAGCGGTTCGGCGGCCTGCTGGAGCCGGGCTGCAACTTCCTGCCCCCGGGCATGAAGGGCTACGAGAAGATCGACCCGTGCCCGTACGGCGTGCCGGGTGAGGCGCCGGACATCGAGAAGGCCAAGCAGCTCATCGAGGAGGCCGGCGTCAAGGGCGACAAGGTCACGGTCTGGGCGAACGACGAGGACCCGTCCAAGCCGACCGGCGAGTACCTGCAGGACGTCCTGAAGCAGATCGGCTTCGACGCCGAGCTGCGGATCGTCGAGGCGTCGAACTACTTCACGACGATCGGCAACCAGCGGACGAAGTCGCAGATCGGCTTCGCCAACTGGTTCCAGGACTTCCCGCACCCGAGGAACTTCATGTTCCTCGTGCAGGGCTCCTCGATCCAGAACACCAACAACCAGAACTACGGGAACGTGGACGACCCGGAGATCAACCGGCTGCTCGACCAGGCGAACAAGGAGGCGGACCTCGAGAAGGCCGCTCCGATGTACGCCCAGGTCGACAAGCTGCTGGTCGAGCGGGCCCACACCGCTCCGTACGGCCATCGCAAGCTGGCCAACTTCACGTCGGAGCGGGTCGACTTCGAGAACTGCACCGTGACGCACCCGGTGTACGAGCTCGACTTCACGCAGTTCTGCCTCGCCTCCGGCGGGGCGTCGTAAGCACCGTCGCCACGGGGGGCTGCCGCGCGCAGCCCCCCGTTGGCGTCACAATGTGACGCGGCACGCACGAATGGCCACCACCGACTCCGCAACCCAGCTCCCCGACTTCGCCGGGGCGTACGCGGACTCCCCCGCCGAGGAGATCGCCGCCGGCACCAGCCCGTGGCGCCTGGCGATGCGCCGGCTGCGCCGCAACAAGGTGGCGCTGGCGTTCGGCGCGCTGTTCCTGCTGATCGTCGCGCTGGCCCTGGCGGCGCCGCTGTACGCCGACCACGTCGCCAAGACCGGGCCGAACAGCCAGCACCTCGGCGGCGGCGACCAGATCGAGGTCGACGGCAAGAAGGTCGACCCGGTGGCGCTCGACGGCGTCCCGATCGGCCCGCAGGGCTTCAAGGCCGGCGGCAAGTACGTGCTCGGCGCCGACGGCGGCGGCCGCGACGTCGCCGTCCGCCTGCTCTACGGCGCGCGCAACTCGCTCTTCATCGGCGTCGTGGCGACGATCATCACGGTGCTCCTCGCGGTGCTGCTCGGCCTGCTCGCCGGCTACTACCGCGGCTGGGTCGACGCGGTGATCTCGCGCCTGATGGACATCCTGTGGGCGTTCCCCGTGCTGCTGCTGGGCATCGCGCTCGGCGTCGCGCTCGCCTTCGGGGGCGTCGAGCTGGGGCCGATCGCCATCCGCGGCAACTCCCTGTGGATCCCGACGTTCGTCATCGGCTTCGTCTCGATCGTGTACCTCGCGCGGCCCATCAGGGGCCAGGTGCTGTCGCTGCGCGAGAAGGAGTTCGTCGAGGCGGCGCGCGCCCAGGGCGCGTCGGACCGCCGCATCATGATCGGCGAGCTGCTGCCCAACGTCGCGTCGACGATCCTCGTCTTCTTCCCGATCCTGCTCGCCAACGCGATCCTGCTGGAGGCGGCGCTGTCGTTCCTCGGCGCCGGCGTGCAGGCGCCGAACGCGTCGTGGGGGACGATGCTCGGCGAGGCCTACAAGCTGCTCATCACCGCCCCGCACCTGACGCTCGTGCCCGGCCTCATGCTGGTGCTGACGGTGCTCGCGGTGAACGTGTTCGGCGACGGCGTCCGCGACGCGCTCGACCCGCGGGCGACGATCAAGCTGGAGCGCTGACCCGTGGCCGCCTACGTCCTCCGCCGGGTCTTCGGGATGGTGTTCGTGCTGTTCGCCGTCTCGGTGCTCGTGTTCCTCATCTTCAACGTGCTCCCGAACGGCGACCCGGCCGACCGGATGGCCGGCAAGCAGGCGCGCCCGCAGGTCGTCGAGGCGATCCGCAAGGAGTGGGGCTTCGACAAGCCGCTGCCGTTCCAGTACACGAAGACGATGGGCCAGCTCTTCGGCGGCGACCTCGTGTCGCAGACCAACCAGGTCAACGTCACCGAGGAGATCATGCGCGGGGTGCCGCGGACGCTGTCGCTCGCGATCGGGGCGGCGATCATCTGGTTCGTCGTCGGCGTCGGGCTCGGGCTGTTCACCGCCGTGCGCGTCGGCCGGCTGTCGGACTCGGGGATCACCGTGCTCGCGCTGCTCGGCATATCCGTGCCCGTGTTCGTGCTCGGTGCGCTGGCGAACTACTACCTGGGCTACAGGCTCGCCCTGTTCCCGAACGGCGGCTACGCGGAGGTGGGCCAGGCCGGGCTGTGGGAGTGGCTCAAGCACATGATCCTGCCGTGGCTCGTGCTCGCCTCGCTCTTCATCGGGATCTACTCGCGCGTCGTGCGCTCGACCGTGCTCGACACGATCAACGACGACTACGTGCGGACCGCGCGCGCCAAGGGGCTCTCCGAGCGCCGCGTCCTCTTCCGCCACGTCCTGCGCAACTCGCTGATCCCGGTCGTCACGCTGTGGGGCCTGGACTTCGGCCTCATGCTCGGCGGCGGGGCGATCCTCACCGAGACCGTCTTCGACCTGCAGGGCGTCGGCCAGTACTTCGCCGAGTCGATCCGGCGCTTCGACGTGCCGCCCGTCCTCGCGGTGACGATGTACGGCGCGTTCTTCGTGGTCGTGTTCAACACCCTCGTCGACTTCGTCTACGCCGCCCTCGACCCGCGGGTCCGCCTCCAGTGAGCGCCGCCCCGCTGCTCGACGTCAACGAGCTGCAGGTGCAGTTCACGACCGAGGACGGCATCGTCCACGCGGTCGACGGCGTCTCGTTCAAGCTGCGGGCGGGCGAGGTGCTCGCGATCGTCGGCGAGTCCGGCTCGGGCAAGTCGGTGACGGCGATGACGCTGATGGGCCTCACGCGCTCGCCGAACGCCCGCTTCGCCGGCTCGGCCAAGCTGCGCGACCTCGAGCTGGTGACCGCGAGCGACGAGGAGCTGCGCCGGGTCCGCGGCAGCGAGATCGCGATGATCTTCCAGGACCCGATGACCTCGCTGAACCCCGTGCACCGCATCGGGGCGCAGATCGTCGAGCAGATCCAGGCGCACGAGGACGTCTCCGACGCCGAGGCCCGCGACCGCGTCGTCGCGCTGCTCGAGCGCGTCGGCATCCCGCGGGCGCGCGAGCGCGTCGACAGCTACCCGCACGAGTTCTCGGGCGGCATGCGCCAGCGCGTGATGATCGCGATGGCGATGTCGTGCGACCCCGCGGTGCTGATCGCCGACGAGCCGACGACCGCGCTCGACGTGACGATCCAGGCCCAGATCCTGCGGGAGATGCGCGACCTGCGCGAGCGCAGCGAGACCGCGATCATGCTCGTGACCCACGACCTCGGCGTCGTCGCCGACATCGCCGACCGCATCGCGGTCATGTACAGCGGCCGGATCGTCGAGACCGGCACCACCGACGAGATCTTCTACGACCCGCAGCACCCGTACACGTGGGGGCTGCTCGGGTCGATCGCGCGCGTCGACCGCCCGCGGCCCGAGCGGCTGCCGTCGATCCCCGGCCAGCCGCCGTCGCTCATCAACCGCCCGGAGGGCTGCCACTTCCGCCCGCGCTGCCGGCACGAGTTCGAGCTGTGCCCGAAGTACCCGCGGCTCGAGGGCCGCCTGCCCGGCGCGCCCGGCCACGACGACCGCTGCTGGCTGCCGGTCGAGGAGAAGCGCAAGCGCCGGCACGTCGCCGACGGGCAGATCGGGCTCGACGCCGAGGGGGCGGTCGCGTGAGCGCCGACGCCGACGCCGGCGCCGTGGACGGCAACGGCAGCGGCGACGGCGCCGCGTCGCTGCTCGAGGTCGAGCACCTCAAGCAGCACTTCCCGGTCCGGCGCGGCGTGCTGAACGCCGTCCGCTGCTACGTGCACGCGGTCGACGACGTGTCGTTCGAGCTGCGCGAGGGCGAGACGCTCGGGCTCGTCGGCGAGTCGGGCTGCGGCAAGACGACGCTGTCGCGGACGCTGCTGCGCCTGCTCGACCCGACCGACGGCCGCATCCGCTTCCGCGGGCGCGACATCACCGAGCTGTCGCGGGGCGACATGCGGCCGCTGCGGCGCGAGATGCAGATGGTCTTCCAGGACCCGTTCGCGTCGCTGAACCCGCGCAAGCGCGTCGGCCAGATCATCGGCTCGCCGCTCGAGCTGCACGGCGTGCCGCGGCGCGAGATCCGCCAGCGCACCGCCGAGCTGCTCGAGCGCGTCGGCCTGCAGCGCGAGCACATCAACCGCTTCCCCCACGAGTTCTCGGGCGGCCAGCGCCAGCGCATCGGCGTCGCGCGCGCGCTCGCGCTCGAGCCCGACCTGATCGTGTGCGACGAGCCCGTGTCGGCGCTCGACGTGTCGATCCAGGCGCAGATCATCAACCTGCTCAAGGACCTCCAGCGCGAGATGCGGCTCGCCTACGTGTTCGTTGCCCACGACCTGGGCGTCGTCCGGCACGTGTCCGACCGGGTTGCGGTGAT
>DASZEJ010000103.1:0-6013 GCA_035940955.1 Solirubrobacteraceae bacterium
AGGGCTCGAGGGCGTAGCGCCCGCCGCCCGGCACGCGGGGCCGCAGCGCGTCGTGGTCGCGCCGCCCCGCCGCGTGGAGCACGCGGTACGGCGCGTCGCGGAACGCCTCGATCGCGGCCTCGTTGATCGACCGCGCCCCGAGCGAGCCGCCGAACACGAGCACGCAGCGCTCGCCCTCCCCCAGCCCGAACCGCGCCCGCGCCGCGGCGCGGTCGGTGGCCGGCGGCGGCACCGGGCGGCCGGTGACGAGGTAGCGCGGACCGCCGCGCCCCTCCAACGGGAACGCGAGGCACACCCGCCGCGCGAACGGCGCCAGCATCCGGTTCGCGACCCCCAGGTGGCTGTCGGCCTCGCTCAGCACCAGGGGCACCCGCAGCGCGACCGCGGCCAGCCCGACCGGCCCGGCGACGTACCCGCCGCCGCCCAGCACTGCGTCCGCCTGCTCGGCGCGCAGCACGCGCGCGGCGGCCGCTGTCGCCCGCGCCGCCAGCGCCCCCGCCCCCGCCGCGGCGAACGGATTGGTCCGGCTCAGCCCGCGGACGCGGATCGGCCGCAGCTCGTACCCCGCGGCCGGCACCAGCTCGGCCTCGGCGCGCTCGCCGCCGACGAAGACGACCCGGTGCCCGTCAGCCCGCAGCGCGCCGGCCACCGCGAGCGCCGGCACGACGTGCCCCGCCGTCCCGCCCGCCGCGATCACCACGCTGAGTCCCATGGCCCGATCGTGCCCGATCCGGCGCCCGGACCGCCTTCAGGTCGCTCCTGCCCCCGCTCGCGACGTTCAGCAGCAGCCCCATCGCGGTCAGCAACACGAGCAGCGACGACGACCCGGACGAGATGAACGGCAGCGGCACCCCGGTCAGCGGCGCGAGGCCGAGGACCGTGAAGACGTTGAGCAGCGCCTGGCACAGGATCAGCGACGTCACCCCGGTCGCGAGCAGCTGCGCGTACGGGCCGCGCGCGGTCTTGGCGACCCGCAGCCCGGCGTAGGCGATCAGCCCGTAGAGGAAGAGCAGGCCGAGGACCCCGGCGACGCCCAGCTCCTCCCCGATCACCGCGAGGATGAAGTCGGTGTGCGCCTCGGGCAGGTAGTTGATCTTCTGCACCGACTCGCCGAGGCCGCGCCCGAACAGACCGCCCGACCCGACCGCGATCTGGCCCTGGACCGCCTGGAAGCCGTCGCCGCCCGCCTCCGCCCACGGGTCGAGGAACGAGGTCAGGCGCTCGCGCCGGTACGGCGCCGCAAGCGCGAAGAGCAGGACCGCGCCGGCCCCCGCGCCGCCGATCGTCGCCAGCACGCGGACGGGCATCCCCGCCGCGACGAGCAGCGCCGCCATCGCGAAGCAGATGACGAGCGCGGTGCCGAGGTCGGGCTGCGTCGCCACCAGCACCGCCGCGCCGCCCGCGACGAGCAGGAGCGGGCTCGCGACGTCGCGCACGGTCTGCACGATCTGCGGGCGCAGCGCCAGGAGGTGGACGGCGTAGAGGACGAGCGCGAGCTTCATCAGCTCGGAAGGCTGGAACTGGATCGGCCCCGCGCCGATCCACCGGGTCGCCCCGCCGACCTCGATGCCCACGCCGGGGACCCTCACCAGCAGGCACAGGAAGAAGGCGACGCCGAGCAGCGCCGGCGTGAAGCGGCGGACGAGGTCGAGGGGCAGCCGCATGACGACGTGCAGCGCCACGAGCCCGACCGCCCCGAAGGCGAGGTACTTGACCAGGTACGCGGTGCCGTCGCCCTGGCCGGCCAGCAGCGTCCGCGCGCTCGAGGCGCTGTAGACCATCACCGCGCCGCCCGCGAGCAGGCAGAGCGTGGCGGTCAGCAGGATGCGGTGCTCGAGGGTCTGCTCGGCAGCCCTCCGTGGCGGCGAGCGGCGGCGGCTCACCGGACGGCCTTCGACGGCTCGCGGCGGAGTCCTCCGCGGCGGTCAGCCCGCGGGGCGCGAGGCGAGGCGCCGGAAGTGCTCCCCGCGCGCCTCGAAGTCCTCGTACTGGTCGTAGCTCGCGCACGCCGGCGAGAGCAGGACCACGTCGCCGGGCCGGGCGAGCCGGCGCGCGTGCTCGACGGCGCGCTCGAGGTCGCCGTCGCGCTCCCCTCCCCCGATCGCGTCGGCGATGCGACCGCCGTCCTCCCCGATGAGGTGGACGGACGCGCACCGCTCGGCGACGAGGGCGCGCAGCGGGGTGAAGTCCTGGCCCTTGCCACGCCCGCCGAGGATGAGCCGCACGCCGGACGGGAACGAGCGCAGCGCGACGATCGTCGAGTCCACGTTCGTCGCCTTGGAGTCGTTGACGTACAGCACGCCGTCGCGCTCCGCGACCTCCTCCAGCCGGTGGGCGACGCCGGCGAACGTCCGCAGGCCCGAGACGATCCCCTCCCGCCCGGCGCCGAGCGCGTGCGCGACGGCGGCGGCCACCATCGCGTTCTGGACGTTGTGCGCGCCCCGCAGCCGCAGCTCCTCGACGCCCAGCAGGCGCTCCCCGCGCCACCACAGCGCGCCGCCCGCCAGCCGCAGGTCGGCCGTCTCGGCGCCGCCGAAGCGGATCCGCCGCGCCTCGCCGGGCGCGCTGAACCCGTCGGGCAGCACCGCGACCTGGTCCGGCCGCTGGCGCGCAAACGCCTGCATCTTGGCCTCGCGGTAGGCCGCGAACGTGCCGTGCCGGTCGAGGTGGTCCTCCGTCAGGTTGATGAGCGCGGCCACGTCGGGGGCGAACGCGATCGTGTCCTCGAGCTGGAACGACGACGCCTCGGCGACGACGATCACGTCCTCCGGCACGTCGAGCCCGGACAGCGCCGTCCCGACGTTCCCCGCCACCACCGCGCGCGAGCCGAGGACGTGGCCGAGCAGCGCGACCGTCGTCGTCTTGCCGTTCGTGCCGGTCACCGCGACGAACCGGTTCGGCAGCAGCCGCCACGCCAGCTCCAGCTCCCCCATCACGGTGATCCCGCGCCGGCGCGCCTCGGCGATCACCGGCGCGTCCTGCGGCACGCCCGGGGACTTCACGACCACCGCCGCCCGGTCCAGCTCGGCCAGCCCGTCCTGCCCGTGGCGCCGGTCGACCCCGGCGACCTCGATCCCGCGCGCCCGCAGCGCCCCCATCGCCGCCACCCCGCTCCTCGCGAGCCCCACGACGAGGTACGGGCCGTCCGGCAGGGGCGGCCGGCTCACGTGATCGACTGCTGGTACAGCGTGAACCCGATCGCGCTGCAGATCGCGGCGAGGATCCAGAAGCGCAGGATGATCTTCGTCTCCGACCACGCCATCAGCTCGAAGTGGTGGTGGATCGGGGCCATGAGGAACACCCGCTTGCGGAACGTCTGGAACGAGAACACCTGGATCAGCACGCTGAGCGCCTCGACGACGAAGATCCCGCCGAGCAGGATCAGCAGCAGCTCGGTCTTCGTCATGACCGCCAGCCCGGCGATCGCGCCGCCGAGGCCGAGCGACCCGGTGTCCCCCATGAAGATCGTCGCCGGGAACGCGTTGAACCAGAGGAAGCCGACGCACGCCCCGACCAGGCACGCGGCGAGCAGCGCCAGGTCGCGCTGGCCGGTCGTGATGAACGTGATGCCGATGTACGCGAGCAGGACGATCGCCGCGCAGCCCGCGGCCAGCCCGTCGAGCCCGTCGGTCAGGTTGACCGCGCTCGTGGTGCCGGCCACGACGAGGTAGATGAGGATCAGGTACGGCACGCCGCCCAGCACCCCGAGGTCGATCTGGTAGTCGATCACCCGCAGGCGCAGCGTCTCCGGCAGGTTGGCCTGCTCGGTCGCGATCCACCACAACCCGACGCTGATCGCGATCGTGACGCCGAGCTTGGTCCGCGCCCGCAGCCCGAGCGACCGGCGCCGGACGATCTTCGTGTAGTCGTCGGCGAACCCGAGCAGCGCGCAGGCGATCGCCGCGCCGAACACCCCGATCGCCCGCCAGTCGTAGTCGGCCAGGATCAGGAACGGGACCGAGACGGCGGTGAAGATGATGATCCCGCCCATCGTCGGCGTGCCCGCCTTCTCGTGATGGCCCTCCGGCCCCTCCTCGCGGATGTTCTGGCCGAACTCCTTGGTCCGCAGGAACGAGATGAACTGCGGGCTCAGGAAGATGCAGATGAGCAGCGCGGCGGTGCCGCCGATGAGGATCTCGCCCATGTCAGGCGGTCTGCTGGAGCGCCTCGGCGACGACCTCGAGCCCGACGCCGCGCGAGCCCTTGACGAGCACGGTGTCGCCGTCGTCGAGCAGCTCGGGCAGCAGCGCGGCGGCCTCCGCGGCGTCGGCGACGGCCTGGTCGCCGTCCATGGCGGCGGCGAGCGGCCCGACGGTGACGAGCAGGTCGACGCCGCTGCGCCGGGCGTGCTCGCCGACCTCGCGATGGAAGCGCTCGGACTCGGGGCCCAGCTCGAGCATGTCGCCTAGGACGGCGACGCGCCGGCCGGGCGCGGCGGCGGCGAGGTCGTCGAGGGCGGCCCGCATCGACATCGGGTTGGCGTTGTAGCAGTCGTTGACGACGGTGATCCCGCCGGGCAGCTCGATCCGCTGGCCGCGCAGCTCGCTGAGCGCGACCTCCACCCGGCCGCGCGGCTCGACCCCCACGGCGCGGGCCGCGGCGAGCGCCGCGGCGGCGTTCAGCCGCATGTGGGCGGAGGCGAAGTCGAGCTCGACGCCGCCGAGGTCGTCGCCCGGCCCGAACTCCACCACGGTCACGTCGTCGCGCAGGTGCGGCGCGAGCAGCGGCTCGTCGCGCGGCACCACGGCGGTCCCGCCCGGGCGCAGGCCCGCGACGACCGCCGCCTTCTCGGCCGCGATCGCCTCCAGCGACCCCATCTGCTCCAGGTGGACCGGCCCGATGTTCGTGATGACCGCCACGTCCGGCTCGGCGATCGCCGCCAGCTCGGCGATCTGGCCGCGGCCGCGCATCGCCATCTCGAGCACCAGCACCTCGGTCCCGGCCGGCGCCTCGAGGACCGTGAGCGGCAGCCCGATCTCGGTGTTGTAGTTCCCGCGCGTGGCGACGACCCGGCGCCGCTGGCCGACCATCGCGGCGATCACGTCCTTGGTCGAGGTCTTCCCGGTCGAGCCGGTCACGCCGATGACGTCGGCGCCCAGCTCGCGCCGCCAGGCGGTCGCGAGGCGCTGCAGCGCGGCGAGCGGGTCTTCGGCGGCCAGCAGCACGCCCGGGGGCGCGCACTGCGCCGCCTCCGCGTGCTCGGGCGCGACCAGCACGCCCCACGCCCCGGCCGCGAGCGCCTGCGGCGCGAAGCGCCCGCCGTCCGCGTTCTCCCCGCGCAGCCCCACGAACAGGTCGCCCGGCTCGGCCGCCCGCGAGTCGATGACCGCGCGGCCCGGCCCGCCGGCGCCCGGCGGCGGCGCGACAAGCCGCGCGCCCGCCGCCTCGGCGACGCGCTCAGGCGTCCACTCGCGCAGCGCGCAGCACCTCCCGCGCGACGGTCACGTCGTCGAACGGCTCCTTGCGGCCGCCCTCGAACTCCTGCCCCTGCTCGTGGCCCTTGCCGGCGATCACCACGACGTCCCCGGTCCACGCCTGCTCGATCGCCGAGGCGATCGCCTCGCGCCGGTCGACGTGCCACTCGACCGCGGCCGACATGCCCGCCAGCACCTCGTGGACGATGGCCTCCGGGTCCTCCGAGCGCGGGTTGTCGGAGGTGACGATCGGCACGTCCGCCAGCTCGTCGGCGATCCGCCCCATGATCGGGCGCTTGCCGCGGTCGCGGTCGCCGCCGCAGCCGAACACGCACAGCACCCGCCCGCCGGCCGCCAGGTCGCGGGCGGCGCGCAGCACGTTCTCGAGCGAGTCGGGGGTGTGCGAGTAGTCGACGACGACCGCGAAGTCCTGGCCCTCGTCGACTCCCTCGAAGCGCCCGGGCACGCGCCCCACGCGCGGCAGCGCGGCGGCGATCGTCGCGTCGTCGACGCCGAGCGCCCGCGCGGCGGCCAGCGCGACGAGCGAGTTGAGGACGTTGAAGCGCCCCGGCAGCGGCGCCCGCTGCGCCAGCGCGCCG
>DASZEJ010000104.1:0-34449 GCA_035940955.1 Solirubrobacteraceae bacterium
AAATTGATCGCCTCCGGCGTCGCAAACTGCGCCGCCAACGTCAGATCACCCTCGTTCTCCCGATCCTCGTCATCACACACCACCACCATCTTCCCCGCCCGAATGTCCTCGATCGCCTCCTCCACCGTCGCAAACGGCGACTGAACGGACGTTGAGCGCGCAGGCATCGCGGACAGGCTACGCGGATGGCGGTGCGCGCGCGAGAGGCTCGCCGCGCGACCGCGGCGCGCCTACGCCGCGACCAGCTCGCAGATGTGGCGGCGCAGCGCGGCGACGTCGTCGCCCCCGACCGCGGGGACGCCGAACATGAAGTTGTAGACCTCGCGGGCCCGGCGCTGGCCGACCCGTCCGTGGACCACGCGCGTGTTGTCGAGCACCAGCAGCTGCCCGGGCGCGAGCGCGACCTCCCGCTCGCGCGGCCCGATGTCGATGCCGTGGCGGGAGTAGAACGCCGTCTCCTGCGCGTGCGCCGCCACGGCGTCCAGCTCCTCGTCCTGCAGGAACCACTGGCCGACGGTCTTGTCGACCTGCCCGCCGAGCTCGGGGCTCTCCGCCAGGGCGTCGACGATGCGCACGAAGCACGCGAGGCGGTACGTGTTGTACTCGGCCCAGCCGTCGCCGTGGCGCCGGGCGTAGTCGAGGATGCGGCGCTCGACGGCGTCGACGTCGAGCCCCTTGTCGGCGAGGACGCTGCCGAGCTCGACGAGCCGCGTGCGGGCGGTCACCGCGTGCGCCGTCGTCGCCGGCAGGTAGATGCCGACGTGGGTGACGAGCAGCTGGTCGGGCCCGTCGGCGAACGGGAGCCCCATGTCGAAGTGCAGGACCTGGAAGCTCGTCGCGACGACGTCGTCGCACACGGGAATCAGGTCCGCCTTGCCGAGCTGGACGCGGTCGGCGAACCGGGCGTGCAGCGGCAGCCGCGCGACGTCGATGCCGCGGATGAGGCTCTCCTGGACGGCGACCGCCTCGCGCTCGTCCGCGATGCCGTCGAGCAGCGTCCAGCCGCGCTCGTAGTAGTCGTCGGGGACCTCGATCGGGTCGGCGTGGCGGACGGGACGCGTCGCGTCGAAGAGCAGGCGCTGCGTGTTGTAGAGCGTCGGGGGATACGTCATCTCACGTCCGGTCTCTGGCCTCGTGGGGGAACGGGAAGGGCGCGAAGCTACGGCGGCCCGCGGACGGAACCGTTCCCTGCAGGGCTGACCATGCAGGAGGTCCCCTGCACTCATGCGAGAATGCGCTTGAGATGGTCTCCGACCTCGAGGAGCCGACCGCCCGCCGCCGCGCGTACGCGAGCACGCTCGCCCACGCCTTCTCCGGCGTGCGGCAACTGGACGGCGCGATCGAGCTGCTGCGCGCCCCGCCGGTCGACGACGAGGCGGCGGCGCTCGACGCCCACCTGCGGGTGACGCGGCTCCACGTCGAGGCCGTCGCCGAGGCCCTGGCGCGCCTGGACCGCCCCGCGCTGCTCGCGCTGCAGGCGGCGGCGGAGCTGCCGCCGGTCGACCTGCCGAAGCTGCGCCCGCGCGACGCGACGCTCGACGCGGTCGCGACCTGGCTGATCCGGACGCTGCGCCGCCCCGGCGACGCCCGCGCGCTCGCCGTCGCCACCGGCCGGCTGGTCGAGGAGAGCAGGGTGCTGCACCCGGCGGCGAGGAAGACGGCGCCGCTCGGCCGCGGCTTCGAGGCCGAGCTGCACCGGCGGCTCGCGCTGCGGTTCGCCCTGCTGCCCGACCGCGCCGGGCACCTGGCCGCGCTCGAGCAGCACCTCGGCCTGCTGCTCGAGGAGCCCGACGAGGGATTGGCGGAGATCGAGCGGACGGTCGGCCGCCCGCTGACCCCGGACGAGCGGGAGTGGCTGGAGGCCGAGCGGTTCGCCGGCCTGCTCCACGCGGTCCGCCACCGCAAGACCGAGGCGGGCCAGATCCGCTGGTTCCTGCGCCGCGACGAGCGCCACGGCGTGGTGCTCGACCGCTACGGCGTCCACGGGCACTGGCTCGTCGCCGGCCGGGCGGACGCGCAGACGCTCGTGCGCGCCGGCACCGCGGCGGCGAGGGTCGTCGGCGAGGACGAGCCGGTGGCCGGCGCCGCGTGGCGCGCGGTGATCGCGGGCGACCCGCCGGAAGCCGGCCCGTCCGCACCGCCGCCGCTCGAGCTGCACGACGCGCACCTGCTGCCGCTGGACGGGGCCGCCGGCGACAGCGCGACCACCGCCCGCGCCCGCGCCCGGCGAGCGCTGTCCGGCGCCGACCCCGGCGGAGCGGCGGAGGCGGTCGCGCGCGCCGCCGTCGCGCCGCCGTCGCGCGCGCCGTCCGGCGAAGCCGCGGAGGCCATCGCGCTCGCAGCCCCCGCGGCGCCGCCGCTCGCCCGCCCGGACGCGTACGTCCTCACCGCCGACGGCAACGGCCTCGCGCTCGCGCCGGCCGGCGAGGAGGGCCCGCGCGAACCGCTCGCCCGCGTCCCCCACGACGCCGGCGACGACGAGCTGCTCGCGTTTCTCGACGCGGTCGGCCGCGTGGCGGAGGCGACGAGCGTCGTGGACGCGGTCGACGACCGCCACGGCGGCAGCGAGGCCGTGCGGTGGACGCGCGCGCTGCTGGCCGACCGGTCGCGCCGGCCGGCCGCCTCCCCCGCCGGCGGCGACGACCTGGCGGGCCTCAGCGTCCGCCTGCTCTACGTCCCGGCGCGGACGCCCCACCCGCTCGGCGGCATGCCGCTCGTCGGCCTGCGCTTCCTGCGCGACCGCCTCGAGCGGGCGGGTGCGCGCGCCGAGATGCTGAGCATCGCGCCGGACGACCTGGAGCGGCGGCTCGTCGAGCTGCTCGGCGCGGACGTCATCGGCATCGGCGTGTACGTCTCGAACCGCGAGGAGGTCGCGCGGCTCGTGCCGATGCTGCGCAGCGCCGGCTTCACGGGCCGGATCGTCCTCGGCGGCCCCGAGCTGCGCGACGTCGACGGCGTCCAGGAGAGCGTCGCCGGGTGGGACGCGCTCATCCGCGGCGAGGGCGAGGACGCGTTCCCGCAGGTGCTGCGGGTGCTGCACCGTCTCGACCGGGGCGAGCTCGGCGAGGCGCTGCGGCTCGCGCGGTCGCTGCGCGGCGTGGTCGTCGCGCACGGGCAGCTCGTCGTCATCGCCGACAGCGCCGCGCGCAACGCGGTCGCGGAGATCGCCTGCCCCCTGCCGTTCGAGTGGTCGCGCGGCCTCGCCGACCGCACGCTGCACATGAACTTCACCCGCGGCTGCCCGTACGGCTGCGTCTTCTGCCCCAACCACCAGGGCCAGAAGATCAAGGCGGGTGAGCCGGACCAGATGTGGGACTTCACGCTGAGCGCCGCCGCCGACGCGCTCGAGCTGGCGCCCGCCGACGCCGAGCGCTGCGCCGCCGCGATCCAGGGCGCGCTGGGCGTGGAGGCGCCGCCGCGGCTGCGCCCCGCGCTCGATCTGCTCCTGCGCGGGCCGGTCCCCATCGCGCTGCTGCGGCGGCTCTGCGCGGACCTGTCCGGCAGCCCGGACGCGCTCGCCGGCGAGCCCGGCGCGGACGCCGCGACGCCGTGGGAGGCCAAGCGCGTCTGGCTGCGCGCGAAGGCGGCCCTGCTGGCCGGCGACGAGCGGGCGCGCGGCGCGACGCTGGCGCCGTTCGAGCTCATCACCTCCGAGGACAACACGCTCGTCAACCGCGACGCCGTGCGCGGGTACCTGCTCCAGCGGCGGGCGAGCGGCCTGGCCGGGAGGGTGGTCTTCAACCCGGGCCAGAACACCATCCGCGACCTCACCGACCGCCGGGGCGGCGTGGACGTCGAGTACGTCGCCGACCTGACCGACGCGAACCCGTTCCGGGTCGCCCTGGGCACCGACGGCACCTCGAACCCGGTGCTGCGCCAGAACCACAAGCCGTACTACGGCGTCGCCGACGTCGTCGCGGTCAACCGCGCGCTGGTCTCGCGCGGCGTCCACGTCCAGAACAACTACATCCTGCTGACGCCCGAGACCGACCTGCTGGAGACGGTCGAGGCGATGGCGCTGTTCGTCCTGCTGCCGATCGCGTGGCGCGACCACGGCGGGTCGATCAACCTGCGCATCGTCAAGGAGCACGGGACGCTGTCGCACGACGAGGGCCTGCTGTTCGCCCCCGGCGACGAGGCGTTCCACGACCCGTTCCGGTTCCCCGAGGTCGACGCGCTGCTGGCCCGGTGGGACCTGACGCCCGCGGTGCGCAGCACCGACCTCGTGCCGCTGCTGTGGCGCATCCTGGAGGAGGACCCGCAGGCGCGCGAGCTCCTTCCGCTGGTGGTCCGGCGCTGGGAGCGCGACTTCGACGGCGACCCGGTGCTCGTGGCGCTCGCCGCGCGGATCCGGGCGGCGTGGCGGCCGGACGCGTCGCTCGCGACGACGCTGCGCGAGGTGGCGGACGCGTACCGGGAGGAGTGGCTGGAGAGCGACGAGAGCGCCCCCGCGGACGGCGCGCGCCGCCGCGGCGGCAGCGGGCGCGGCAGGCCCGCTCGCCGGCGGGCGCCGGCACCAGCAGGGCGGCCCGTCCGGCCTTAACTTGACTTGCGCTAAGTGAACGCTTCATGGTGGGTCTATGGAGACCATCGACCGCCGGCGCCTGCTCCGCGACGCCGGGCTCGCCACCGCGGGCGCCCTCGGCCTCGCCGCGGCGACCGCCCACCCCGCCGCCGCCGCGGCCACCGCCGTCACGGCGATCAACGTCAAGGACGCCCCCTACGGCGCGACCGGCGACGGCAGCACCGACGACCGCGCCGCGATCCAGGCCGGGCTGAACGACGTCCCCACCGCGGGCGGCGCCGTCTACTTCCCGCCGGGCGACTACCTCGTCAGCGGACCCCTCGCGCCCAAGAGCCGCACGCTGATGTACGGCAGCCACGTCCCGCGCTGGAGCGGGCTCGACAACCCCGACTCGGCATGCAAGGTCCGCATGAGCTCGACGTTCTCGGGCACCGGGCTGATCGTGCCCGCGGCGACGACGGTCCAGGTGCTGCTGCGCGACCTGGCGCTCGTCGGCAACGGCGTCGGGACCGGCGTGCACGGCCTGCGGATGCCCGACGCGGCGGTGGCGACCGGCGAGTCCTCGTGGCAGCTGCACAACGTCACGATCGCCGGCTTCAGCGGCGCCGGCGTCTACGGCCGCGTCCACGTCGCGATCCTGCGCGGCTGCTTCATCCACAACAACCGCGGCTGGGGCATCGACGCCTCGGGCGGCAACCGGTGGAACGACGTCCACGTCGCCGACTGCTTCCTCTACTACAACCGCCAGGGGAACCTGTACTTCGGCGGCAGCGGCGTGTCCGCCGGCATCGAGTTCGCCAACTGCCGGTTCGAGCGCGCCGGCACGAACCCCGCCGACGTGCTCGCGCCGCTCAACCCGAGCGCGCCCGGCGTCCGCCTCGCGAGCGCCCGGCTGATCGAGTTCGTCAACTGCAACACCGACGCGAACTGCGGCAACGGGTTCGAGATCGTCCACGAGGCGGGCTCGCCCTCCTACCGCCCCGACCACATCAGCCTCGTCAACTGCCGCCTCAACCGCGACGGGACCGGCAACCAGACGGCGCTCGGCGACTACGCCGGCCTCAAGGTGCGCGGCGCGAGCGCGACGGGGACGGACCGCGTCGGCCACGTCAAGTGCGTCAACTGCATGGTCCTCAACGGCAAGGCGTCCGACAGCGGCAGCGGCACGATCGTCGGCCCCAAGTACGGCGTCTGGTACGAGTACAGCGACAACTTCCAGTGGATCGGCGGCGACATCTCACCGTCGTCCCAGGCGACGAACAACGAGTGGTACGCCGGGACCTCGGGCGACAACTGGCGCCCGGCGATCATCGACCTCGACCGGCGGCTGAGCACGCTGCCGACCGGCGCCCCCAACGCCGGCCTGCCGATCCCGAGCGGCTCGGCGTACTTCGACACGGCGACGAACAAGCTGTTCGTGCGCAACGGGTCGGTGTGGAAGTCGGTGACGCTGGCGTAGCGCCGCTCGGTGCGCGAGGGCGACGCCCAGCGACACGACGACGCTCTAGGATTGCCGAGTGGTTCGGGACGAGCGGCCGGTCGCGCTGATCACCGGGGCCGCGCACGGCCAGGGCCGCGCGACGGCGCTCGCGCTCGCCCGCGAGGGCTACGACGTCGTCGCGCTCGACGTCGCGCGTCAGCTCGAGTACCCCGGCTATCCGATGGGCACGCGGGACGAGCTGGCCTCGCTGCCGGCCGAGCTCGAGCCGCACGGCGCGGCGTGCCTGACCGTCGTCGCCGACGTGCGCGACGACGCCGCCGTCACGCGCGCCGTCGCCGGCGCGGTCGAGCGGTTCGGCCGCATCGACGTCCTCTTCAACAACGCCGGCATCTGCGGCTACGGGCTCGCCCACGAGCTGACCGAGGAGGCGTGGGACGCGATGATCGACGTCAACCTCAAGGGCCCCTGGCTCGTCGCCCGCCGCGTCATCCCGCACATGATCGCCCGCCGCCGCGGCGTCATCGTCAACAACTCGTCGATCGCCGGCCTGCGCGGCATGAACCGCCTCTCCCACTACGCCGCCAGCAAGTGGGGTCTGACCGGCCTGACCAAGTCATGGGCGATCGAGCTCGCGCCCCACGGCGTCCGCGTCGTCTCGATCCACCCCACCGGCGTCGACACGCCCCTCAACGACGGCCTCGCGATGCTCGAGGGCCTGTCGACGCAGGAGATCGCCGAGCGCTCGGCGGGCAACCTCCAGCCGGTCCCGTGGATCGAGGCGACCGACGTCGCCGAGGCGGTCGTGTTCCTCGTCAGCGACCGGGCGCGCTACATGACCGGCACGGAGTTCGTGATCGACGCGGGGCTGCTGACGAAGTAGCGGCCCGGGTACCGGCGCCGCCGCGGCGGCGAGTTCACCGTCGAGGGACCGGTCACGTGCCTGCGGGTCGAGCCGAAGCGGGAGCCGGGCGCTCCGGGCACGCGCGCCGCGATCAAGTACGTCGTCAAGACGCGCCACGGCTCGGGCGCCCCGCCCGGGCGGCTCCGTCGTCGAGGTGTTCGTCGAGGACAACGGCCACCCGCGCGACGGGCAGCCGGTCGACGCCAACGCGACGCTGCTCCCGCTCCCGCCCGAGCTGTCCGAACCCGCGGCGTGCGACGACCCGAACGTCGCCGGCCAGCCGTACAACCCGCTCGACCAGGGCGACTACACGCTCCGCGACGACCTCGCCGCGGGGTAGGGTCGGCCTGGCAGGCTCACACGGGCGGGCCCGGATCGAAGATCGGGCGCAGCGCGGGCGTGGCCGAGGCGTTGGCGACGATCGTGGAGGCGTCCGCGGTGAGCGTCAGCGAGCAGCTGCCGGGCGTCGAGGTCGTCCAGGTCGTCGTCGCGGAGACCGTGCGCGACTTCGTGATGGTCGAGCCCCAGGACGTGAAGCACCGGACCGTGGCCGTGACCGTCCCGACCGGCTCGATCTGGATCGTCGCCCAGTCGGTGGGCGAGTCGAAGCTGCACGACGCCGACGGCCCGGTCGCCGCCGGGACGAGCCGCGCGTCGCACGCCGGCCCGATCATCGCCGAGGCCGGGCTCGCGACCGCCACGGCGAGCGCCGCGGCCGCCACGATCGGCCCGCCGATCCGCCGGATCTTGAGATTCCCCTGCATCAGTGTCCCCCTGCTCGGTTTGCGAACGGCGTCGGACTGCTGGAACGCGCCCTGTGCGCAAACCTTGCGTGTTGCCGATCGCGGGAGCCTCCTCCCCCCGCCGGCTGGCCCGCAGAACCAGCGCGGGGATGTCGCTGCGCGTGTGCTCGGCGTATTCTGGAGTCGATGCATCGATGTTGATCTGACCGCCGAGACCGCGCCCAGCGCGCGGAGCGCGACCTCGTCGCCCGGCTCTACGCGTACGCGTTCCTGGGCGACTTCGTGTTGCTCTATCCCGTCTACGCGCTGCTGTTCGCAGACGCGGGACTCTCGACGGCGGAGATCTCCTCGTTGTTCGCGGTCTGGTCGATCACGAGCTTCACGCTCGAGATTCCGTCCGGCGTCTGGTCGGACGGCCGTTCCCGGCGCCTGCTCCTGACGATCGCGCCGCTGCTGGCCGGCACCGGCTTCGCCGTGTGGGTGGTCGCGCCCTCGTACCCGGCGTTCCTCGCCGGCTTCGTGTTGTGGGGCGTCCAGGGCGCGCTGCAGTCGGGTGCGCTCGAGGCGCTGGTGTACGAGGAGCTCGAGCACGCCGGCGCCGCGCACCGCTACGCGCAGGTCATCGGACGCGCGACCGCGGTGGGCACCGTCGCCGCGACAGTCGCCATCGGCGCGGCGGCACCGGTGTTCGCCGCCGGCGGCTTCGTCGCGGTCGGCGCGGCCAGCGTCCTCGCGTGCGTGGCGGCCGCCGCGGTCGCCGCCGGGTTCCCCGAGCATCGCGTCCCGTCCGACGGCGACGTGGCGACGGGCTTTCGCCGCTACCGCGCGATACTCGCCGACGGGGTCGCCGAGGTCCGGTCGGCCCCGTCGGTGCGCGCCGCGCTGCTGCTCGTGCCCGCCGTCACGGCCGTGTGGGGCACGCTGGACGAGTACGTCCCGCTGCTCGCCGCGGACACCGGCGTGTCCGACGAGACCGTGCCGCTCCTGTTCCTGCTCGTCTACGTCGGCGTCACGCTCGGCGGCCTGCTCGGCGGCGCGGCGAGCGCGCTCTCGAAGCCCGCGCTCGGCGCGCTGCTCGCGGTCGCCGCCGTCGCTCTCGCAGCGGGGGCGCTCAGCGGCGCTCCCCTCGGCTTCGTGCTCGTCGCCGCCAGCTTCTGCGTCTTCCAGGCGGTCACGGTGGTGGCCGACGCCCGGCTGCAGGAGGCGATCACCGGCCGCGCCCGCGCGACCGTGACGTCGCTCGCCGGGTTCGCGACCGAGGTGCTGGTCGTAGCGGTCTTCGCCGCCTACGCGGCAGGCTCCGCGGTCGCCGGCCACGCCACGCTCTTCGCTGCCTTCGCCGCGCTCTACCTCGTGGTCGCGGCAGCGCTGATCGCCTCGTCGCGCGACCGGTAGACGACGATCTCGGCGACGGCATGGGCGCGCGGCGGCGCCGGCGGTGCAGCCCGTGGTCAGTCGGGATCGCCGCTCAGGGCGCCGGCGATCGTGGCGAGGAGCACGGGAAGCAGTCCCGTTGCCATGACGACGCTGGCTGCCATGCTCCCAACTCTCGACCGCCGCTGCGTTACCTCTACTGATGCGTCTGCCTCCTAGACGAACGTTCTGACTCGTTGCCGCTGGTCGTGGAAACGATGCAGGTCGTTCTGGCCGATGACGTCGTCGCGCTGGTGCGCGTGGCCGGAAGCCGCTTGGACGCAGGATGCGGGCTCCCTGAGCTCGTCATCGCCGACGAGGACGGCGAGCACCGGTTCTGCAGCCTGCCTCGTCCCAAGCCGCTCGACGGCGACGATCCAGCGGGTTGGTGGCACGCAGAGTTCGCAGTGCCGCGCGAGCTGCTGCACCGTGCGGTCCGCCCCTTCGTCCTGGTGGCAGGAGACGAGGTCCAGGAGATTCCGCGGATCGTTCCGTCGCCTGGCGCCCGCCACCTGCGCGGAGTTCTCGGGCCGCTTCCGGGACGTGCGCCTCCTGACAGTGAGGCGGCGGCCGCCTGGCCCGCTACTGGCGGGCATGTCCTCATCGTCGATTCCGACGAGCTCATGGTGGCGACCGTGAAGGCGATGCTGGAGCGCCGGGGGTTCGAGGTGACCACCGCGAGCGACGGCGCTGAGGCCTTCGAGCGTCTCGCGTTGATGATCCCGGACGTCATCGTCAGCGACCTGATGCTGCCGGACGTCGGCGGCGTCTCGCTCATAGCCCGTCTGCGCCAGAGTCCGGTGACGCAAGCGATCCCGGTGATCTTCCTCACTCCCGCACAGGCCGGCGGCTGTGCTCCGGAGTTGGATCTGAGTACCGAGGACTACGTCCGCAAGCCGTATCGCCCCGAGGAGCTGGTGGCGCGGGTTCGGGCGAAGCTCGACCAGCGGGCTGCGCCCAGGCAGCTGTCGCACCGCGACCGGCCCACCGGGGTTCTGAGCGCCGAGGCGTTCCGCGAGGAGCTGCGGCGGGAGATTGCACGCGCCCACCGCGGAGGGCAGGCCGGCGTGGTGGCGTTCATCGAGCTCTACGAGCTCAAGGTCGTACGGAGCCGCCTCGGTCACCGCGCCGTGGACGCCGTCGCGCTGCGCCTGGCGCAGCTCAGTGCGCAGGGTGGCCACCCGTTGGACGTCGTCGGCCGGATCGACCGGTGGCGATTCGCGATCCTCCTGCCCGAGACCTCGGAGAAGGACGCTGCCAAGCGCCTCGACGATCTCACCGGGCGGATCGTTCGCGCCCGCTTCGAAGCGGGACCAGAGACACTGCGATTCACCCCCACCCTCGGCTACACGGCGTTCAGGCCCAGAGACAGCGCCGCCGAGGTCGAGGGCCGCGCCGAGGCCGCGCTCCGTTACGCCGCCAGCAGCCTGGAGGTGCGCGCCGCGCGCTTCGACCCGTCGATGCGCACGCACGCGAGCGTCGCCGAGCCGGGGCGTGGGCGGTCGTGGCGTGAGCGCCTGGCCACGCCCGCACAGATCTTCAGTACACAGGCCCTCGGTCTCGTGCTGCCGTTCTGTGTCTATTGGGGGCTCGACACGGTCGGTCTCGACGTCACGTGGCCGATGTACGTCCTCGTCGTGGCGTCACTGCTCGTGACCTCCCTGACGATCTGGATCGAGGGGTTCCTGGCGCTCCGGCGCCCGGCGCCACCCGACGAGCCCGGCGCGCCGGCTCCGCCGGCCAGCGCCAACAACGCCGCCTACCTGCCGAACGAGGCGGCGACCGTCATCGAGACCGTCGAGGCGTTTCTGGCGATCGACTACGAGCCGGGCCTGCAGGTGATCCTCGCCTACAACCACGATCTGCCGGCCGAGATGCCGATCGAGGTCGAGTTGCGAGAGATCGCGTCGCGCGACAGCCGTTTCGTCCCTCTCCGCGTCCTGGGCTCCACCTCGAAGGCGCAGAACGTCAACGCTGCCCTCTCGAGCGCGACGGGAGCGTTCGTCGGTGTCTTCGATGCTGACCACCAGCCGGAGCGAGCGGCATACCACCGCGCGTGGCGCTGGCTGTCGAACGGCTACGACGTCGTCCAGGGACACTGCGTCGTGCGCAACGGCGATGCGTCATGGGTGACGCGGACCGTCGCCGTCGAGTTCGAAGCGATCTACGCGGTGAGCCACCCCGGCCGCGCGCGCTTTCACCACTTCGGGATATTCGGAGGGTCGAACGGATATTGGCGTACCGACTTGTTGCGCGAGACCCGCATGCGCGGCTCGATGCTCACCGAGGACATCGACGCCTCCCTGCGCGTCATCGAGGAGGGGCGCCAGATCGCTTCGGACCCCGACCTCCTCAGCCGCGAGCTCGCGCCGGCCACCCTGCGCGCCCTGTGGAACCAGCGGATGCGGTGGGCGCAGGGCTGGTTTCAGGTTTCGAGGCTCCATCTCTGGGCCGGCCTTCGCTCGAAGAGGTTGTCGGGCCGGCAGAAGTTCGGCGTGTTCTACCTGCTCGGATGGAGCCAGATCTACCCCTGGCTCTCCCTGCAGATGTTTCCCATCGTCGCGTACTGGATCTCCAAGTTCGGCGGCGCCCAGCAGCTGAACTGGCTCGTTCCGCTCTTTGTGGCGACCACCGTCCTGACGCTGGGCACCGGCCCGACGCAGACGTACTTCTCGTACCGTCTGTCAGCGCCCGAGATCCGCCGCCACGGCAAGTGGTACGTGTGGTACCTCATGGTCGCAAGCGTCTTCTACACAGAGTTCAAGAACGTCATCACGCGTGTCGCGCAGGTGAAGGAAGTGGCCGGCGAGCGTCTGTGGAAGGTGACTCCGCGGTCGTGAGACGGCGGTCGGCGGTCAGCCCGACCGGAAGCGTCTCGGGTTGCCGCGCGCCTCGATCAGCGCGTCGTCGGCGCGGCGTACGAGGTCGTCGAGGGTGTCGTCCGTCCGCATCTCGGCCAGCCCGACGCTCAGCGAGCCGGGATGGTCGCGGCTGTCGAGCATGGCGCCGATCTCGTCGAAGCGGAGCTGCACCGCGGCCAGTTCGACGCCGGCCACCGAGCACACGAACTCGTCGCCTCCGTAGCGCACGATGGGCTCGTAGCTGCGGAGCTTGGACCGCATGGCGTCGACGATGGCCCTGAGCCGGGCGTCGCCCGCCGCGTGCCCGTCGCGGTCGTTCGTCGCCTTGAGCCCGTCGACGTCGACGAACGCCACGATCAGGCCGCGGCCGCTCCGCCGCGCTCGGCTGATCTCGTGCCGGAGCGCGACCTCCCCGGCGCTTCGCCGGTACGCGCCGGTGAGGTCGTCGGTGTGGGCGCGCATGAGCTCGGCGCGCGAATGTCGACGATCCATGGCAGCGTGGTCGCGATCCATCGCCGCGTGCTGCCGGTCGCTGGCGGCGTGAGCCCGGTCGCTCGCCGCGTGAGCCCGGGCGGCCTCGGCCGGCTTCCGATTGCGCGCCGCCCGGCTGATCGCCGCGACGCGGGGCGGGCCGCCTGGGTCCTTGACGAGCTCGCGCTCCTCGGCCGCCCGGTCGCGAGCCGTCGCGGCACGATCGCGCGCGTCGGAGACGATCTCGCGATCCGCCGCCGCGTCGTCACGGTCGGTGGCGAGGACGTCGGCGAGGGCGGTTGCCTGTTCGGCCCGGGAGCTCGCCCGATCCGCCTCGCAAGCGGCCTGCTCGCTCGGAACCATCGGGGGGACGTCGGGCACTGGGGAAATCGCCGGCCTCTCGGACAGGGGCTGTCGCGGGGAAGGCGGCAGGAACTCCCTTCTCCTATCGACAGCATCGGCCCCGCACCTGAGCCGCGGGAACCGGCTGGCCTCATCCGGCGAGCCGAGCGGTATGCTCAGACGGCCGTACCGCACGGGGTTCTTCTCCCTTCTTCTTCGCGCGTGCAACCCAGAGGGGCAGCGAGGAGGAGCGCCATGACCGTCGGATACGTCGCGCGAAGTGCTGGCGCGCACCACGGTGCTCAGGGTCGGCTGGTCGATCGGCTCGCGTCCACGCGCGAGCGGGCGTGCGCCCAGGGATGGGCGCCGAGAGCCGGGCCGCTGGCGAAGGTCGGGAGCGCAGGACCGCTCGCCGTCGAGCAGCACCCCGGCGGCGTCGTGGAGCTGGTCCACCCGCCCTCTCGCGAGGGATCGACCGTGCGTGCCGCGTCCTGGGTCGCACTGGCGCTTCCGGCCTGCGTCGGCCCCCTGCGCGCACGGTTGGCCGCGTTCGCCGAGGCGCACGTCGAGTGTGCGGCGCTCATCGCCGATCTGGAGCTCGCGGCATCGGAGGCGATCACCAACGTCGTCATGCACGCCTACCGCGACCGCGCTCGGCCGGGGACGGTGACCGCGCGGATCGGCATCGACACTGCCGCCGGTCGTGTCGAGGTGGTCGTGACCGACGGCGGCGTCGGCATGTCACCGCGGCCCGACTCGCCGGGAGCGGGCCTCGGCCTGTCGATCATGACTGCGACTTGCGACCAGGTGACGGTCCGCCACGGGTCCACCGGCGGCGGGACGGAAGTCGGCATGACCTTCGCCCTGCGCCGCGGAGCGCGGGAGCGCGCGGCATGAGCGGGCTGAGCCGGCCGGGCGTCGGCGCTCGCCGAGGTCCGAAGGGCGGTTCGCCGGTGCACCGCTCTCTTCGCGCGCCGTGGAAGAGAGAACCGGGTTCTCGCTGTGTTCGAACTACACTCGACAGAAGGCGTCTCCCATCGGAAGGGGGTCATCGCATGGCCCACGCCTGCTGTCCCGACTGTCGGCTCCGCGTCATCGCCGCGTCGCCGACCGACGCCCCCTCGTGTCCCGCTTGCGGTCAGCCGATGGTGAGAACCGCCGCAGCTGAGAGCATCGGGTGTCGGTTGGTGGATACGCAGCCGCTGCCGTTGTCGGCCGCGGTCGCCGCGGCAGCGGCGCTTCCCGTGCCGTCGGACCCTCGGCTGTGAGCGACCTCCACGTCCGCGTCCTCCGACGCGTCGTCCGCCAGGCGCGCGAGCGCCTGTCGACCCATCGAGCGGCTGCGGCCGCACCGGCCACCGAGCGGGAGGCCGAGGCCGACCGACGTCTCGAGCAGGCGGCGACCGCCGCTGAAGCCCGCCTCGCGCAGAGCATGGAGCGCAGGCGCCGCCCCGCGCCCGAGGACCGTTCGGTCGCCGAGCTCGACGCGCTTGCGACCCACGCCCGACAGCGCCTGGCGTTCTACCGCCGGAGGATCTACCTCGGCCGTGGCCAAGCCACCGAGCTCGCGAAGCTGGAGCGCAGCTCGGCGCGCGCGCGCGAGCGCGCTCAGCGTGCGCGGCGAGGCTGACGCGCGAGCCGCGAATCGCCGACGCACGGTTGTTGACTGTTCCTGGTTGAACGGCGAGTCCGGCGAGCGCCGAAGACCAATTGCGCGCCCTCCACCGGCCCAGCGACCGACCTTGCGCACAGATCCTCGCGAGCCGGAACTCCTGATGGGGGGGTTGCCGCTACAACGGTTTTCGAGACGAGCACGCGCGTCGCCGCACGGCCTGCTGTCATCGGAGATCACGGGGCCTTCCGGCAGAGCGAGGGCACTGTCAGGGCAGTCAGCCCGAATCTGCGGGGGCGACTCCGCCGTCAGTCTGCGGTCCGGGCGGAAGGTCGGCCGACATGACCTCGCAGCGGGAACGCCGCTTCTCGGTACCGGAGGCGCTCAAGTATTTGACAGTGGCTGCGCGACGGATCACGATCGAAGCGTGCGGCCCGCGCTCTGGCTGCTTCCCGCAATCGCCGCCGTCGCAGCGGGCGCGGCGGCCGCGGGAACCGGCGGCGACGGCGGAGGCGACGACGGTGCCGGCCGCGGCCAGCCCCGCCCGACTCCGAAGCCGTCGGTGGTCGGGTGCGATCAGCGATCCGAGCCCAGCCCGCGCCGGTTCGATCGGCGGCGCGACGTCGTGCGCGGCCCATTCGCGCTCATCTCGATCCGCGGCGTCGAGCGGCGGCCCGCCAGCTCGTTCGAGCCCGAGGACGGCCGGCTCGCGGGCACGAAGTTCCCGGCCGCCCTGCGCGCCGGCCACTCCGCCGTCGTGCGGATCGCGGAGCCGGATCAGGCGCACGCCGCGCTCCTCGTGCGGGCGGCCACGCGGGAGGCGCGGTCGCTCCGAGAGGGCGACGTGGCAGTGCGGTACGTCCCGTGCCGGCCGGACACGCCGCGGTTCGGCGGTCGCGGCTCGGTCGGGCCGACCACGGGCTGGGCGGGGGCGCTCATCGTCACCGGTCCGCGCTGCGTCACGCTCGAGCTCACGGTCGACGGGCGCCGCCGGCGCGACGTCCGGCTGCGGCTCGGCGCGCGCTGCCGCTGACGGGACGCTGTCTTTTGACGAGAGCCCAGTGGCCGCATATGGTCTACAGCGCGCAGTGTTTGCTGATTACCACCATGGGAGGGATCGATGAAGCGCCATACGGAGGAGGCCTCCGGTGGCCCGCGGCTCCGCCGGCGCGAGATGCTCTCGGCGACGGGTGGTGCGGTCGCCGCTGCGGCGGTCGCCGGCTCGCCGGCGAGCGCCGGGACGCCGGGCGAGGAGGGCACGTGGCTCCCGGGGTTCGTCGTCTCAGTCGAAGGCCCGCGGACGGTGATCGTGGCGACCCCGGATCGCGAGCGGCCGGTCGCGGTGGATCTCGTACCGGGCGCGCAGGCCCGCCGCAAGGGCGCGGTGCCGCTTTCGGCATTCCAGCCGGGCGAGGAGGTCGTCGCGCGCGGGGAGTGGGCTGGGGACCGCTTCGCCGCGATCGAGTTCGAGACTCTGTACCGCCTGGTCGACGCGACGGTGGCCAGCCGTGAGGGCGATGTCGTCCACACGGGCCGGGGCACCGTCCGCCTTTCGGACGAGACGGAGCCGCGCACCGGCGCAGCCGCGGGCCGCTCCGTGGAGGGCCGCCCGCTCGGCGAGCTCCAGCGGGGCGACCGCTTCCTTGCGCTCGGACGCCGCAACCGCCGGACCGACGAGCTCACGGCCGTGCTGATCGGCGAGGTCACGTCCTAGTCGATGGGCGGGCTCGAGCACCTCATCGAAGGCGCCGGGGACGCGATCGCGGGCTTCCCCGGCTCGCCTGCCCATGCCCTGGCGCTCGCCGCGCTGGCGACCGTGTTCGTCTGGAGCGGTGTCGCCAAAGTCCGCCGGCCGTGGCTCACGGCGATGGCGATAGTCGACTTCGGCGTCGGCGATCGACCGCGCCCCCAGCTGGGACGCGCGGTCGCCTGGGGAGAGCTCGCACTCGGCGCTGCGTTCATCGCGGCGCTCTGGGCGTCGCCCTGGTTCGGCGTCGTGGCGGGCGCGATCGCCATCGCGGTCCTGGCGACATTCGCGTGGTTCATCGCGCGGGCGCTCCGGAGCGGCCTGTCGTTCGCGTGCTTCTGCTTCGGCGACCCCGGGGACCGCGTCTCTCGCGCGACCTTGGCGCGCACGAGCGCGCTCGCGGTACTGGCGGGCGGCGTCGCGATCGCGGGGGTCGACCCGGCAAGCGGGTTCTCCGGCGAGGAGGCGACACTCGGCATGGTGGCGGGCGCCGGGGCGGTGGGCTGTTCGACGCTCGCCTCGCGGGCGGCCACGATCTGGCGCCTTCCTCGTCCTCCGGCCGGGTCGGCGGCGACGCTCGTGGGGCCGGCGGAATGAGCGCCTTCGGCATCGTCGCGATCGTCGCGGCCGGCCTCTGGCTCGCCGCGGCGACGATCGCGCTGCTCGCGCTGGTCCGGCAGGTTGCCCTGCTCACGTTGAGACTCGACCGGATGGAGGAGGGCCCGACGCTCGACGGGATCTCCGTCGGCAGCGCCGCACCGCCCGCGGTCAAGGCCGCCGTGCCCGAGGCCACCGAGGGTCGTGCGCACGTCCTGGTGCTCAGCGCCACCTGCGCACCGTGCCGCGAGCTGGCAGACGAGCTCGAGTCGGTCCCGGTCGACGATCCGGTCGTCGCCCTGATCGGCGGCGAGACGCCGTCGGCCGCCGCGATCGGCGAGCGGCTTCCGCCGCCGATTCGCGTAGTGCTGGACCCCGAGGCGAGCCAGGCGGTGGACCGGCTCGACCTGCGGACCAGCCCGTTCCTGTTCACGTTCGACGACGGCACGGTGGCCGACAAGGCCTCCGTCCGCAACGCCGCCCACCTGAGCGCGCTGCTCGAGGCGTCGCGCCGCCGGCAGGCGGAGATCCAACATCCGATGGAGGTCACGCATGTCCGCTGACCACACGCTGCTCGCGAGCGAGGGCGCCGAGCCCGACGTCATCTTCGGCCGCAACCGCCTGCTCAAGCTGGTCGGCGCCGGACTCGTCGGCTTCGCGACGCAGTCGATCCTGCGCAAGGACGCGGCGTGGGCGAACCACACGCTCCCGGGGCCGTGCTTCGGCCCCTCCGACTGGGAGCGCTGCCCGTGCTGCTCGGGGAGCCAGTGCACGTGCTCGACCTGCGGCTACTACCACTACGAGGGCTGCCCGAGCGGCGGGCAGTGCTGGACCCAGTGCTACAGCAACTGCGTCTGGCGGTGCTGCGACTGGATGTACACGTCGGGCTCGACGTGGAAGCACTGCATCTGCGGAACCTGCATCTCGGGACGCACCTGCTGAGGTGCTGGGGGAGGCGACGTTCGCGCTGCTCGTCAGCGCGGCGCTGCTGGTGGCGCTCGCGCAGCAGACGCTGCCCTGAGGCCCGAACGCGATCTACGGGATCGTCAATTCCGGCGTGTACCGGGATCAGCGCAGCGGAGGGCCGCGTCGCACGATGGCGCTCTACGTGCTCGCGAGCACGTTCACGGGGGCGGCTGCCGGCGCGGCGCGGAGCGCTCTCGGCGCGCTGATCCCGGCCGACGGCCGCGCGGCCGCCGGCTCGCTGCTGGCGATCGCCGGCGTCGTTCTCGGCCTCGCAGGCTTGCTCGGGCGAGCGCTGCGGCCGGCGTTGCAATGCGATCGGGAGACGCCTCAGCGTTGGGTGCACGAGGGCCGCGTGCAGTGGGCGGTGAAGAATGGCGCCGCGCTCGGCTTCGGTGCCGGCACCCGGCTCGGGTTCGTCTTGTGGTACGCGGTGCCGGCGGGCGCGCTGCTGATCGGGAATCCCGCGGCGGGTGCGGCGGTCTACGGCGCGTACGGGCTGGCCCGCGCCGGTGGCGCCGGTGCGATCTGGCTCGCGGCCCGGCGCTCCGGCGACTTCGATCCGCTCCTCGACTGGCTGGGACGCCGTCAGGAGCGGGCGCGGACCGTCACCACGGCGTACCTGTTCGCGTCGAGCGCCATCATCCTGGGCCTCGTCGGGCTGTGATCAGCAGCGTCGTCACGACGGACGGCTCGCCGTACCTGGACTGGCAGGTCCGTCTCCTTCGCTTCAGCCACGACCGCGTGCGGCAACCGGGCCGGCTGGACGTCGTCGAGCGGACGGTTGAGGTCGCGGGCGACGACTATCCGCCGTACAACCGACCGGCCGGCCTCGGCGAGTGGGCGGACGCTCTGGCGCCCAAGACCACGGCGGTGGTGCTCGATCCCGACATGGTCTTCCTCCGCCGGCTCGACACCGCGGCCACAGCCGGTGCGCTTCTCGCGCACGACGGGAGCTATCCCGTCCCCGCGCGCCAGCGCCAGGTGCTCCGCCGCTACGCCCGTGCGCCAGAGGCGCTTCCGATCCCGATCGTCCCGCTGGTCCTCACAGCGGGCGACCTCGCGCGGATGGCGACGCCGTGGCTCGAGTACACCAAGGAGCTCCGCGCCGATCCTGCGGCCCGCGCCGAACTCGGCTGGCTCTGCGAGATGTGGGCGTGCGCGCTCGCCGCGCGCGAGGCGGGCGTCCGCTGCCGCGTGGCCCAGATCGCGTCGATCCCGCCGCTTCCCCATCCGCGGCGCGCCGCCCTGGGCCACTACGCGTGGGTGACCGCGTGCTTCGACAAGCGGACGTACCGCCCGTGGAGCGACGTCCGGCGCTGTCGGCACCGCGTCCACGCGCGCATGCGCACGCTCGTCCGCGGCGTCAGGGCGACCGCGTCCGGCCGAGCCGCTTGATCCGGCAGCAGCCGCCTGCCGCGCGGCGGCGCTGTCGCTCGGTATCGGTGGATGAGGCGCACGGCGGGCGCGAGGCTCGCGATCGACGTTGCCGCGACGCTTTCGCGGTCGGCCCGACCCTCCGCAGGACCGCGAGCGAGCGGCACCCTCCGGCGCACCGCGCCCAGGCGCCCGCGCGACAGAACCAGCCGCGCTGCGGCGCCCGTTTGGTGAGACTCGTTGCAACAATGGCGGCATGGGCCCTGCCGTGACCGGCGGCGCGACCTGCGTCGTCCACCTGGCCGACCCGGGCGGGCTGTCGCCCCGCCACGACCGGGTGCTGAGCGAGCAGGAGGCCGAGCGGGCCGCGCGGTTCGTGCGCGAGGCGGACCGCGCGCGGTACGTCGCGGCGACCGCGCTGCTGCGGGCGGCGGCGGGGGCGCTGACGGGCATGCCGCCGGCGGCGGTCGCGCTCGACCGGTCGTGCCCGCGGTGCGGGAAGCCGCACGGGCGGCCGCGGCTGCCCGGCACGGGACTGCACGCCTCGATCGCGCACAGCGGCGCGTGCGTGGCCGTCGCGCTCACCCGGGCGGGGCCGGTCGGGGTGGACGTCGAGGAGATCGGGGCGGCGCCCGACGAGGCGCTCCTCGTCGCCGCGTGCGCGCCGCAGGAGCGGCCGCACGCCCGCGACGCCGTCGGGTTCTTCCGCTGCTGGACGCGCAAGGAGGCGGTGCTCAAGGCCACGGGCGACGGGCTGGAGGTGCCGATGACGGCGGTCGCGGTGACGCCGCCCGCCGCGCCGCCCGCGCTCGTCGCGTACGGCGCGCGACCGCTCGAGGCGCGGCTGCTCGACTTCGAGCCGCGGGCGGGCTACGCGGGCGCGGTCGCCGTCCTCACCCGCGATCCGGTCGAGCTCGCGGTGCGAGAGGGCACGGCGCTGCTGGTCGCCGCGCCGGCGGGGCGCGCGGCGTGAGGCTCGCCGGCGCCTACCGCCCCGCCGCCGCCAGCAACGCGTCCGCCTCCTCCTGCAGCCGGTCCCGGTCCCACGTGACGATCGCGCCCGGCGGGGCGTCGGGCAGCGCGTCCTCCATGTAGCGCAGCGTCCGCCACCGCAACCCGATCGCCGCCAGCGCGATCGCCATGCCGCCGAGGAGCACGAGCGCCACCGCCATGCCCCGCCCCGGGCCCGAGCCGAGCGCGCCGCCGACGGCGTCGCTCAGCCACCCGCCGTCCGCCATCGCCGGCTCGAGCAGCGAATCGGCGAGGAGGCCGGCCCCGACGTAGCCGATCGGCTCCGTGAGGTTCGCGACCATCCTGTTGGTCGCCAGGACCCGGCCGTGCAGCTCCATGCCGACCTTGACGTGGATCATCGTCTGCCAGTGCCCGTTGATGAGCGCGACCGAGGCCATCATCGCCGCGAGCCCGAGGATCGGGAAGATCGGCGACGGCGCCAGCCCGGCGACGACCATGCCGGCGCCGGTCAGCGCCACGAAGCCGATCATGCCGGTGGCGCGCCGCTCGGCCCCGCCCCACAGCGCCATAAGCGCGCCGCCGAGGATGCCGCCGATCGCCCCGCTCAGCGCCGCGAGGCTCAGCGTGGCCGGCGAGCCGAACGCCAGCACCATCGGCGGGATCAGCGCGATGGCGAACCCGAAGAGCAGGTTGAAGCCAAGGAAGAACACGACCATGTCGACGAGGCTGCGGCGGCGGGCGATGTACTGCCATCCCCCGCCGATCTCGCGCCAGATCGACTCCTCGCGCTTGCGGAACAGCAGGCTCGGGAACCGGACCGCGACGAGCGTGAGGACGGCGAAGACCACAGTCGCCAGGTCGACGACCATCACGCTGCCGATGTCCATGAGCGCCACGAGCGTGCCGCCGATCAGCGGCCCCGCGGCCTGGCTCACCGCCACGACGGTCTGCTGCACGCCGTTGGCACGGGCGAGGTACTGCTTGGGAACGAGCTGCGCGACCGCCGCCAGGTACGCCGGCTGCTGGAGTGCGGTGGCGATCGACGCCAGGCCGGCCGCGACGTAGAGCTGCCACAGGTGCAGCGACCCGGTGGCGTACGCGACGAGCACGAACCCGGTGCCCGCCGCGTTCGTCAGCTCCCCGGCGAGCATCAGCCCGCGCCGGCTCCAGCGGTCGGCGGCCGCGCCGGCGAACGGCAGCGCGAGCAGGCCGGGCAGCAGCCCGGTGACGAGGATCGCGGAGAACTGGGTGACGCTGCCCGTCTGCAGGTAGACCCAGACGCCCAGCGCGAACGCGAGCGCGCGGCTGCCCGTCTGCGACACGAGCTGGCCGAGCGTGACCGCCGCGAACCCGCGGAGGTTCGTGGACGGCGGGTCCGCCGTCGCGTTCGGAGCGGGCGCGTCGCCCGCCGCGAGGCGCTGCTCGGTCCAGCCGGCGACGATCTCCGCGAGCTGGTCCGCCTGGTGCTTGAGGAAGTAGTGCCCGGCGTCGGGGATGACGGCGAGCGCGGTGTCGGCGCACAGCAGGTTCCACTCGCGGTAGCGCTCCTCGTGGAACTCGGTCACGCGGTCGCGCTCGCCGACCACGGTCAGCGCGTGCAGGGTGCGCCGGCGGTCCGGATCGTGGCACAGCCGGGTGTACAGCTCCTGCGACTGCCAGCCGTCGTGCTTGAGCGCACGCAGGCGCAGCGCCTCCTCGGCCGGGTCGATCTCCTCGGTGAGCCCGCCCGTCGCCCGCAGCAGGTCGCGGTAGAGGCGGTCCGAGCGCAGGCGGTCGACCGGCAGCAGCCGTGCCCACAGGTCGAACAGCCGCCCGGGCAGCCGCGGCGACGGGAACGCGCCGGCGAACACCACGCCGACGACGTCGGCGCCGTCGGCCTCGAGCAGCCGCGCGATCTCGTACGCCAGCGCGGCGCCCACGCAGTGCCCGTACACCACGATCGGCCCGTCGATCCTCGCGCGGATCTCCTCGGCGCAGCGGACGGCGATCGTGTCGAAGGGCTCGAGCGCCCCGTCGCCCGCGCCGGCGTCGTGCCCCGGCAGCTCGACCGCGTAGAGCGGCAGCTCCGCGGGCAGCGCCCGGGCGAGGTCGGCGTACGCCGCGGCGGTGCCGCCGCCGTAGGGCACCGCCACCACCGATGCCGTGGCGGTCGCCGAGCCGTCGCCGCGGCCGGGCAGGCGGAAGAGGCAGCCCTGCCCGTCGCCCTCGTCGTCGAGGAAGTCGACCAGCTCCCGGACGGTCGGGTGCTGGAAGATCGAGACCACCCGCACGCCCTCGCCCAGCCGGCGCGCCGCCCTCATCGCCGCGAACGAGTCCCCGCCGGAGGCGAAGAAGTCGTCGTCGATCCCGAGCTCGTCGAGCCCGAGGACCTCCGCCCACACCGCTGCCACCTGGGCGTCGCGCGCGTGGCGCGGCGGCACGCGCGGCCCGTCGCGCATCGCCTCCGGGTCCGGCTCGGGCAGCGCGTGCCAGTCGAGCTTGCCGTTCGGCGTCAGCGGCAGCCGGTCGAGCTGCACGAACGCGGCAGGCACCATGTACGGCGGCAGGGCGGAGCGGGCGTGGTCGCGCAGCGGCGCCGCGCCGTCGCCGCCCGGGGCCGGCACGACGTACGCCACCAGGCGCGCGCCGTCGGCGCCGTCGTCGCGCACCGCGACCGCCACGTCGGCGACGCCCGGGTGCCGGCGCAGCACCGCCTCGACGTGGCTGGGCTCGACGCGGTAGCCGCGGATCTTCGCCTGCCGATCGAGCCGGCCCAGGAACTCGATCGCCCCGTCGGCGCGGACGCGGACGCGGTCGCCCGAGCGGTAGGCGCGCGCGCCGGGGTCGGCGGAGAACGGGTCGGGGACGAACCGCGGCTCGCGCGCGTCATCGGCGGCGAGGTAGCCGCGGGCGACGCTGTCCCCGGCGATCAGCAGCTCACCCGGCGCGCCGCGGGGCACCGGCCGGAGGCGCCGGTCGACGACGTGGACGCGCACGTGATCGAACGGGAACCCGAGCGGCACCGTCGCGCCGCGCGGCGACGGCGGCTCGGCGGGGACCTCGTAGCCCAGCACGGACACCGTGGTCTCGGTCGGCCCGTAGTGGTTCCACACCTTGCACTCCGGGCGAGCGTCGCGGACGGCGTCGACCAGCCCCCACGGGCAGGCCTCGCCGGCGAGGACGAGGTGCCGCGCCGGCACCACGGCGCCCAGCCGTCCGGCCTCGGCGATCGCCTGCAGGTGGCTCGGGACGAGCTTCATGACGTCGATCCGGTGGCGGCGGAAGTAGTCGGCGAAGCGGTCGGGATCGGTCGCCCACTCGTACGGCAGCACGTGCAGCGTGCCCCCGGTCGCCAGCGCGCCGTAGAGGTTGGTGAGCCCGAGGTCGGCGGCGAACGTCGACACGATCGCGAAGCTCAGCCCGTCGGGGATCGCCAGCCGTGCGAGCAGCGAGTCGAGGTAGCGCGCGAAGTGACGGTGCTCGACGACGACGCCCTTGGGCCGGCCCGTGGACCCGGAGGTGAAGACGACGTACATCGCCTCCGACGGGTCGACGGGCCGGCCGAGGTCCGCACCGCTGAACCCGGCCAGCTCGCCGGCGATCTCCTCCAGCGCGACGAAGCTCGCCGCCGGCGGCGCAGCGGCGGCCACCGCGCCCCACTGCACGTCGGCGTGCGTGAGGACGACGCGGGCGTCCGCCGCCTCGAGCACCGCCGCGACGTGGCTCGGCGGCATCGCCGGATCGAGCGGCACGTAGCTCAGCCCCGCCTTCATCGCGGCGAGCATCGCCGCCACGTAGTCGATCGAGCGCTCGAACAGCAGCGCCACCGGGCCGGTCGCGGGCTCCAGGCGACGGGCGAGCCGGTTCGCGCGCCGGTTCAGCTCCCCGTACTCGACGGCCCCGTGCGGGCCCGCGATCGCGGTGCGCTCCGGATGGGCGCGGGCGTGGGCCTCGAAGCGTTCGAGGAGGGGCACCGCGCGGCCGGCGCTCGCGCGATCGGGCGCCCGCGGCGCCGCCTCCCCGGGCGGCACGGGCGCCAGGGTCCCCGCGGGCGCGTCGAGGCCGGAGAGCAGGTCCTCGACCGTCGCGACGAAGTGCTCGCCCAGCCTGCGCACCTGCTCGCGCTGCAGCAGGTCGGTGGCGTAGTCGAGCGTCACCCGGAGCGCGTCGCCGTGGTCGACGACCGTGCACGTCAGGTCGAACTTCGCGCGCGCTCGCGGAACGTCGAGCGGCTCCAGCTCCAGGCCCGGAACGCGCTCGACGATCCGCGTGGCGGGATACAGGTTGAACAGCGCCTGCACGAGCGGGCCGGCGCTGAGGTCGCGCTCGGGGCTCAGCTCGGCGACCAGGTCCTCGAACGGCAGCGCCTGGTGGTCGAGGTCGTCGAGCGTGCGCTCCCACACGCGTCGCACGAGGTCGCGGCGGGTCGGGACCTCCCCGAAGTCGAGGCGCAGCGGGACGGTGTTGATGAAGCAGCCGAGCACCGGCTCGAGCTCCGGCCGGTCGCGCCCCGAGACGGGCGTTCCGACGACCACGTCGTCGGAGTCGCAGTGCCGGTGCAGGACGTGGCCGAACGCGGTCAGCAGGAGCGCGAACGGCGTGATGCCCTCGTCGCGGGCCGCAGCGTGCAGGCGCCGGCGCACGTCGCCGTCCAGCTCGAGCCGGATCTCGCTCCCGCGGTCGGACCGCACCGCGGGCCGCGGATGCTCCAGGGGCAGCTCGAGGAGCGGCGGCATGCCCGCCAGCCGCTCCCGCCAGTACGCGAGGTGGCCGCGCGCCTCGTCGCTCCCGCGCCGGCTCTGCTGCCAGGCGGCGAAGTCGGCGTACTGGATCGCGAGCGGCTGCAGCCCGGGGTCACCGCCCGCGACCGCCGCGGCGTAGTGGCGGAAGAGCTCCTGCGCGAGCAGCCGGCACGACCACGCGTCCGACGCGATGTGATGCCCGAGGATGAGCAGCGCGTGGTCGTCGTCGGCGATGCGGGCGAGCGTGACGCGCAGGGGCGGCTCGCGGTCGAGGTCGAACGGCACCTCGACGCGCGCCGCGAGCAGGCCGGCCAGCTCGGCGGCGCGCACGTCGACGACCTCCAGGTCGACCGTCGCCTCGTCGCGGACCAGGGCCACCGGCTCGCCGTCGCCCATCGAGCACGTGGTGCGCAGCACCTCGTGGCGCGCCACCACGGCCTGGAGCGCCGACCGCACCGTCTCGACGTCCAGGGCGCCGCGAAGGCGGAACGCCTCGACGACGTTGTACGCCGGGCTCTCGGGATGGAGGCGCTGGAGGAAGTACAGGCGGCGCTGCGCGGAGGACATCGGCAGCCGCCCGGAGGAGCGGTCGATGCGCGGGATCGCGGCGCGGCCGTTCCCGTCCGCGTTCTTCTCGCGCACGGTCCGGGCCAGCTCGGCCCGCTGCTCCGGCGACAGCCGCGCCAGTCGCTGCGCCAGCGACGTGTCGGTCATGCCTCGAGGGCGTCGAGCGCTGCCAGCAGCTCGTCCGGATCGGCCGCGAGCAGCTGCCGGTCCACGATCGCCGCGGCGAGGTCGGCGAGCGTGCCCGCCGCGAACACCTCGCGCGAAGTCAGCTCGACGCCCAGCTGGTCGCGGATCCTCGCCGCCAGCCTGACGGCCGTGATCGAGTCGCCGCCGAGGGTGAACAGGTCGTCGCGCGCGGACACGCGCTCGACGCCGAGCAGCTCGCGGAACCGGTCGGCCAGCCAGCGCTCGACGTCGCCGGAGGGCTCGACGAACCCGTCCGCGTGCGCGCCGTCCTCGGCCAGCGCGACCAGCGCGGCGCGGTCGACCTTCCCGGTCCGGGCGGTGGGAAGCCGCGGGACGGTGACGAACCGCGCGGGGATCATCGCCAGCGGCAGGACGTCCATGAGGTCGCGCCGCAGCTGCGCGACGTCCACGTCGCCGACGACGTACGCCGTCAGCGACGGTTCGTCTCCGGGCGTCGCGATCACGAACGCGTCGGCGGTCGCCGGATGCGCCCGGATCGCCCGCGTCACCTCCGCCGGGTGGACGCGGACGCCGTTGATCTTCACCTCGTCGTCGACGCGGCCGATGACCACGAGGTCGCCGTCCTCGTCGACGCGGCCGAGGTCGCCGGTGCGGTAGGCGGTCACGCCGTCGCCCAGCTCGACGAAGCGGGCGGCGTTCTCGTCCGGCATGCCGAGGTAGCCGTGGCTGCACGCCCGGCTGACGATCACGATCTCACCGCTCGCCGGGCCGTGCTCCAGCGCGTTCCGGACGGTGTCGGCGTCGAGTCGCGCGTCGCGGTCGAGGAAGCAGTAGCGCGTGCCGGGGACGGGCCGCCCCGCGGGGACGCGGTCCATCGCCTCTTCGGCCAGGCGCTTGTAGATCGTCGCCTGCCCGCCCTCGGTGGAGCCGTAGGAGTTCACGCGCACGCTCGTGCGCGGGAACCGGGCGCGCCACCCGGTGAGCACGTCGGCGGGCACCGGCTCGCCGACGAAGAAGACGGCGCGCACGGCCGGGCACGTGGTGCGCCCGTCGGACAGCCACGCGCGCGCGACGGACGGCACCACGGTGACGACGCTGATCTCCTCCCGCGCCAGCCACTCGACCGCCTCGGCCGGCGCCGCGCTGCCGTCGTCGTCGGGGACGACGAGGACGGCTCCGGCGGCGAGCGGCGGGAAGATGTCGCGCAGGCTCGCCTCGAAGCTCACGCCCGCCATGAACGCGAAGCGATCGCCCGCGCCGACGCCGAACTCGGGAACGAACCAGTCGACGAACGACCGCAGCGCTGAGGCGGAGCCGAGCACCGGCTTGGGCACGCCGGTGGAGCCGGAGGTGAAGTACACGAACGCGCCGTCAGCGGGGGCGTCGCGCCCCGGGTCCCCGGCGAGGGGCACGATCTGCTCGCCGCGCGCGAGCAGCTGCGGCCGCGCGAGCTCCAGGAACGTGCGCCGGCGCGCCGGGGGCGTGCCGGGATCGATCGGGACGACCGTGCCGCCGAGCGCGAGGACCGAGAGGAAGTCGACGACGAACTCGACCGACTTCCGGCGCTCGACGGCCACGAACGCACCGGCGCGGCCGCCGGCTGCGCACAACGCGGCCGCGCGCTCGTCGATCAGCCGCCCAAGCTCGCCGTAGGAGATCGCCCGCCCTCCGTGCTCGAGGGCGACCCTCCCAGGGGGGTGCGAACGGATCAGCTCGACGACACGACGCTTGTCGTCTCTTGCTCCCTCACCGCGTTGCACGCTCTGAGTGTTTACCTAGATTTGTCACGGACTGCAACGCAGCTGTCGCGTGCGCCGTCACTCGTGACGGGCGGCGGCAGGGGTGAGCGGGCGATTCGGCGGCGCCCGTGAGGACTGCTCGCCACGGTCCGAGGCGAGCTCCCCGGAAGGGTTCACCAACGCTCGCCCGAGCGGAGGGGGAGGGATTCGAACCCTCGGTAGCGGGGTTGCCGCTACAACGGTTTTCGAGACCGGCGCGCTTGCTGCCGTGCGCCCCGTGTTCGTCGGAGACTACGGCCGGCCGCGGCGGACCTTGGGGTAACGATTGGGGAAGCTCATCGCGCGCCTCGCGCGAACTGCATCACCGACCACAGCCGTCGCGGTGATTCACGAGACGAACGCCGCCTCCGCCGTCGCGTCGGCGAGCAGCAGCTCGTCGAGGTAGACAGCCGGCGGCTCATCGCCCGCGCGCACGAGCAGCGCGAGGAAGCTGCCGAAGCGGTTGAGCACGACGTCGTCGGTCACCTGCACCGCGCGCAGCAGCTCGGGCATCGCGCGCCGGACGAACCCGTCGGGCGTCGCCGCGAGCACGTCGCGGATCGTGTCCAGGGCGTATGCCGCGTCGGTGCCCGAGCTCGCCGGCAGCTGCGCGCACGCCTTCTCCAGCATCCCGACCGCCGCGTCGTCGTCCCCGAGGCCGGCGTGGACCGCCGCCACGTCTGCGAGGTGCGCCGCCCGTACGTACGCCTGGTCGAGCCGGCCGATCGCCGCGGCGATCTCGTCGAGCAGGGCGCGGGCGCGGTCCGCGTCCGCGGCGCCGACGAGCTGCGCGATCACGGTGCGGGCGTCGAGCTGCCGCCACGCCGGCGTCGCTGAGTCGGCGCTGGCGAGCGCCTCCCGCAGCAGGCGCTCGCGTTCCTCCTCCGACGCCGCGACGGCGGCGAGCGCGCCGTGCACCCGCGCGCGGTGCTCCGGCGACGCCGCCAGCGGCGCCGAACACAGGACGGCCAGCTCCGGGCAGGTCCGCGCCACCGCGCCGGCGATCAGCGCGACGTGCTCGTCGATGTTCGAGCGGGTTGCCGTGGCGAGCACGTGCTCGGCGAACCGCTGCGGTGCGGGATGCACGTGGAGGATGCGCTCGGTGGCGTGCGCGACGTGGCGCCAGTCGCCATACGGGTGGGTCAGCGCCAGCTCCACGAGCTGCTCGGCCGCGGAGCGGTCCGTCGCCGCGAGCGCGGCCGCGGCCCGCGCCGCCGTGTCCGCCTTGAAGTCGTACCACGCGTTGTCGCGCCAGCCGAAGAAGCGCTCCGCCAGCTCGACCGTCCTCGCGTCGCCGGTCGCTGCGGCCGCGAGCACAATCGCGGCCAGCGCTCGGCCCTCGGCGTCGTCGCCCGCGAGCGCGGGCAGCAGCGCGAGCGCAGCGTCGACGTCGCGCTCCGCCGTCGCGATCGTCGCCGCGCCCGCCAACGCGGCCTCGCTCGCCGCGCCAGCCGGGCCCCGCCGCAGGGCGTCGGCCGCGGGGTCGTCGCGTCGCACCGCCTCCGCCACGAGCGCGGCCTCGGCATCGGCCAGCCACGACCGCGCCTGCCAGCCGCGATGGGTCACCAGCGTCTCGCGGACGAGGTCAAGTGCCCGGCGGCTGTCACCCAGGGCGAGGGCGGCCTCTGCCGCCTCGAGCAGAAAGCGCTCGGCGGCGCCGGCGTCGCGTGCGGCCGTGAGCGCGCGGTCGAGGACCCGCGTCGCGGCGTCGCGGTCGGCCTTCGCCAGCTCACGCGCGACGTCGAGCGCGTGCGGCCCCGAGACGCCGACGGCGGCGACCTCCCGCGCCAGCGCCCGCGCGCGTTCGGGGTCGACGCCGACGAGCGATGCGGCAACGGCGGCGGTGAGGCGGGCGCGCGACCCCCGCTCGTCTCCCACCCGCGCGACCGCCAGGGCGGCATCGGCGTCGCCTGCGGCGAGGTGGCGTCGCCCCTGCTCCACGATCGCGTTGCTGCGCTTCACGTGATCGCCGATCTGGGAGGCGAACCGTCCGGCTGTGGCGGGATCGAGCGTCCATTCCTTCATCACCTCGGCGAGGCCCTCCGTCCGCGCCCACTCGGGCGCACGGTCGATCAGCTGGGCGCCCTCCACCGGATCGACCTCCGCCAACGCAGCGCCGAGGAAGACGGCGGCGTGCGCCTTCCACTGGTACGCCTCCGCCTTGGTCAGCGACCGCACCGCGTCGAGCGCCGCGCGCGCCTGCGCGAGCGGCGCGCGGGCTTCACCGCCCTCGTGAAGGAGCCGGATGACCGCGTGCGCCCACGCGAGGCGCGCGTCGAGCCGCGGCAGGACGTCCCGCGCGGCACGCGGCTCGAGGTGGAACAGCTCGGCCACGTAGCCGGCGGTGACGAGCGCGTTGACCTCGTGCTCGCGCTCGGACGCCATCAGGACCGCCGCGCGTTTGAGCAGCGCGATCGCGCGGCGCGGATCGTCCTCACGGACGTGCCGGGCGAGCGCCGCCAGCGCCTCCGCCGCCATGAAGGCGTCCGGCGGATGCTCCATCACCGTCTCGGCCCGCTCCGCGAGCGCCGCGGCCACGGCCGGGTCGGCTCGCTGCGCGACGCGGCTGAGCCGCCGCAGGCCGTGAGAGGCGTAGTGCGGCGCCGAGCCCGCGACGAGCGCGTCCGCGAGCGCCCGGCACGACGCGACGAGCTCCCCGGGGGCGAGCGCATGCGCCGAGGCCTGTAGCACGAGGAGCTGCGCCTCCGCCCGCATCCCCGGTTCCTCGATGAGGGCCGCGATCGTGGCCGCCTGCTCGTGGCGCTCGGGAAGGAGATGCTTGACGGTGTCCCACAGCGCGCCGCGCCGGTCGATGGGGCGGTCGATCACCGCCGCCAGCTCGAGCGCGCGGTCGATCTGCCCCGCGGCCGCGTAGAGCGGGATCGCAGACCTCGGAAGGTCCCGGACGCGCCGCTTGAGGAGGGCGTGCGCCGCCACCATCCGGGCCGCCGCGCTCATCCGGCCGCTGCGAAGGGCCGCCGCGAGCCCGCGCCGAAGCTCCTCGAGCGCCGGTCGTATCGAGCCGCTGCGGGTGGCCTTCGCCGCCAGGAACGGCGCCTGCACCAGGTCGAGGACCGCGGCGTCGTCACCGGCGTCGTGCAGGTGCGCCACCACGTGCGCGATGCCGTAGTCGTCGGCCTCGGCCCAGTCGTCGCCGTGGTTCGCGAGATACCACCGGGCGATCCGCTGGTGCTGCGGCGCCGCCGCCACCCAGTACTCCTGCGCTCGCTCGTCGTCGAGCAAGAACTCCGCGAACGACCGGTGGTATAGGGCGTACCGTCGCTCGCCGCCGGCCGACTGGTCATCGAGGACCTGGCGCAGCTCGGTGAGGTCGCTCCGCACGTCGTCGGGCGGCCGTTCGAGCCAGGCGGCTAGCTGCCGCTCGCCGACGGCGGCGCGGGCGACCGCCAGCGTCCCGAGCAGCGGGCGCGCACGCTCGCGCCACCGCTCGCTCGTCGCGTCGGCGAGCCGCTCGAGCAGCGCGAGGTAGCTCTCCTCGAGGCTCGCCGGCGCGGTCTCGAGCGTCGCCTCGTCGAGGCGGCCCTCGGAGCGCTCGAGCGTGGCGAGCAGGAACCGCGCGAAGAGGAAGTTGCCGTCGGCGCGGTCGGCGCAGCGCGCGACGAGCCCCTCCTCCCCCAGCGACGGATCGATCCGGTCCCGCATCGCGGGCGTGATCCGCCCGCGCACGTACTCGCGCACGTCCTCGTCGATGCGGTGCCGATCGTCCGGCGACAACTCGAGCGTCAGGCGGCCCATGCCGTCGAGCTGCCGCTCGAGCCGCACGTCGGGCCGCGTCGTGACGACGAGGCGCACCCGGTCCGGCAGGTGCCTCAGGCTCACGACGAGCGAGGCGATCGTCGTGTCTCGGCCGGGGGTGAGGCTCTCGTCGAGCGCGTCGACGAGGAGCAGCACCCGGCGGTCGGGATCCACCGCGAGGGTGCGTTCGAGCGGACCCGCGACGAGCTCGCTGAACGCCTGCTCGGGGACGGCGTGACCCACGACGAGCTGCGCGATCGCGACGGCGACGAGGTCGCCGCCGACGTGGCCGGCGACCTGGTGGACGCCCACCTCGATCCGCTTGCCGCTCGCCTCCTCGACCAGTGCCTCGGCGAACGCCGGCGACGTTGCCGCGAGCTGCTCGGCGACCGAGCGCGCGAAGCGGATCGGGTCGTTCCATCGCGGGTCGCGCCATGAGCAGAAGTGCGCGGCGGAGACGAAGCCCGGCGACAGCTCCTCCCGGTCGGACGTGACCTCGCCGAGCGACAGTTGGAGCAGGCGTGCGGCGAGCGCCGTCTTGCCGCAGCCCGGCTCGCCGACGACCACGAGCGCGCGCCGGTCGCGCGCGCGCAGCCACGCCGCTGCGGCATCGAGGAACCAGCCGCGGCCCGCGAAATCCCGGGTGCGGTCGGCGACGAGCCGCCGCACGTCGGGGTGCATCGGCGGCCGCTCAGCCGAGCTTGTTGATGTCGGCGCCGAGGACGTTCTCGCCCCGTTCGATCTGCTGCTCGACGCGGGCGCGGCCCCTCGTCACCTCGTCGGCCCTCAGCCCGGTGACCCCGCGCGCGTCCGCAATGCGCTGGAACACCTCGACGTTCGGCCCGAGCTCGTCGACCTCCCGCTGCAGCTCGGCGCGCAGCTCGGCGTCGCGCGCCAGCTCGTCCTCGAGCCTGCGCTGGATGACCGGCGCATACAGCGACGGCGAGTCGGCGAACCGCTCGAGGTCGCCGCTCGCCGCGGCGTCGTCCGCCCACCGGCTCTTCAGGCGTTCGAAGAAGCTGCGGGCCGGTTCGAGCAGCGCGTCCCCGGCGGTCTCGACGGCGTCCTCGCACTTGCGCGTGACGTACGCGGTGATGGCCGCGATCACGACCCCTGTGATCGGATCCATGATGACCTCCTCGCCGATTGCGCCGGCGTTACGACGTTATGCCGCAACTCTACGCCCCCGTCCCGTGAAGCTCTGACCACTTAGGATGTGACAGGCGCGACCGGTCACAGAGCCCCAGCTGCCCGCGTCAGCAAACGCGCGCGACACGACCAAGCCTAACTCGGGCGGTCACTTGCCGCCGCCCTGGCACCAGGCGTTCGGTGGGTTTCTATTGATCGTTCGACGCCCGCTATAGAGGACGCGTTGAGCCAGCTCAAGCACTCGGAGCGTTCCGGCGCGCCGATCGAACCCGACAAGCCGACGACCGTCACGTACGAGTTCGAGAACGGCGAGCGGCGCGCGGTCGAGGTCACGGCGGCAGAGGCGAAAGGCCTGTCGGAGCAGGGGTCCCGCTGACTGCGTCGCGAGGGCTACCTCGCCAACGCCTGCGTCCACTGCGACGCGGTGCTCGGCGAACACCCACTCCGCGAGGACCTCGCGACGTTCCTGGCCGAGGGCGGACGTTGCGCGAGCTGTCGATAGGCCAGCTGCTCTTGCCGCGGCGCCGCTGAACTCATACAGCGGGTCTCGCGGCCATGAGGCTCGGCGATCTCGCGGGGTCGGCAACCGACGTCTTGTCGCCGAGCGCTCGGCGATGCGGCGATCGACCATGACCCAAGGTTGTGGAGGAGACCCGTACCGAGCACGTCGAGTACGATCGCCGCGGTCGCGGTGGCAAAGTCCCGTCGTGCGGCGGCCCGTTCGGAGCACCGCAAGACCCCCCGACGATCTCGAACCGCACACTCACCAGGCCGCTCGACCGTAGCCATGCGCAGCGCTGGGCGAGCGCAGCCAGCGATCGCACAAATGACAGCCGCCACCCGACAAGCGACGAGGAAGTGATGTCCTGGCAGGTCCTGGTCGGGGCGGCGCACTGGTGGGCGGACGAGGGCCTGCGCGAACTCGGACGGCAGCGGTATGGCGAGCCACGCGGGAAACGTTCGTCGGACGCGCCGGCAGCGCCCACGACGATCGACGAGGTCCGGATGGTCTTTGCGGCTCAGCGTCGACCATGGCGGCTGACGGCCATCTTCGTCGAGTCGTCGCCCGACGGCGAGGCGACCGCCATCGCGTCATGGGCTGACGGCGCCACCGCTGTCCTGGCCGGGATTCCTGCCCGCCAGCGCGTTGTCGGCCCGAACGAGACCTGGGGCGACCTCGCGCTCCGACGGATGCTCGAGCCGCGCGCCGTGGAGGCGTTTGTACCGAAACCATGGAGCGCTGAGTTCCGGGTACCCGGCGGAGCGCTCGATCGTGATCTACCGGCGCTGCCGGAGCTCGTCACGCTAGCGGCAGACCATTACGAGGTCAGCTATGACGGCGACCTGGACGTCATGACGCGCTGGGCCGCGGTCCTGGACGGTAGGATCGCCCAGCGCGTTCAGTTGGTCGGCCTCAAGGAGCTCTCTCCCGCACTCCGGCAAGGCTGATCCGCCTCGGTGTTAGCGAGCGCAGAGAAGAGCCCGAAACGCCGACACATGTATTAGCGCAAGATAAAGCCTTAGCTCTCGTTGGTCCTCTCGTGTCTAGACAGCAACCGAGAGGAGACACATGCTTCGGAGCACCCTGAGATGCGGGCGGCTTATGCCATTGATCGCGGCGCTCGCCGTGATCGCCGCATCGTCGCCGACGGCGAGCGCGCAGGTCACAGACCCCGCGGCGTTGAACCCGATCTGCGACCCGACCCCGGGCGGCACCTGCGACCCCACCAAGGGTGTCTCGGGAACCGTCGCCGCCGCCGAGGACCTCGCGACGTCGAGCACCCTCGGGTGGGGCAGTTGGGCAGCGTATGAAGGCGTCGAAGCGATCCGAGGCTCGGTGCATGTGGCCGCCGACGGGCGCGAGGTGTGGGGCACGCTCCCACCCGGTTACTCGATCGCGCAGTTCGTCGATCAGCCCGGCCTCGAGACTCTGGCTGCGGTAATCGCGGCGGGCGCCGACACATCCGGACTAGTGCCCTACGCGCGCGACGGTGGTTCGAACAACACGGTTGCCGGCGCGCTGGGGCTGGCCGCCTCCGCCCGCGACGAGTCGCACAACGGCTGCGTCAGCGCGTTCTCGTACATCCGGTCCGACGGGCTGCGTTACAAGGGTCAGATGGCTGGTTGCCGCCGCGGAACCTTGTGGCTGCACATCTACCTGAACGCGAACGGCCGCCGCGTCGACGACGGCGGGCACAACACGTGCTCTAACTCCACGGAGTGCAGCCTCCCCTACGCCTACTACGGTGAGGCGCCGCGGTGCCGGGTGTTCACGAACTACGCCCACGGCAGGAACCGGACCACCGGCGGCGAGGACTACGCCTGGGAGGAGCATCACCCGGCCGGCCGGTGGTGCTGACGGGAGC